>JADGOO010000008.1 GCA_017882905.1 Acidimicrobiia bacterium | reverse complement strand
TCAGCACGATGGCGATGGGGATGACGGCGAAGATGCGAAAGCCGGTCGTCACTCGATTGAGCGGTCGATCCGGGTAGTCGACGGAGAACCGAACGGGATAGGTGTCGTGGTGTGTGCTCATGTCGAGACCATGCACGAGGGTGCTGTCGCGCGGCTGACGTCCGGCTGATTCGCCGCGAGCGTCATCGTGGCGCGCCGGCCACCCGGACCAGGAGCTCAGCGTCATCGGGGAATTCCACGATGTGCTCGAGGGTGAGTCCGGCGGCGCGCTCACGGTTGTTCGCGATCGCCAACGACGCGATCTCGACGATCTGACGTTCACGCCGGGCGGTGGCGCGGGCGAGCCCTTGCGCGCACGCGATGTGCTCGCGCGCCGCGGCCACGTCACCATTGGCTGCGGCCAGGGCCGCGATCAGGGCCTGCTCGATCGCGTTCATCGCCGCGACCAGGTCGTTGCGCGGGCGTCAGTCCCGAGCCAGAAGACGGTGAGCGTCATGGTGCCAGGGTGGGCCAGGGTGCTGATCGCAGGCTGACGTCGCACTGAGGTTCGAGCAGCAGGCGCCGAGTACCGTCGGTCCTATGCGCGTCGGGTTACTCGGTGAGCTCGAGGTGCTCGACGACGACGAACAGCCGGTCGCGGTCGCGGGAGCGAAGCTGCGGGCGCTCCTCGCCATGCTGTCGATGCACGTGGGCCGAGTTGTTCCGACGGAGCAGATCGTCGACGCGCTGTGGGGCGAGACTCCGCCGGCGGCCGTGCGAAACGGTCTGCAGGGGCTCGCTTCGAAGCTCCGCCGTGCCTTGGGCTCGCCGGATCTCGTTGCCATGCGCGGTGGCGGCTACGCGCTCGAGCTGGCGCCGGAAGCCATCGACGTGCACCGCTACGAGCAGCTCGTTGCGGCCGGACAGCAGGCGGCGTTCGATGGTGATCGGAGTGCCGCGGTCCAGTTGCTGGCCGAGGCGGATGCGCTGTGGCGGGGCGATGCGCTGGCCGACTTCACGTACGAGGAGTTCGCGAGCGCGGCCATCACCCGGTTGTCGGAGCTGCGGCTGGCCGTGATCGAGGAGCGGATCGACCTCGATCTTGCGCTCGGTCGTCACCAGGGCGTGATCGTCCAGCTCGAGGCGGTCGTCGCGGCGCATCCGCTGCGCGAGCGGTTGCGCGGCCTGCTGATGCTCGCGCTGTATCGGGCCGGCCGGCAGGCCGACGCGCTGCGTGTCTTCCAGGATGGTCGTCGCATCCTGGGCGACGAGCTCGGGCTCGAACCGAGTCATGAGCTGCGTCAGCTCGAGTCGGCCATCCTCGCCCAGGACCGATCGCTCGATGCCCCGGAGGTCGAAGGTGGCGACGCGATCGCCGCGCCCGAACGGCGCTCGATCATCCCCGAAGCGCTGACACCGCTGATCGGGCGCGATGCCGAGCTGAGCGAGCTGACCCAAGTGCTTGCGCATCACCGCTTCGTGACCCTCGTCGGGCCGGGCGGTGTCGGCAAGACGCGACTCGCGCTGGAGGTGGCGCGCGCCGCGTCGGCGAGCCTGACGTTCGGCGGCGTCCTGGTCGAGCTGGCGCCCGTGGGCGATCCGGCCGGGGTCCGAGCCGCGATCGCCGCCGCGCTCGAGCTGCCCGACCCGAGTCGGCTGGCCGAGCTGATCGGCGACCGAGCGATGCTCATGGTGCTCGACAACTGCGAGCACGTGATCACGACCGCGGCCGAGGTCGCCGAGGACCTGTTGCGGCGCTGCTCGGGACTGCGCCTTCTCGCAACGAGCCGTGAAGGACTGCGCGTGGGCGGCGAGACCGTTTGGCCCGTGCCGCCGCTCGAAGCCGGCGACGCCGTGCGTCTCTTCGTCGCGCGGGCGCGATCGGCCGGCGCGTCGCTCGAGGTCTCCGGCGAGCATCAGTCGGCGATCGCCGACATCTGCGCGCGTCTCGACGGGCTGCCGCTCGCCATCGAGCTCGCCGCGGCCCGCACACGAGCGTTCCCGATCGCGCAGATCTCGTCGCGTCTGAACGATCGGTTCCGCTTGCTCACGGGCGGCTCGCGCACCGCGCTCCCACGCCAACAGACGCTGCGCGCCGTGGTCGACTGGAGCTACGAGCTCCTCTTCGACGACGAGCAGCGCGTCCTCGAACGCCTGTCGGTCTTCCCAGGGGGCTGCGACCTGGCCACGGCGGAAGCGGTCTGCGCGGATGAGACGCTCGCCGCGGCGGACCTCGCCGACCACCTCCACGCCCTCGTCGACAAGTCGCTCGTGGTCGCCGTTCCGAAGGGCACCGGACTGCGCTACACGCAGCTGCAGACGCTCGCGGAGTACGGCAAGGAGAAGTTGACCGAACGCGGCGATGCCGGCCGCATTCGGGATGCAATGGCGAAGTACTACGCCGAGCTGTGTGCGCTGAGCGCCGTCGCGTACACGGGCGATGGCCAGCGGGCGTGGCTGACGCGCATCGACCAGGAGCACGACAACCTCCGGGCGGCGCTCGAGTGGGCGGTTGCCAACGGCGACGCCGAAACCGCGCTGGCGATCGCCGGAGGCACGTGCTGGCCGCACTGGCTCGCGGGCATGGTGATCGAGGGCAAGCGTTGGCTCGATGACGCCTTCGGATGCGCAGGGGAGGCCGACGAACGCACGCGCGCGCTCGCGCTCACGGGTCGCGGCTTGATCGACTTCCTGGCCGGCGCGCGCGAACACTGCGACGACGACCTGGAAGCCGCGCTGGAGATCTTCCGCCGGCACGACGACGTCAAGTCGGTGGCGTTGGCGTACTCGTTCTATGCCGAGCTGCCCAACGCCCGCGGCGACCGCGACGAGGCGCGCCGGCGCCGGTTGATCCTCCTCGACAGCTACGGCGAGTCTCCACAGGAGCCTTTCGCGATCGCCGCGCGCGCCTACTCGCTCGGGAAGCTGGCGATCCAGGAGGGCGACCTCGCCGCAGCCGAGGCGCACTACCGCGCGGCCGCGGCGGGCTTCGCGCGCATCGATCGCCCGGTGATGCTCTCGATGACGCTCGATGTGGTCGCCGACTTCGACGAACGCGCGGGCGACTACGGCGCCGCGGTCCGGGCATTGGATCAGGCGATCGCGACGAACGACGCGTGTGGACTGCGGGGGTTCACCGGGTCGCTGCTCGCCCGTCTCGGATGGGCGTTGCTCCACGAAGGCGATGTCGCGCGCGCGGAGACGACCTTTCAGCGCGCGCTTGACGGCGCCCGCCGGCTGCGGAACGCGCCGGTGATGCTGCTCGCTCTCACTGGCATGGCCGCGCTGCATCGGCTCCGCCGAGACGATGGTGCCACCGCCGCGGCCACCGAAGCGTTGGAGCTCTATCGGGTCGGGGATCCCCGCCGGTTCCGGAACCGCGTCGACCCCCAGAGCGAGCTCTGGGCCGCGGCCGCCGCGTGCTGTGTCGTACTCGCTGCCATCGCCGCCGAGAGCGACGACCCGGAGCGCGCGGCGACCCTGCTCGGGCAGGCGGCGCGCCTGCGCGCCGATGCGAACGCCGAAGTGCCGGCCTTCCAGCGCGGCGACGAGGAACTCGCCCGGGACACCGCAGTCGCGGCGCTCGGCGCGGTCGCGTTCTCGGCCGCGTTCGCGCTCGGGCAGGCGGCTGACCTGGCCGTTCCCGCCGACTGAGGGTTGTTCAGCGTCGGCGCAGCGCCAAGTCAGCGCGCTCCTGGAAGGTGAGGTCGTCCCGCACGACGCGGGCCCGATTCCAGGAGGATCTCGTGAGCGCATTCCTGTACCGCCTCGGCCGCAACTGCGCCCGGCACCCGTTCGTCGTGATCGGCGTCTGGCTGCTGGCAGCCGTCTCTGTCATCGGGCTGCAAGCGAGCGCGGGCGGCAAGTTCGACAACAGCGAGCGCGTACCCGGTGTCGAGTCCCAGCACGCCGCCGACGTCCTGAACGCCCGCTTCCCGAGCCGGGGCGGCCAGTCGGCGCGCATCGTGCTCCACGCCGACGCCGGCCGACTCGACGACGCCGGCCACGCGGCCACCGTCGATCGGGCGCGTGCGCAGCTCGCCGCCGGACACGACGTCGCCGGCGTCACCGATCCGTTCGCACCCCACGCCGCGGCCGTGAGCGCCGACGGGCGGACGGCCTACCTCGACGTCTCATACGCGGTCGACAAGCTCACGGCCACACAGCTCGCCGACGCCACGGCGGTCGCGCACCGTGCCCGCGTCGGCCGAGTGCAGGTCGAGCTCACCGGTCCGCTCGCACAGCTCGCGCAGAAGGCCCCGAGCAGCGAGCTGATCGGTGTGGGCATCGCGATCATCGTGCTGCTGATCGCGTTCGGCTCGATCGTCGCCATGGGCCTCCCGATCGTGACGGCGCTCATGGGCATCTTCGTCGGCGCCGCAGCTGTCGGCGTGCTCTCGGCGGTCATGAACGTTCCCGAGTTCTCGCTGATCTTGTGCATGATGATCGGCCTCGGCGTCGGCATCGACTACGCGCTGTTCATCGTCACCCGGCACCGCCAGCACCTCCACGAGGGAATGAGCGTCGAGGACTCGGCCGGTACGGCGAACGCGACCGCCGGCCAGGCCGTCTTGTTCGCAGGCACGACCGTGGTCATCGCCATCCTCGGCCTGTTCCTCGCCGGTCTGCCCGCCATCTCCTCGATGGGTGTGTCGGTTGCGTTGGTGGTGATGGTCGCGATGGCGGCCGCGATCACGTTGCTCCCCGGCCTGCTCGGTCTCGCGGGGACGAAGATCGACAAGCTCTCGATCCACCGCAAGTCGCACGTCACCAAGCCCGCTGATGAGACGATCTCCGGACGGTGGGCGCACCACGTGGGCAGCCACTCGGTGCGCTACGCGCTCCTGAGCCTCGGCGTGCTCTGCACGATCGCCGTTCCCGCGCTGAGCATGCGCATCGGCGTACCCGACGACGGCAACGCCGCCCCGCACACCACGCAGCGCACCGGCTACGACGAGCTGGCTCGGGGATTCGGTCCGGGATTCAACGGTCCGATCGAAGTGGTCGTCGAGATCCCTTCCCACGCCGACCGGATCGCCGTCGACCGCGTGCACGACGCGCTGCAGGCCGATCCCGGGGTCAGCGCGGTGACGGCGCCGGTCTTCAACCGTGCCGGCAACACCGCCGTGCTCACCGCCAACCCGACCACATCGCCACAGGACGCACGGACCGATGCGCTCGTGCATCACCTCCGGTCTGCCGTGGTGCCGAACGCAGTTGACGGGACCCGTGCGCGGGTGTCGCTCACCGGCCGGGCGATGGCAACCGACCTCACCGACCGCATCGCCAGCCGTCTACCGGTGTTCATCGCCGCGATCGTGGCGATGTCGTTCCTGCTGCTGATGATCGTGTTCCGGTCGATCCTCGTACCGCTCAAGGCCGCGCTCATGAACCTGCTGTCGATCGCCGCCGCCTACGGCGTGCTCGTGGCGGTGTTCCAGTGGGGTTGGGGCAACGAGCTCATCGGACTGCACAGCACCATGCCGATCAACCCGTTCCTTCCGCTCATGATGTTCGCGATCCTGTTCGGGCTCTCGATGGACTACGAGGTCTTCCTCCTGTCTCGCATCCGCGAGGAGTACGTGGCGACCGGCGACAACCACATGGCGGTGGTTCGAGGCCTGTCGAGCACCGCACGGGTGATCACGTCGGCGGCGCTGATCATGATCAGCGTGTTCGGTGCGTTCGTCCTCACCGACGACCCGAACGGCAAGCTGTTCGGCGTGGGCCTCGCGGTGGCCGTGCTGCTCGACGCCACACTCATCCGCATGGTCCTCGTGCCCGCAACCATGACGCTTGTCGGCCGCGCCAACTGGTGGCTGCCGGGCTGGCTCGAGCGCATCCTGCCGCACCTCGACCTCGAGGGCGCGCGCACGAGTGCTGACGTCGTCGGCCTCGAGGACGAGCGCGAGCTCACCGCAGCCTGACCCAGTCCGAACTGAAGCGGCTGCCGTCGCGACGTCGACGGCAGCCGCACTCGATCTCAGCGGGGTCAGCTGGGGCAGCGGGGCTGTACGCCGAGGCGCCGCAGTAGCCACGACGACGGGCAGTTGCCGAAGGTGACGTAGAGCCATTGGTTCACGCCCACGAAGGCGGTGAGCAACAAGAACCACGGGCTGATGGTCGCTGCGAGCAGCGCGCTGAGCAGTGTCATCGTGCCCGCCAGCGCGAACAGCACACGTTCGAGTGGCCATCTCGTGACTGTCGAGTCGCCGGCGCGCTCGACGCCGGTGTCGAGCGACGAGGTCGGAGTCATGATCGGTGCCTTTCTCGTTGTTGGTCAGTGGCTGAAGTGCACGTGGGGGAGCACGCGCTCGAGCCAGCGCGGCAAGTACCAGTTGCGTTCACCGATGAGCGCCATCGTGGCGGGCACGAGCATCACTCGCACGATGGTGGCGTCGAGCAACACGGCCATGGCGAGCGTGAGTCCGAGCTCGCTCGGCGGGATCGGTCCCGTGATGCCGAAGGCGATGAACACCACGATCATGATCAGCGCGGCGTTGGTGATCGGTCGTCCGGTGCGGGCGATGCCTTCGGCGATGGCGCGCTTGGTGTCGCCGGTGGCTTCGTAGCGTTCCCGGATCGCCGCCAGTAGGAACAGCTGGTAGTCCATCGACAGGCCGAAGAGCAGCGCGAAGAAGAACAGTGGCGCCCACGCATCGACGAATGGTTGATGGTCGATGCCGAGCAGACCGGTGCCGAAGCCGTGTTGGAACACGAGTGTGGCGAAGCCGAACGCGGCGCCGACGGTGAGCAGGTTCATCAGGATCGACGTGAGCGCCACGACCAGACTGCGGAACACCACGAGCAGCAGCACGAACGCGACGATGAGGATCACGCCGATCGCATACGGCGCCCGCCCGGTGAGCACGGCGGTGAGGTCACGGTTCTGTGCCGCCGGCCCACCGACGCGTGCTGTCGGCGCGGCCGTTGCGAGCCTCGACCGCAACGTGTTGATGAGCGTGGCAGTGCGAGAGCTGTCGACGGCGGTCGAGCCGGTGACGCGCACGACGACGCGTCCGGTGGAAGCGGGTGGCGTGACCGTGCGGGCGTCGACCACACCGGGCACGGCCGCCGCGATCCGCACCACGGTGGGTGCATCGGCCGCGGGTGTAGTGATGAACGCGGGCGCGGCCGCGCCGGGGCCGAACGCGCCCACGAGCATGTCGTAGCCATCGCGGCTCGTATTGCCCTTGTCGACCACGTGGGCGCCGGGCATGCCGAGGTGCATGCCGAACGACGGCACGATGAGTGCGCCGAGCAGCACGAGGCCAATGCCGAGCACGGCTCCCGGGCGGCGCAGTGCGACGCCCGTCCAGCGCTGCCAGCGCGTCTCTGCGGTGATGTCGCGGTCGTCGCTGTTCTTGCGCACGAGGACGCGGTCGCCGAGCGCGACGAGCAGCGCCGGCAGCAGCGTGAGGGACGCGAGGG
>JADGOO010000007.1 GCA_017882905.1 Acidimicrobiia bacterium | reverse complement strand
GGATCTCCGCCACCTGTGGGGATCCCAGATGGCCATGGTGTTCCAGGACCCGATGACGGCGCTCAACCCGGTGATGCGGATCGGCAAGCAGATCACCGAGTCGCTGCGCTACCACCTCGACGTGACGCGCGAGTTCGCCCAAGACACCGCCCGCCAGCTCCTCGTGTCGGTGGGCATCCCCGAACCCGACCGCCGTCTGAAGCAGTACGCGTTCGAGCTCTCCGGCGGGATGCGCCAACGCGTCATGATCGCCATCTCGTTGGCGTGCGGCCCGAAGATGCTGTTCGCCGACGAGCCGACCACCGCGCTCGACGTGACCGTGCAGGCGCAGATCCTCGACCTGCTGGCCGCGCAGCAGCGTGAGCGGTTCATGGCGATGATCCTCGTCACCCACGACCTCGGTGTGGTCGCCGGCCGCACCGACGACATCGCCGTGATGTACGCCGGCCAGATCATCGAACAGGCGCCGACGCGCGTGCTGTTCTCCGAGGTGCGCCATCCGTACACCGAGGCGCTCCTGAAGAGCATCCCGAAGCTCGGTCAGGCGAGCCACACGCGCCTCGACGCGATCAGCGGCCGGCCGCCCGATCTCGTGAACCCGCCGCCGGGTTGTCGCTTCGCGCCCCGGTGCCCGAACGCTCGGCCGCGCTGCACCCAAGAGACGCCGCCGCTCGCCGAAGCGGCCACGCCCGGGCACGCGTTCGCATGCTTCTACCCTGTCGGCACGCCCGAGGGGGCCGACGCCCGAGCCCGCAACGAGGCCGAGGGCGTCACGCCGCCGGCGGCCGTCACAGGTGGTCACTGATGGCGGGCAGCGGTACCGCGCACCTGCGCGACCCGAAGCAGGCGCTCCTTCGTGTGGAGCACCTCGTGGTGGAGTTCCCTGTGGGACGCAGCGGATTGAAGGTCAAAGCCGTCTCCGACGTGAGCCTCGACGTGATGCCGGGCGAGACGATCGGCTTGGTCGGCGAGTCGGGCTGCGGCAAGAGCACCACGGGCAAGGCGATCATGCAGCTGCCCGCGCCGAAGTCGGGCACCGTGATGTTCGACGGCAAGGACCTCGCCCAGATGAAGGGTGAGGAGCTGCGGCGTGAGCGCACGCGCATCCAGATGATCTTCCAGGACCCCATCAGCTCGCTCAACCCTCGCCGCAAGGTCGAAGACATCATCGGCGAGGGCTTGCGGATATGGAAGATCGGTACCGACGAGGAGCGCAACGCCAAGGTCGACGAGCTCATGGAGGCCGTGGGGCTCGACCCCGCGCTGCAACGCGGTCGTCGCCCGCACCAGTTCTCCGGCGGCCAGTGCCAGCGCATCTCGATCGCTCGCGCCGTTGCCACCGATCCGAAGCTGATCATCTGCGACGAGCCGGTTTCGGCGCTCGACGTGTCGGTGCAGGCCCAGATCCTCAACCTGCTCGAAGACATGAAGACGCGCTACGGGCTCACCCTCGTGTTCATCGCGCACGACCTCGCGGTGGTGAAGAACGTGAGCGACCGCGTCGTCGTGATGTACCTCGGCAAGGTCTGCGAGGTCGGTACGCCCGACGAGCTCTTCGCGACGCCCGCGCACCCGTACACGGCGGCGCTGCTGTCGGCCATCCCCGTTCCCGACCCCGATGTGATTCCGGCCGAGCGCACCACGCTGGGCGGCGAGATCCCGTCGCCAGTGGCGCCCCCGTCGGGATGCCGTTTCCGCACCCGCTGCCCGCTGGCCCAAGAGGTGTGCGCGCAAGAGGAGCCGCAGATCAACGAGGTGCGGCCGGGTCAGTTCGTGGCGTGCCACTTCCCGCTTGCCGAGGGCCAGACGCTCGAGTCGGTGACCTCGATGGCGGGCGCGTCAGCCGACTGAGCCGGGCGGTCGGCGAAGCCGTCGCAGGACTAGCGGTCGCGGGGGAGTCCGAGGATGCGCTGCGCGACGATGTTCTTGTTGATCTGCGTGGTGCCACCCGCGATCGTGAGTGCCCGCGAGTAGACGCGGTCGCGCGCCCACTGGCCGCTGAGCGCGTCGGGGCCGAGCACGTCGCTCGCCACCTCCACCGTGTGCTGCTCCAGCTCGCTCCAGACCAGCTTGGCGATCGAGCCTTCCGGGCCCATCGCACGGCCGTGCAGCTCGGCGCTGATCGCCCGTTCACTCACCAGCTTCAACAGCTCGCCTTCGAGATAGCTGCGCGCCAGCTTCTGGCGGATCACCGGATCTTCCGCGGCCGTCGCGTGGCCGTTGGGCCCCGGTGTGGCTTTGGCGAGATCGATGAGGCGTTGGATCTTGGCACGAGAACCGAGGTGCAGCTTGGCGACCGTGCCGCGCTCGTAGGCGAGCGTGGTCATGGCGACGCGCCAACCCTCGTTCTGCGGTCCGAGCATCATGTCGACCGGCACGCGCACGTCGGTGAAGAACACCTCGTTGAACTCGGGATCGCCGGTGATGGTCACGAGGGGGCGCACCTCGACGCCCGGAAGCGTCATGTCGACGAGGAGGCACGTGATGCCCTTGTGCTTGGGCGCCTCGGTGTCGGTGCGCACCAACAGCTCGCACCAGTTCGCGAGATGACCGAACGTGTTCCAGGTCTTCTGTCCGTTGATCACCCACACGTCGCCGTCGCGGATCGCGCGCGTGGAGAGCGACGCGAGGTCGGAGCCCGCGTCGGGCTCACTGAACCCCTGGCACCAGATGTCGTCGCCGCGCAGCATCGGCGGAAGGAAGCGGCGCTTCTGTTCCTCGGTGCCCCACTGGATGATCGCCGGCGCGATGTTCGAGAGGCCGATCGGGTTGAGCGTGCCGGGTGCGCCGGCGCGGTGCATCTCCTCGGCGAACACCACCTGTTCCATGATCCCGGCGCCGCGGCCGCCCCACTCGGGCGGCCAGGCGATGGCCGCGTAGCCGGCGTCGGCGAGCAGACGGTTCCAGTCGTGCGCGCGCTCCAGGTTGCCGCCCACCATGTCGGCGCCGCCCTCGGAGCGCAGCTCGTCGGTGAGGTGCTCGTCGAGCCAGGCCCGGATCTCGGCGCGAAACGCAACGGCTACGGGCGGGTAGCTGAAGTCCATCGGCTCAGCCTTCGGTGTCGAGGCCGCCGCGAGCAAGTTGGGCCTCGATCTCGGTCTGCCGGGCGACGTTCTCGGCGTGGATCTCTTCGGTGGTGTGCACGCGGCCGTCGACCTTGAGCTCGCCCATGATGTGCACTTCTCCGAGCGTCTCGGTCATGTACTGCGGCCCTTCGCGGGTAGGGATGAACCACCCGGTCGGGCACATCGTGAGCACCTCCACGAACGAGAAGCCCTCGCGGTTGATCTGCGCCTCGAACGCGCGCCGGAACATCTTCTTCGTTCGGGCGACAGCACCGGCGTTGTGCACCGATCCGCGCGCCACATAGGCGGCGCCTTGCAGCTGCGCGATCAGGTCACCGATCAGGATCGGGTAGCCGTGGTAGCTCGGGTCGCGTCCGTCGAGGCTGTTCTTCGTGCGCTGACCGATCACGCTCGTCGCGGTCATGTGACCGCCGGTCTCGCCGAACACGCCGTTGTTGAGCAGCACGACGGTGATGCTCTCGCCGCGCGCCGCGGTGTGGAGCACCTCCTGGAGGCCTTCGTTGACCATGTCGCCGTCGCCCTGCAGCGTCATCACGATGGAGTCGGGCAACATGCGCTTCACGCCGGTGGCGACGCTCGGCGCGCGGCCGTGCAACGCCTGCACGAGGTCGAGGTCGATGGTGCCCGAGAAGCTCGTGTAGCAGCCGATGCCCGCTACCGCGATGCTGCGGTTCGCCACGCCGAGCTCGGCCAGCACGTCGAGGTAGCAGCGGACCGCGAGTGGCTCGCCGCAGCCGGGGCACATCTGATGCTCTTGCGTGAGCAGCAGATCGGGGAGCAGCGGTTCGACGACGCGCGCGCCGGTGGGCGCGCGTGTGGTGTTGAGCACGGCGCCGAGCGGTGTCGGGTTTGCGCTGGTGGTGCTCATCGGGTCGGCTCCATCTGGTGGGGCTGGATCTCATATCCGAACGTCTCGTAACCGGGCACGGTCGGTTGCTCGACGCCTTGGTGCAGTGCGAGCACGCGCGCGGTGACCTGCTCCACGTCGAGGATGCGCCCCACGCCGAAGCCGGAGCCATCGGTCGACACGCCGCCGATGAAGTGCACGGGTGCCGCTCCGGCGACGCCGATGCGCACGTCGTCGATCATCTGACCGGCGCACAGCTCGAAGCTGCCGACTCGCTGCACGTGGGGGCCGCGCGCCGCCGCGGCCACGGCTTCGTACGGGAACGGCCACAACGTGATGGGCCGCACGTAGCCGATGCGGTGACCGGCCGCGCGCAGCTGCTTGATCGCGTACTTCACGAACTTCGCCG
This sequence comes from Acidimicrobiia bacterium, assembly GCA_017882905.1. Lineage (GTDB taxonomy): Bacteria > Actinomycetota > Acidimicrobiia > IMCC26256 > PALSA-610 > Chersky-683. The sequence goes on along the minus strand of JADGOO010000007.1, from coordinate 13,332 downwards.
GCGACCCGAAGGCGACGATCACCGTCTCGGCGTCGTCGAGCCACTCGCTCTCGCTGCGCACTTCGCGTTCCATGAACGGGATCTTCGTGGCCCCGTATTGCGCCTTGCCCTCTTGGCCCATGGCCGGCTGGCCGTGCTTGGCCACGCCCAGCGGCGTGACCGACTTGCTCCGCCCGCTGCCGCTCGTGCTCCCGTCGACCGCCCAGGTCTTCGGCGGGAGTGGCTCGGCGAAGTCGATGCGCTCCACCGAGATCGACTCTTGCGTGTGAGCGAGGAGGTAGTCGCCGTAGATCAGCACGGGGTTGCGCCACTTGTCGGCGAGGTGGAACGCGAGCTGCACGAGCTCGACGCCTTCGGCGACGTCTTGCGGGGCGAGCACGATGTGGCGGTAGTCGCCGTGGCCTCCGCCTCGCGTGGCTTGGTAGTAGTCCTGCTGGCCTCTCGCCATGTTGAAGATCACGAGCGGGAGCTCGGCGAGTGTGATCTCGCTGAAGCTCTCCTGCATGAGCGACAGACCTTGCCCAGTGGATCCGGTGGCGGCCCGTGCGCCGGTGGCGAGCGCACCCCACGCCATGCCCACCGCCTCGAGCTCCGACTCGGCGTTGACGCACACGCCACCCGCGTCGGGGAGGAGCCGGGCGAAATGCTCGAGCACTTCGGTGAATGGCGTCATCGGATAGCCGGCGAAGAAGCGGCAGCCCGCAGCGATGGCGGCGCGCACGAGCGCCTCGGAACCTTCCATCAGCGAGCGGCCCGCTGGTGTGCCGGTGGGCGACGCGAGGCTCATGACTCCACCTCGTGTTCGACGGGCTGTGCGAACCGGAACACCTCGAACACGAAGTCGGGACATACGAGCAGGCACGCCGCGCAACCCGTGCAGCCGGGATGGAGCTCGGGATAGGCGAAGCCCATTCGGTTCACGGGTTGCGACATCGTGAGCACCTGAGGCGGGCACGCGGGGATGCACAGCTCGCATCCCTTGCAGTGCTCGACGTCGATCGTGACCGTGCCGCGCGACTTGATCGTGGTCGTCATACCGCCACCTCGCTCACCCAGAACGGATGCGCGCCGGGCTCCACGAGGTCGCCGCCGGCGCGCAGCGCCGTCTCGTTGGCGGCGATGTGCTGCACTCGGTAGCTCGGGATCGAGTCGCGCATGGCCGCCACGAGCGCGTCGATGCCGACCGCACCCGTGAGCGCGCAGTACGCACCGGTGATCACCATCGAACCGCCGAGCGGGTTCCCGAGCGTGGCCGCGACCTCGGTGGCGCGCACGCGCACGACGGTGGCATCGGCGTGCACGTCGCGACGGAACGTCGCGTCGTTCACCAGCACGACTGCGCCGGGTCGGAGCTTGGCTTCCACCGGCTCCCAGAACTCGTCGTGCATCGCGATGGCCGACCAGGTGCGGGACACGACCGGGGGAGACTCGATGGGTGCGTCGGCGATCACCAACGTGCTGTCGGTGTTGCCGCCCCGCATCATGCCGCCGTAGAGGCCGAGGAAGGTCACGTTGCGTCCTTCGAGTGCCGCCGCACGCGCGATGACCTGCGCGGCGAGCTGCACCCCCTGGCCGCCGATTCCGGTGATCAGCAGCTCGCGTTCCATCGTGGCGTCTCCTCAGCTCCTCGTGATGGCTCGCAGGGCGAAGCCCACGAGGTGGTCGACGTCGGCGCGAGTAGGCGTGCGCCGTTCGATCAACATGCGGTTCATGGTGCCGAACGCCAGCTCGTGGATCGCCCGTGCGTCGCGCTCCACCTGCGAGCTGCCGGCTTCGGCGAGCGCGGCGCGCAACGGTTCGAGCAGCCGCTCCGTGCTCTCGGCCGACTCGACGGGGAAGCGGTCGCGCAGCCGCGGTCCGTTCACCGCGAAGGGTCGCGTGTTGGCGGCCGCCGTCGCGTTGCGGGCCTGTTCGAGCATCACCTCGATCCACGCGCGCACGCGCATCTCGCCCGGGGGAGCGGCGGGCACGCGGCGTGCCAGCGTGTCGAGGAGCCGCCGCCGCCCGTCTTCGATCACCGCGAGGAGCAGCGCGTCCTTGCTGGCGAAGTGGCGGTAGAAGGTGGCGTTCGACAGCCCGGCCGTGCGCACGATGTCGCGCACCGGGGGGTCGATCGTGTCGGTGTGGCGCATCACCTCGTAGGCGGCGTCGATGCACCGGCGCACCTCGTCGGTGTAGGCGTCGAGCCGGCCGGCCAGCGCTCGATGCGCAACCTCGTGCTCAACTCCGAGAACCGTGTTCTGCACATCGGGAACAATAGTCCGGCGAGGCGGAGCGGAGCGGGAATGCCCGCGAGCGCCGCGGCGGCGTGGCCTCTGGCCCGGGCCGTCAGCCGGCCGTGGCGATGCGCTCGACGATGAGCGTCCGCTGGATCTGCCCGGTGGCTGCCGTGCGGGGCAGCGCGTCGACCGTCACCACGCGGCGCGGGTGCTTGTAGCTCGCCAGCCGGCCTGCGCAGTGGCTCCGGAGGTCTTCCAAGGTCGGCGCAGGGCTGCCCGCGGCGGCCACGATCACGGCGGTGACGATCTCGCCCCACTGCGCGTCGGGCACGCCCACGACGGCCACTTCGCGGATGCCAGGATGGCCGGCGAGTGCCGCTTCGACCTCCACGGGGGCGATCGTCTCGCCGCCGCTACGGATCACGTCGCGAGCTCGGCCCACCACGGAGAGGTAGCCCTCGTCGTCGAACGCGCCGAGGTCGCCCGTGCGGTACCAGCCGTCGGCGGTGAGCGCTTCCCGCGTGGCCTCGGGGTTGGCGAAGTAGCCGTCGAAGAGGAAGTCGGAGCGCACGCAGATCTCGCCGGCGCGCAAGGTGACCTCGCAGCCTGGCTGTGCCACGCCGACGCTGCCCGGCTTGCGGGCGAGATCTCGATCGGCAAGCTGCGCGGCAGGCCCGGCTTCGGTGGAGCCGTAGAACACGCGGGTGACGGTGTGGGGAAGCGCGGCCTTGATCGCGGTGAGCAGCTCGGGCGGGGTGGCACTCGTGCCGGTGTCGGCTTCCACGAGCGCCGAGAGATCGAAGCGATCGACCCCGTGATCGAGGAGGCGGGCCCACACGGCGGGGATGCAGTACATGCGCCCCGCGCGGTGGCGCGCGGCCGTGTCGAGCAGCACGCCGGGATCAGCGGGTGCGAAGTGGACGGCGCGCCGGGCCTGCCACGCGCCGAGCGCGATCGAGAAGCCCGCCATGTGGAACAGCGGGAACATGCACACCACACCGCCGTCGGTTCCGGGGCCGGCCTCGGTCGTCGCGCCCGGGAACGACCGCAGCCAGCTCGCGCGGTGCGACAGCACGACGCCCTTCGGGAGTCCGGTCGAGCCGCTCGTGAAGAAGATGACGTGTGTGTCTCGTTCGTCGGGCCCGTCGGCGGGCTGCGCGGCCGAGGCGGCGCCGACGAGCGCGTCGCGTGCCGGCGCGTCGAGATGGTCGACGGAGAGCTTCGCGCCGAGCGCGTGCCCGTCGTCGCGATGCGACGCTCCCGTGAGCAGGAGGCGCGGTGAGGCGTACTCGAGTACCGGCGCAGCCTCGGGCACCGAGAGCCGCGCGTTCAGCGGCATGAACACGGCACCGAGCTTGGCGAGACCACCGAACACCGGCAGCGCTTCGAGCGCGGTGTCGCCCCACCACGCCACTCGATCGCCCGGCAGCACGCCGCGGCCGCGCAGCGCGTTGGCCACCCGATTCGACGCGCTGTCGAGCTCGCCGAACGTCAGGGCCGCGCCGCCGAGCGTCGCGGCGATCGCATCGGGCGCAACCCGTGCGACGCGCTCCAGCATCGAACCGACCGTGAGACCCATGGCCCGATTCTGCCGTGCTCGGCGTGATCCGGGGGGCCTGCCGGGCAAGTGCCACGACTTGCTAGTTGACAACCCTTGTCGATAGTCTCGGAGCCGGATGCGCACCATCGACGAGCTCAGCGCCGCATTGCGGGCCGACGGGCGGCGAGTCACACCGCAGCGGCAGTGCATCATGCGCCATCTCGTGGGCAACGAGCAGCACCCCACGGTCGAGTCGTTGCACGACGCCGCACGAGCCGAGATGCCGACCATCTCGCTCAAGACCGTGTACCAGACGGTGCACGATCTCGAAGCGCTCGGCGCGGTCCGCCTGCTCGACCTCGGTACTGGCAGCGTGCGCGTCGACCCCAACGTCGAGCACGACCACCATCACCTCGTGTGCACGCGCTGTGGCCGCGTGCGCGACGTGCCGGTGGTCGCCGCCGACGTGCTACCGCCCCGCGCGTTACGGCGCGACTTCACGATCGATTCCGTGCAGGTGATCTTCCGAGGCACCTGCCATGAGTGTCGTTGACCAGTCTCACTATCCACCAAGGAGCACACAGCACATGCCCGCACTGAATGGCAGCAAGACGCACAGCAACTTGAAGGAGGCGTTCGCAGGCGAGAGCCAAGCGAACCGCCGCTACCTGTACTTCGCGCAGAAGGCCGACGTCGAGGGCTACCCCGATGTTGCCGCGCTGTTCCGCTCGGTCGCCGAAGGCGAGACCGGGCACGCGTTCGGTCACTTCGACTTCCTCGCCGAGGTCGGCGACCCGGCCACGGGAGAGCCGGTCGGCGGCACCGCCGACAACTTGAAGTCGGCCATCGCCGGCGAGACCTACGAGTACACCGAGATGTACCCGGGCTTCGCCAAGACGGCCCGCGAGGAGGGCTTCGAAGAGGTGGCCGAGTGGTTGGAGACCTTGGCGCGCGCCGAGAAGAGCCACGCGGGTCGCTTCGGCCAGGGCCTCGAGTCGCTCGACGCATAGCAACTGCCATCCGCGTCGCGGCCGGCAGTGTGCTGCCCGCCGCCTCGCGCACAGGCGATTGTCGATCGGTGGCCCCGGGAACGTTCCCGGGGCCGTCGACTTCTCGGGTGAAGGATGCCTCGCATGACGATGCGCAAGATCACCGTGGCCGACATCTCCGAGCTGCGGGCGTACAACAAGGGTCGCGACGAGCTGCGCAAGCGGATCATCGCGCTCAAGGCGCGGCGGCGGATCCAGGTGGGTCCGATCATGTCGCTCGTGTTCGAGAACACCGACACGGTCCACTGGCAGATCTCCGAGATGGTGCGCGCCGAGCGCATCACCACCGAAGAGGGTGTCGCCACCGAGGTGAAGGTCTACAACGACCTCATCCCTGACGAAGGCGAGCTGTCGGCCACGATGTTCCTGGAGCTGACGAGCGACGAGGAGCTGCGCGATTGGCTCCCGCGCCTCGTCGGCATCCATCGGGCACTGCGGTTCGTGCTCGCCGACGGCAGCGACGCCCGGGGATTCGATCCTGAGGAACAGCGGCTCACACGCGAAGACACGACGCCCGCGGTCCACTTCCTGGTCTTCCGGTTCCGTCCGGAGCAGGTTGCCAGCTTCGCCCAGGGTGGTGTCCGGTTGGTGTGCGACCATCCCGAGTACCGTCACGACGTGGCGTTGACTGCTGAGCAGCACGCGGAGCTCCTCGCCGACTTCGGATGACCGCGCGTACGCGCACCGTCCTCATCGCGGTCCTGGCCGCTGCCGTCGCGGTCGCGGCAGTGGTGGTGATGCGCGGTGGCACCTTGTCAGGACGCGCCACCTCCACCTCGACGTCGTCGGTCGTGTCGACCACGTCGACCACGCTGCGCCCGACGACGACGATCCCGCCCACCACCACGACCACGATCCCGCCCGTGCCGGCATCGAGCCTCACGCTCGTGCGTCGCAACGTGATCGGCGGCCACATCTCTCCGAAGTCGGTCGACGCGTCGAGCGCAGGTCTCGTGTTCGCGCAGAACATGATGTACACGCACACGGTGACGGTGTACGGCACCGACGGCACGTTGAAGGCGACCATCCCCGACTCGGTGGATCTGTCGAGCTTCGGCATCAGCGGCCACCCGGGCATCTCGCGCGGCGCGCCGGTAGAAGCTGCGTTCACGCACAACGGTCGGTACGCCTACGTGTCGAACTACTCGATGTACGGCGCGAACTGGGGACCGGAAGGCAGCGATTCGTGCAACGGCCCGTCGGGCTACGACCCGAGCTACGTGTACCGGATCGACACGCAGAAGCTCGCGATCGACCAAGTGATCGCGGTCGGCACCGTTCCGAAGTACGTGGCCGTCACGCCGAACGACAAGTACGTGCTCGTCAGCAACTGGTGCAGCTTCGATCTGAGTGTGATCGATCGCGCGGCGGCCAGAGAGGTGCACCGGATCCCGATCGGCCGCTACCCGCGCGGCATCGCCGTGAGCCCCGACAGCAGCGTCGCGTACGTGGCCGAGATGGGCGGGCGCGACATCGCGGTCATCGATCTGCACACGTTCTCGGTGTCGTGGATCCGCAACGTCGGCGACGCGCCTCGTCACCTCGTGCTCAGCCACGACGGCCGCACCCTGTACGCCACGCTCAACGCCGATGGCGTGGTCGCCAAGATCGATGTGGGCACCCGCCAGGTGGTCGCCCGGGTGCACACCGGTGGGGCGCCGCGCAGCATGGTGATGTCGAGCGACGGCACCACCTTGTACGTGGTGAACTACGACTCGTCGACGATGAGCGCGCTGCGCACGAGCGACCTCGGAGTGATCCAGACCTTGCCCACGAACACGCATCCGATCGGCATCACGTACGAGCCCACCACACGCTCGGTCTGGGTGGCCTGTTACGTGGGTGACATCATCGTGTTCGGGCCGAGCTGATGCTCGAGGTCTCGATCCGGCGCCTCGATCCCGAGCTGCCGTTGCCGACGCGCCAGCACGCGAGCGATGCCGGCTACGACCTCGTGGCCCGCAACGACGCGGTGATCGCGCCCGGTGAACGCGCGCTCGTTCCCACCGGCATCGCCATCGCCTTACCACCCGGTTTCGCGGCGTTCGCGCAACCGCGCAGTGGCTTGGCGATCCGTCACGGCATCTCGATCGTGAACACGCCCGGCCTCATCGATTCGGGCTACCGCGACGAGATTCGAGTGATCCTCGTGAACCTCGATCCTCGCGAGAAGTTCGATGTGAAGCGCGGCGATCGCATCGCGCAGCTCGTGGTGCAACGCGTGGAAGACATCAGGTGGCGCGAGGTCGCGGAGCTCGGCGATTCCGACCGCGGGCTCGGGGGCTTCGGCTCGACCGGCGTGTAACTTTCGCCGATGGCCCACGACCGTCGATTCCGCTTTGCCCTCATCTGCTCGGGCACGTCGATCGCCAGTGCCGCCGAGTTCACCGAGCTGGCGCGCAAGGCCGAAGACCTCGGTTACTCCACACTCTTCGTTCCTGACCACTTCGTCGACCACCCGCTTGCGCCGCCGGTCGCGTTGGCGCACGCCGCGGCGGTCACGTCGACGCTGCGCATCGGTCCGCTCGTGCTCGGCAACGACTACAAGCATCCCGTCGTGCTCGCTCGCGAGATGGCCACGCTCGACATGCTGTCGGAGGGTCGTCTCGAGCTCGGGATCGGCGCGGGGTGGATGACTGCCGATTACGACAAGGCCGGACTGCCACTCGATCGAGCCGGTGTGCGCATCGCGCGCCTCGCCGAATCGATCGCGATCCTGAAGGGCTTGTTCGCACCCGGTCCGTTCACCTTCGAAGGCGAGCACTACCAGGTGCGCGATCTCGATGGCGCACCCAAGCCCGTGCAGCAGCCGATGCCGTTCCTCATCGGCGGCGGTGGTCCCAAGATCCTTGCCCTGGCGGCTCGCGAGGCACAGATCGTGGGTGTGAACGCGAACCTGCGCAGTGGGGTCGGTGAGTCGCCCGAGTCGGTGGCGTCGCTCACCGCCGCGGCCACGGATCAGAAGCTCGAATGGCTGCGCGCCGCGGCCGGTGATCGCTTCGACGATCTCGAGATCCAGACCCTCGTCGGCTTCACGCACATCACGCAGGCGGCCGGAGATGCCGCGCCGATCTTCGAAGGCATGGCCGGGCACTTCAAGGTGACCCCCGACGACGCTCGCATGGCGCCCGTCACGCTCGTCGGTACCGAAGGACAGATCGAAGAGCTGCTGGAGGCTCGGCGCGAGCGCTGGCAGATGAGCTACACGGTGGTCGAGTCGACGGCCATCGACACGTTCGCGCCGCTGGTGGCGCGCCTCGCGGGGAAGTAGGGAGCGATACCGATGGGTTCGAAGCACACGTTCCGATTCGGCGTGCAGTGCGGCGGCGAGCACACGGGCGCGAGCTGGCGTGAGCTGGCTCGCAAGCTCGAAGACCTCGGGTACTCCACGCTTTACCTGCCCGACCACTTCATCGACACGGTGCTCGCACCGCTGCCGGCGATGGCGATTGCCGCCGAGGCCACGCAGACGCTTCGCGTGGGCGCACTCGTCTACGACAACGACTACAAGCATCCGGCGATCCTCGCCAAGGAGACGGCCACGATCGACGTGCTGTCGGGCGGCCGCGCCGAGCTCGGCATCGGTGCGGGCTGGATGAAGACCGACTATGCCGCGCTCGGCCTTCCGTACGACTCCGCCGGCACGCGCATCGCCCGGCTCGAAGAAGGGCTCGCGGTGATCAAGGGCTGCTTCACCGGCGAACCGTTCTCGTTCTCGGGTGAGCACTACACGATCACCGACTACACCGCGGTGCCCAAGCCGGTGCAGGCTGGTGGTGTGCCGATCCTGATCGGAGGCGGCGCGCCCAAGATCCTCGGACTCGCGGGACGCGAAGCCGACATCATCGGCATCAACCCGAACCTGCGCGTGGGCGCCATCACGGCCGACGCGGCGAAGACGGCGAACGCCGAGGAGACGGCGCGCAAGATCGAGTGGATCAAGGCCGGCGCCGGCGATCGCTTCGACGACATCGAGCTGCAGATCCGCTACTTCGTGCATGCCATCACCGAAGATCGCGAGTCGTTCGCGGCGGCCGTCGCGGGCGCGTTCGACGCGACTGCCACCGACGTGCTCGGTTCCGGCGCGGCGTTGATCGGCACGATTCCCGAGATGATCGACACGTTGCAGCAGCGCCGCGCCGAGTGGGGTGTCACCTACGTGGTGGTCGGCAGCGACTTCTACGAGCAGTTCGCGCCCGTCGTCGCCCAGCTCGCCGGCACGTAGCGAACCACTCGCTCCGCTCGAACCACCGTCACAGACTGTCGTCGGGCGACTGATTCGGAAGCATGTGCGTGGGGATCCAGTCGAGGAGTCGATCGCGCAGCTCGTCGGCCACGCCGCTGAGCAGATGGCCTTCGCCCGGGAACACCACGACGTCACCCTGACCGGCGAGTGCTTGCACGATGAAGCTCGTCTCGGCCGGCAGGATCTCGTCGGCATCGCCGTGGAAGCACAGGAGTGGCGCTCGGAGCCGAGCGGCTTCCTCGCAGCCGGCCGACTGCGTGGAGAGCGTGACCACGCCCCCGCAGTGCTCGGCGAGCACGATGCCGGTCTGGATGGCCACCGCGCCGCCGAAGCTGTGGCCCATCGCCACGAACTGTCGGGCGCCGCGGCGTGACGCGAGGTCGGCGGCCGCGGCCACGTCGTGCACGCAACGGGGAAGGTGGTTCGGCGTGCGGTAGCCCACGCGCACGGTGGCGATGCCCTGGTCGGCCCAGAGCTGTTCGCCGAGCTCGGCGTACAACGCGTGCGCCGGTCCGAGCAGGCTGCCCATGCCGCCGCCGCAGGTGACGAGCACCTGTTGGGCTTCGGTGTCGCCGTGCCACAGGAGCGTGAGCAGGCCCTCCATGGTGTAGACCTCGATGTGGCGCAGCGCGGCGTTGACCTCGTGCTCTTCCACCGCGAGTGCGCCGAGCAGCTCGAGTGGTGAACGAGGCGCGTCGTCCATGATTCAGCGCAATCCGAGACGCCCGCCGGAGACGGCTGACTGGTCGTTCACCGAACTGGCCACGGGAGGGACCGTACATGAACGACAGCAGTGACGAGCGCGAGCTGGGCGATGTGGGCACGCGGCTCGTGCACGAGAACGAGCGTGTGCGCATCTGGGAGATGCAGCTCGAACCGGGGGAGCGCTCCGCGATCCACGAGCACCGCCTCGATTACATCTTGGTGTTCCTCGAAGGCGACGGCATCGCCGTCATCCCCGAGCCCGATTCGGCCGGCGAGTTCACCGACACCATGGAGTACGTCCCGCCGATCGGCAAGGCGATCTTCGTGCGCGGCGGGGGCATCGAGACCGCGGTGAACTGCGGTTCGCAGCCGTACCGCGAGATTCTGATCGAGCTGAAGGACTGATCGCGCTCAGACGAGCGAGCGAAGGAGCGCTCGCGTGCGCTCGCGGTCTGCTCGCGATCCGAACGTGGCGGCGACGAAGTCGGACACGCCTGCGTCGCGCAAGCCGCCAACGGCTCGTTCGCACGTCGCTTCGTCGCCCACGATCGCCACGTCGGCCGGCCCGGTCGCCCCTTCCCGATCGAGCATGGCCCGGTACGACGGCAACATGCCGTACACCTGGAAGTCGGTCGCGGCGCGCTCTCGAGCCGCATCGGGGTCGTCGGTGACGCACATCGGCAGCGACGAGGCGATGCGCGGTGCAGGCCGTCCCGCCGCGCTCGCAGCCTTCGTGAGCGTGGGCACCGTGTAGTCGGCGAGCGTGGCGCGACCCGTCATCCACGTGATCGTGCCGTCGGCCATGCGGCCCGTGAGCTCGAGCATCTGCGGCCCGAGCGCGGCGATCAACACCGGGCTCGCGTTCGCCCCGGCCGCCGAAACGCCGCCGTGGAAGTGCAGCGTGTCGCCGTCGAACTGCACGTTGCCGTCGTGCAGCAGCGGCATCAGGATCGACAGGTACTCGCGCATGTGGCGCACCGGCTTGTCGAACGAGAAGCCGTACATGCCCTCGATCACGATCTGGTGCGAGAGCCCGATCCCGAGCGCGAACCGGTTCCCCGACGCCGACTGAACCGTGAGCGCCTGTTGCGCGATCACCGCGGGATGGCGCGGGTAGGTGGGCACCACCGCGGTGCCGAGCTCGATGCGCGGAACGGCATGGCCCACGATCGACAGCACCGACATGGCGTCGAGGCCGAAGATCTGGGGAAGCCAGTAGCTCGCGAAGCCGTCGCGTTCGGTGGCGGCCGCGTCGGCCACGATGTCGTCGATGGCGCGACCGACCGTGTCGCCGCCGAAGATGCCGATGCGCATGGGTTGCTCCTTGTCGCGTGCAGTGGAGAGGGCGGTGGATCAGTCGCGCCGGCGGGCGACGAGGTAGCCGGCCACGAACCCGGCGGAGCTCGCCACGAGCAGCGCGATCCAGAGGCGAACCGTGGCGTCGGCCACCCAGAACGTGACCTTCACCGGGTTGCGATTCTGGGCCCAGAAGATCACGAGCAGGAGCGTGACGACCAAGCCGCCGATCAGCTTCGGCGTGAGGAACGTGCGGGTCGTGCGCGCTTCGGGTTCGTTCATGCACCGCCTCCGACTCGGAACCCGGTCGCCGCCGACCGGGTCGCGCACCAGTATTGCGCCCGGCGCGAGACTGACGCGTTGATGCTGTTCACGCAACGCTTCTGGGCCGGCCTGGCCGACGGGTCGATCACGTTGACGTTCCGGCGCTGGTCGCGGCCGCAGGTGCGGGCCGGCGGTCAGTACCACTCGCCGGGTGGGGAGCTGCTCGTGAGCACCGTGCGGCGCGTGCCGATTTCGTCGATCTCACGCCGCGAGGCGAAGCGGGCGGGCCAGGAGCTCGACGAGCTGCTGGCCTACCTCGGCGGCGAGCCCGACGACCTCGTGTTCCGCATCGAGTTCACGTGCGTGGGGGAGGATCCGCGCGTGGCGTTGCGGGCCGACGCCGATCTCGATGCCGAGACGCTCGCCGCTTTGGGCGCGCGCCTCGATCGGCTCGACCGCGCGTCGGCCCGAGGACCGTGGACCCGAGCCACGCTCGCCGCGATCGCAGCGCAGCCCGGCGTGCGGGCCGGTGACCTGGCGACGGGCTTCGGCCTCGAGACCCAGCCGTTCAAGCTCGACGTGCGCAAGCTCAAGGCCCTGGGCCTCACCGAGAGCCTCACCGTCGGCTACCGCCTGTCGCCCCGCGGGGAGGCGGTCCTGGCCATGCTGTCATGAGCGGCCCGCGGGGCCTGGTTTGCTATCGTGGCGGGCTCACGCGGACGTGGCTCAGCTGGTAGAGCATCACCTTGCCAAGGTGAGGGTCGCGGGTTCGAATCCCGTCGTCCGCTCCAAGAAAGCCCAGGTCAGAGCGCCGTAAGCCTGACCGCTCGGGAGCGAATCGCCCAGCGCTCTACTACTGCGTCGACGACGGCGGGTCGCCGAGCGTTGATGGGCGCTGAGCCGGCCGATCACTGAGCCGGCCGATCACCACTACGTGTTCACGGGCGGCTTCGATGGACGAGCGCCGATGCGGCCCGACGCGCTCTCGAATCGATGGGCTGCGGCGCGTGGATCCTCGCCGATCACGTCGCTGCACCTGCGCCATTTCGCGGCGACCGCGATGTTGGCCGCAGGGGAGTCGTATCCGTGGGAGAAGCCTCGGGTCTCTGGTCGCTCTGGGGGTCAGTGCTCATGGCCCAGTACACGATGTTGCCGTCGAAGATGCCTACCCATCCGTCGTCGCGCTCGACGAGCGTCCGACCCGCGCTGAGCGCGATCTGAGCGACGGCTGCGCGGTCGGCGACTTGGACCTGGCCTGTCGAGTCGGCCAGCCGGATCCCGACGGCGGCGATACGCGTCTGTGCGCGGGTTCCGTCCTTGCTGTTGGTGGGTGCCGGCCAGACGACGGCTGTGGCAGCAAGGGAGAGCAGGAGCAGAGCGATGAGTGCGAATCTGATCGTGTGCGACCAGCCGTTCGTGTGGTGGGCCGCGGTCGGCGCGGGCGGGCTGATCGCGATCTTCGACACGAGCGCGGGCCCGTGCGGCGAGGGGCTGGTCTTGTCGCCAATCAGCACGAGTTCCAATGCGGTGAGCTGGAGCGCGAGGACCGATGTGGACGTCACGGCTCGGGCGCTGCCGACGGTGATGTTGGTCGATGCGGTGACGGCGACGGTGATGACCTCGTCGCCGACGCCGGTAGCTCGCCCGACGCTCCTCTGGAGGTTGCCAAGGTGGCTGAGGTCAAGGTTGGCGGTCGCGTCAGCGGCACCCGCGGCCAGCGGAGTGCGGGCGACGAGCGGGATGGTCGTGTGCCAGCCGCTGGGGGTCGAGAGTGCGGCGTCAAGTTGGATCGTGCCGTGTACGGACGTCGTCGGGGCGTCGGTGGTCAAGTGATATGAGACGCCGAGGATGTGGAGGAGTTTGAGGTAGACGGGATCGCCGGTGTTGATCCGACCGGTCGGGTAGGTATCGCTGCGCGGCGGGTGGGCCTGGTAGGTGAGGACACCGGTCTGCGTGAACGTCGGCGGCGCGCGGTGTGTCGGACGTGACGCGAGGCCGAACGTCGCTCCAACT
>JADGOO010000090.1 GCA_017882905.1 Acidimicrobiia bacterium | reverse complement strand
CTCGACGTGGAAACCCTGGTTCACGTTGAGCAGGTACTCGATGGCCCGCAGCACGCCGTCGAGCTCGTTGCCGGGCAGGTTGAGATCGCGTGCTCGGCCGGTGCCCACCGACAGGAACAGCGCGGCGTGCTCCTCGCGCAGTTGCGCCATCGTGTGCGTCGTGCCGATGCGCGCGCCGAGCTCGACGGTGATGCCGAGCTCGATGATCGCTTCCACTTCGCGTTCGATCAGCGCGCGCGGCAGGCGGTACTCGGGAATGCCGAGCACCATCATGCCGCCGAGGGTCTGCTGAGCTTCGTAGACCGTCACGGGGTGGCCGGCGAGTCTCAGGTCGCACGCCGCGGCGAGACCAGCAGGCCCGCCACCGATCACGCCCACACTCGGCCCGGTGGCGTCGGGGACTGCGCCGTGCGACGCATGCCATGCAGTGTTGGCGGCGAAGCTCTCCACACCGAAGCGCTCCGTCACGAATCGCTTCAGCGCGCGGATCGCAACCGGCGCGTCGACCGAACCGCGGCGACACGCGCGTTCGCACGGTGCGGCACACACGCGCCCGCACACCGACGGGAACGGGTTCGGCGCCCGTGCGATGAGGTACGCGTCTTCAAAGCGACCTTCGGCGATCGCGGTCACGTACGCGCCGGCGTCGGTGTGCACCGGACACGCGGCGCGACACGGTTCGTTGGCCCACAGCCACGTTGAGTCGGGAACCTGTGGTTGGTGCATCAGAGCATGTTCCGGCTCTGCAGCCAACGCAGGCCGCGAGCGAGCACGCCGATGCCCACCACGAACACCGCGGTCGCCACGCCCACGCGGCCGCTGCGGTTGATGCTGTGCACGTGCGTGAGCACCGCGTTCGGTGCGTAGACGAGTAGAGCGACCCCGACGACAGCGATCATCGCTGTCGTCAGGATCGCTCGTCCCCATCCGACGGTCTTGGCTTCGTTGGTCGCCTCGGCCATTGTGGTGGAACCCCCCGGCGCAGTGCGTTCGACCTAGGCGGTCACGGTGAATGCTGCCCGCATTCCTAGTCCGTAATGCTTCGCGATGTTGCAGACGAGCACATATGTTCCCGCCGCCATGTTCTTGACGGTGAAGGAGCGGCTCTCGCCAGGCTTGAGGGCGGGGTCGCCCGTCTCACCCTGGCTGGTTGCCTCGTCGACCCGGTTGGCCTCGCCGTCGAAGCCGGTGATCGGCAGCTTGTCGAACGCGGTGCTCGACTTGAGCACGACGACCTCATGGTCGATCGTGCCGGTGTTCTTGACCACGAACGTGACGGAGCCGGCCTTGGCCGTCGCCGGCGTCGCCACCAGCGTCTCGGCCGCACTCAGGCCTTTGGTGTCACTCACCGTGATGTTCACCGTGGTGCCACCGGCGCCGCCCGAGGGCACCGTCACACCTCCACCGCCGCCGGTCGTCGTCGTCGACGACCCCTTGCTCGAGCTGCTGCCGCACGCCGCGAGTGCCGTGGCCCCCACCAGCATCGCGGTGATGATGAGAAGTCTTCCTCGATACATGGTCTCAACCTCGGTTCATGGACCGCTGCAAGCGCGTGTCCGATTTGGTGATCGTGTGATCTCTGGAGACGACGGTACGGAGTGGTGAGATCCGGCAGCAGGGCCGAAGGTCCCCTGCCTCGGCAGCCTTCGGTCGGCTTACGCTGCCGAAATGCCCGGTGCTCCCGACTTCCCGACGCATCACCCATCGACACGATCGATCGGCCCGCTCGTCGGCGACGATCTCGTCGTGCCGTGCGTCGACGGCGTGGAACGGCGCTATGTGAACCTCGACGCGGCGGCGTCGACCGGCGCGCTCCCTGAGGTCGCGCGACGGGTCGAGGCGTTCGTGCCGTGGTACTCGAGCGTGCACAGGGGCGCGGGCTACAAGTCGCGGGTGGCGACCGACGCGTACGAAGACGCGCGCGCCGCAACGCTCCGCTTTGCCGGCCGTGGCGCCCCCACCACTGGGGGCAGCGACATCGCCATCATCGTGCGCAACACCACCGAGGCGATCAACCATCTGGCCTACCGGCTGGGGCTGCGACCCGACGATGTGGTCGTCACCACGGTCGTGGAGCACCACGCCAACCTGCTTCCCTGGGCCCGGATGTGTCGGCGTCGATACGTCGAATGCGGCCCCGACGGCACGTTCACTCCCGCGGCGGTGGCCGAGGTGCTCGACCACGGTCCGCGACCACGGCTGTTGGCAGTGACCGCCGCCTCCAACGTGACGGGATGGCGCCCCGACCTCGACGCGATCATCGCGGCGGCGCACAGTCGCGACGTCCCGGTGCTCGTCGACGGCGCGCAGCTCGCCGCGCACGGACCCCTCCCCGCGGGTGCCGACTACGTGGTGTGGAGCGGTCACAAGATGTACGCGCCCTTCGGGGCCGGCGTGCTGATCGGCCCGCGGGCCACGTTCGCGGAGGGTGATCCCTTCCTCGCTGGCGGTGGTGCCGTCGATCTCGTGGATCTCGACGAGGTGGTGTGGACGGAGCCGCCCGAACGCGAGGAAGCGGGTTCACCGAACGTGATCGGTGCCGTGGCCCTCCACGCCGCGATCGATGAGCTCGACCGCATCGGCTGGGCGGCCATCGCCGCGCACGACGACGCGCTGGCCGGCCGCCTTCACGCCGCTCTGCGCGCGATCGAGGGCGTGCGCCTGCTCGGGCCGCCGCCCTCCATCGGAACGCTGCCACTCGCCACCTTCACCGTCGCCGGCATGCCGCACGCACTGGTGGCAGCCCGCCTGAGCGCCGAGTACGCCATCGGGGTGCGCCACGGCTGCTTCTGCGCGCATCCGTACTTGATGCGGCTCCTCGACCTCTCCGAGACCGAGATCGAGGCCTATCGCGATGCCGTGCGGCGTGGCGACCGGCGCGACATCCCCGGCGCGGTGCGGGCGAGCGCCGGCCTGTACACGACCGATGCCGACGTCGACCGCCTGGTCGCGGCCGTGGCCGAGCTCGCCGGTGGTGCGCCCGCGCCCGTCAGGTACACCCAGGACGCGAACAGTGGCGACTACTGGCCCGACACCGACCAGCACGGATGGTCACGGGGGGATCGGACGATGGGCGCTTCCTGCTCCCGCGGGTGAGCTCGCCGCGGGAGGCGAATCCGTCGCAATCGACGCGTGCCCTACTCGTAGCGGAGCGCTTCGGCCGGGTAGATGCGCGATGCTCGGCGAGCCGGGAGGTAGGTGGTCACGAGCGCCACGATGAGCACCGCGGCGAAGATCACGCTGAGGTTCAGCCAGGGAATCAGGAGGCGCACGTTCGGCCAAGTCGCCTGGCGTTGCGCGTCGTCGATCACGTTGTAGCTCATCGCCAAGCCGAGCGCGGTGCCCACCACGATCGATGTGAGCGCGAGGAAGCCCGACTCGAGCAGGAGTCCCAACCGCACCGTGCGCGCCTGGAAGCCGATGGCGCGCAGCACTCCGATCTGCTGGCGTCGTTCGACGACTGACCGGGCCGCGATCACGCCGAGCGCGGCGACCCCGACCACGAGGCCGAGGGCCATGAACCCTTCGATGAGACGCAGGAACGTCATCGACGCGGCCTGTGCGTCGTCGACGAGCTTCTGGAACGAATCGGCCTGCATGCCGTTGGCGAGGAACGCCGACTCGAGTCGGGTTGCGAAGCGCGCGGGGTCGACGCCGGCGGCCAGTGCGTACAGGTGCATGGTGGGCTGCGCGCGGTCGCCGAAGGCGGCGAGCGCGCGCAACCCGGTGGCGATGCCGGCCATCTCGAACGGCATGCTGTCGCGCAGCACCCCGATGACGGTGAAGCGAGTCACGGCTCCTGTCTGCGGATCGCGCACGTCGACGGGCACGGGAGCGAATGTGCGGTCTTCGGCGAAGAACCCGTGTAGCGACATCGTGGTGAGCGCGCCGAAGTTCCAGTTGCGGCGGTGGGGCACGATCCACGGGTCGACGACGGCGACGTGTGCACCGGTGGCGAGGGCGTCCCACACTTGGCGGTCGCTCGTGTAGCCGGTGGCCCGGCTGCCGAGCGCGTAACGATTGTGCGCGAGGAAGGCTGCGTCGTAGCCGCGCAGCGCGTAGTCGGTGTACGTCGGGCTCCCGCCGGCCTGGCGGGCCTGCACCGGAATGCTGGAGATGCCGGCGACGACGCGAACGTCGCGGGCGGACGCTCCGAGCTTGGTACGCAGGGCGCCGGTCATGTCGGAGACCGCCGCCGACGGCGTCGTCATCGAACGGACATCGAAGCCACCGCCGAAGCGGTCGACGTTGCTCGCCGAGGCGATGAACGAGCCCGGCGTTGTGATGCCGACAACGAGCGTGAACACGACCAGTGTGAACATCGCCAGGGTCATCCCGGTGCGCATGCGAGTGCGAAGGGGATACGCCATCGAGATGCGCAGCACGGCCGCCAGCGAGCGCACCCTGCCGAGCACCGACATCGCCGCACCGAGGAGCGCGTCGGCGCTGTACACCACGACCCAGGATGCGCCGAGCACGATGAGCAGGCCCCCGACGACCCACATCGAGAAGTCCATCTTGGCGCCGGGGACGATGTGCTCGATGATGCGGGCCGGGAGCAGCCACACCCCGACGATGCCGAGCCCGGCCACGATGTACGCGACGCGTTCGGACACCCGCAGGGCGCGCAGCACCGGGATCAGGCCGACGAAGGCGAGCGAAACGCCGAGCAGGAACGGCATGACCTGACCGCCGCTGCGGCCGCTCATCGCGAGGAGTAGGCCGAGTGCGATGAATGCTGCAGCGCCGACGAGTCGGCGCCGGCGGGGGAGGCGACGGCTCGGGTCGGGCAGGTTGCGCACCGCCGTCACGATGTTCAGCACGCTCACGCGCCATGCCGAGAACGCGACCACGAGGAACGTCAGCAGCACACCGAGCGTGTAGGCCACCACGACGCTCTGCCAGCGGACCGAGTAGGTGATGTCGATCGTCTTGGTCGCAAAGGCCGACGCGATGCCGAAGACCATGGCGAACGAGACCGCCACGCCGAGCAACGCGCCCACCGCTGCGGCGACGAGGTCGTACGCCGCGCCCTCGAAGAGGAAGATCTCGACGAGGTGACGGCGCTGGGTGCCGATCGCACGGGCGACCCCCATCTCGGTGCGACGTTCGGCGGCCAGCATCACGAAGATCAAGAAGATCAGCAAGATCCCGGCCGCGATCGAGAAGCTGCCGAACGTGCTGAACATCGTCATGAACGCGTTCCCGGCGTCGTCGGCCGCTTTCAGGCCATCACGCTTGAGGTCTTGTGCCTCGAGGTGGTGCGGCGCGAGCACGGGTCGCAGGCGGGCCAGCGTGGCGTCGGTACGCGTGACGCCACTGGTCTCGTTGCCCCGGTTCGAGACGAGGATCTGCTCGACCTGGCCCGGGATGCCCAGCGCCGCCTGCACCTGCGCGAGCGGCGCGAGCATCGCGGCGTCCGCCGTGCCGGCGCCTCGGTAGCTGACGATGTCGGCCACGCGCAACCGGAGCACACGTGAACCGGCGAGCACCGCGATCGTGTCGCCCTTGTGCGCGCCGAGTGCGTCGACCGCATGGCGGTCGAGCACGACGGAACCAGGAGCGAGCCGGGCGAGATCGAGCACTGCCCCGCGGCCATCACGGATCGTGCCGAAGCCGCCCATGCGCGTCACGTCGGGGGCGAAGAGCGTGACGCGCGGTTCGGTCTGTCGCGACGTCTCGTCTTGTACGGCCACCGACCGTACGATCGCCGGGAGCACACCGTCGACGAGGTTCGTCCCGGAGAGGGCCGTGTCGATCTCGTTGACGACCGACTGGTCGAACGGTCGGAGACCCGACCCGGACGCGAGCGACCCCGACGCATCAGGCTTGGCGCCCTTGGCGGTGATCCACTCGTCGCTGTTCCCGAGGCTCTGCAGCACGCTGGCCCGCACGCTGCGACCCATCGTGTCACCGGTTCCGAGCGCCGCGGCGATGATCGCGGTGGCGAGCATGAGACCCACCACGATCAGCGCGCTGCGCCCGACGCGCCGCTGCGCATTGCGGATGCCGAGCCGGAAGAAGACCCGGTGCCGCAGCGCGAGGGCGGCGATCAGGGCAACGCTGAGCCCGACGACGACCGAGAGGACGACGACCAGCGACTGGACCGGCAGCCCGAACATGTGCTGCATGGCCGCGTCATCCCGTTCGTGCCGGCTGGTCGACGAGTGCCACCTCGTAGCGATCTCGTCCCGGAGCGGCGCGGAACAACATGGCGTAGCTGCCGAGCTCCTCGCCGTAGAAGCTGTGGTCGCCGTCGGTAGCAGCCTGCTCCTCGGTGTCCCAGAGCGACACGAGCGCAGCTCTGCCTTCGGGCGTTGTGAGCACGTAGATGCCGCGGTATCCCGGCTGGTCGTGGAGGAGCGGCAGCGTGTGAGTGCGGAAGCGCCCGACGGCGTCGTCCATGCTCACCCGAACCACGTCGATCTCGAGCAACGTGACCCGTGCGTACATCAGTGGCCTTCCATCACCTGTTCCTCGACGACCTGGCCGTCGAGCATTCGGACGATGCGGTCGGTGCTGCGACCCACGCTGATGTCGTGCGTCACGATCACGAACGTGAGGCCGCGCTCTCGATTGAGGCGCCGCATCAGCGCCGTGATCTCTTGCGCCATCTCGCTGTCGAGGTCGCCGGTCGGCTCGTCGGCCCAGACGATCGCGGGGTCGTTGACGAGCGCCCGGGCGATGGTGACGCGTTGGCGCTCACCACCCGACAGCTCGTCGGGCACATGGTCGGCGCGGCGATCGAGTCCGACGAGGGCGAGGGCTTCGTGCGCGGTCCGCCGCGCGTCACGCATCGGCACGCGAGCGACGAGGAGCGGTAGCTCCACGTTCTCGACGGCCGTCAGCACCGGCATGAGGTTGTAGAACTGGAACACGAAGCCCATGCGGCGCGCGCGGTAGTCGGTGCGGGCGCGATCCGACATCGCTGCGAGTGATTGCCCCTCGATGCGCACATCGCCGCCGTCGATGCTGTCGAGGCCCGAGAGGCAGTTGAGCAACGTGGTCTTGCCGCAGCCGCTCGGCCCCATGATCGCCACCATCTCGCCACGCTCCACGGCGAGCTCGACGCCCTTGAGCGCGTCGACGCGTACGGTGCCGGTGTCGTACACCTTGCAGACCTGTTCGGCTGTCACGATCGTGTCGGTCTTGCGAATCGGTGCAGCAGGTGGCGACGGTGGGGGGAGCACGACGAGGTCGGTCATGACACCGATTCAGCATGCACGGCCGGCTGGCGGATCGCCGGCACGATCTGTGTGCCGGCCTCGCCCCGCGACATCGCGGCGGCGTCGCCGAGCGCGCCGATCGCCGCCGGCCGGCCGGTCGCCGAGACGAACCAGCGGGCGGCCGACACCTTCGGCTGCATCGAGCCGGCGGTGAAGGCGTATCGGCCGATCTCGTCGACATCGATCGTGCCAAGTGCGCGCGCCGTCGGCGTGTCGTGGTCGATCTCGACGGCCGAGACGTCGGTGAGGAGCAGCAGCTGGTCGGCATCGAGACGCCGAGCAAGCAGCGCGGTCGCCATGTCCTTGTCGATGACGGCCTCGACGCCGTGCCGAGCTCCGTGCGCGTCGACCACCACGGGAATGCCGCCGCCGCCTGCGCACACGACGAGCACGTTGTGCTCCAGCAGCACGCGGATAGCGGGAAGCTCCACGATGGTGCGCGGCATCGGCGACGCCACGACCCGCCGCCAGCGGCCGGTCGAGCCGTCGGCCGCGACGGCCCAGCCGCGTTCCGAGGCCAGGCGGTGCGCCTCCTGTTCGGAGTACTGCGGGCCGATCGGCTTCGTCGGCGCTCGGAACGCCGGATCATTGGCGTCGACGACCACTTGCGTGAGCAACGTGACCACAGTGCGATCAGGGAGCAGGTTGCCGAGCTCCTGTTCGAGGACGTAGCCGACCATGCCTTCGCTCTGCGCCCCGAGCACGTCGAGCGGGTAGGTGCGCACGTCGCGATACGCCTCGCTCTGCAATGCCAGGAGGCCGATCTGCGGTCCGTTCCCATGGGTGACGACGAGGGAGTGGTCTTGGGCCAGCTCGGCGAGCGCCGCGGCCGCCACCTTCACGTTGGCTCGCTGCAGATCTGCCTCGAGCGGCTGGCCGCGCCGGAGCAGCGCATTCCCGCCAAGTGCTGCGATGGTCAACACGGCACGCCTCCGCCGGTTCCCCCGGATGTGGTGCCCGACGTGGCCAACGGCCGGGCGATCGAATGGTTGAGGCGACGGAACGCACGGTGGACGCGGTGCGCTCCGCCGACCGGTTCGAGGAACATGAGTGGGCAGGCGCCGGCGACCACCGAGATGCGGTGCTCTTCGCAGCGCGCGACGGCTTCGGGCGAGAGTGCACCAGCGCCGCCGATGCCCTTGAAGAGCCAGACGCTCCGGACTCCACGCGTCACGCACTGCGCGACGATCGCCGCAGACTGATCTCGGTGCACCATGATCAACGCACCGTCGAGCTCGCCCGGCACGCTCGCGAGATCCGCGTAGCACGGAACGCCGG
>JADGOO010000089.1 GCA_017882905.1 Acidimicrobiia bacterium | reverse complement strand
TTGCCATCCCGACCTTCCTTGGTGCCCGTCAGCGAGCCCAGGACCGCGCCAGCCAGTCGAGCCTGCGCAACGGCCTCACCGCCGCGAAGACCATCTTCACGGACCAAGAGGACTACACGCAGGCCACGCCGGCCGCGCTCGCCGGTGTCGAGCCGAGCCTCACGTTCGTCGCGGGCGCCACGGCGTCGACCGGCGCCAACAACCTCAGCGTCGCGACGACCACGCAGGTGGTCACGATCGCGGGTCTGTCGAAGTCGGGCACGTGCTTCTGGATCCAGGACAACGTGACCGGCCCCGGCACCCGTTACGGCAAGGGCACGGGCACGTGCAGCGCCGCAACGGCTCCGCCCAGCGGCTGGCTGTCGACCTGGTAAGCCAACTGTCTTGGCACCTTCCGTGACGAGCAGGCCCGGGACAGAAGATCGTTCCGGGCCTGCTTCGCGCGCGAGCGCGGTGCAACGCCGTTGGAGGTCGCTGGCAAGCTCCGCCACACGCGCCCATCGAACACGATGAACTACGCGCATCGCGTCCGGCGCAACGAGCAACGCACCGACGGCATGATCGACGCTGCGCTGACGCGGCGCCCTGCGAAATGAACGCGCAAGCCCTTGATTACAACCGGGGTACAGACGCAAGCAGAGCCGGTGCCCGTCTCGCGGATACCGGCTCTGACCTGGGATTTCCCAGTGGGCCGTGGCAGATTTGAACTGCCGACCCCTTCCGTGTCAAGGAAGTGCTCTCCCCCTGAGCTAACGGCCCGAGAGCGATAGACAGTAGCAAAGCGGCCCGGCGGCGAGCCGCAGCATCGGAGGAGCGCAATGGGACTGCTTGACGGTACGCGCGCGGTCGTCACCGGCGGCGCGTCGGGCATCGGTGCGGCCACGTGCCGGCGCATGACCGACGAGGGCGCGCGCGTCGCTGTGATCGACCGCGACGGCGCCGGCGCCGAGAAGGTCGCCGCCGAGATCGACGGCATGGCCTACGAGGTCGACGTGACCGACTTCGCCGCGCTCGACGCGGCCATCGGCGACGCCGACACCAAGCTCGGTGGGCTCAACGCGATCTTCAACAACGCGGGCGTGGGCAATGCGATGCCGCTGCACGAGTACCCACTCGACGAATGGGATCGCATCGTCCGGATCAACCTCACGGGCGTGTTCCACGGCCTGAAGGCCGCGGCACCGCGCATCGTCGCGAACGGCGGCGGCGCGATCGTGAGCACGTCGTCGATCAGCGGCACCCGACCAGCAGCGGGCGAAGCGCCGTATGCCGCCGCGAAGGCAGCCGTTGCTGCACTCACTGCCACTGCCGCGCTCGAGTACGCGCCGACCGTGCGCGTGAACGCGGTCGCACCGGGCATGATCGACACCGCGCTCACCACGTTGATGCTCGAACAAACCGGGCTCGGCCTGCGACCGCGCATGATCACGAAGACACCGCTCGGTCGCGTCGGCGCACCCGAAGACATCGCCGACGTGGTCGTGTTCCTCTGCTCGCCGCTCGCACGCTTCATCACGGGCCAGAACCTCGTGATCGACGGCGGCATGACGTTGCACGGCTCCGGTGTCGACGGCCTCCTCGACGTGGTGCAGGAGCTCCTCGGCCGCCGCTGAGCCGCGACGGACCCGCGTCAGGTGCCGACGAGCTCGGCCATCGTGCGCAACGTGTCGAGGTCGCCCGAGATGAGCATCGTGGTGACGGCGGATTCCTTCCACGCCTCGAGCCGATCGCGGATTCGCTCCTTCGGCCCGACGAGCGAGATCTCGTCGGCGAACGCGGTGGGCACTTCGCGGATCGCTTCGTCGCGCTTGCCTTCGAAGAACAGCTGTTGGATGCGATCGGCCGCATCTTCGTAGCCCATGCGCGCCATCAGCTCCTTGTGGAAGTTGCGGCTCTTCGAACCCATGCCACCGATGTAGAACGCGAGACCGGCTTTGGTGGGGAGCAGGGCGTCTTCGATGTCGTCGGTGATGCGCACGCCCATCACGTTGACGGCGATCTCGAAACCAGGCTTCGGCGTGCCGAGCGAACCGGCGATCGCCTCCGGCCGCGTGGGCGACCAGTAGAGCGGCAGCCAGCCGTCGGCGATCTCACCAGCGAGCGCGACGTTCTTCGGGCCTTCGGCACCGAGGTAGATCGGCAGGTCGGCGCGCAGCGGGTGCACCATCACCTTGAGCGGCTTGCCCATTCCCCAGCTGTTCGCGCCGTCGTAGGGCAACCGCACGAACTCGCCGTCGTACGCGACGGGTTCTTCGCGGCGCAGCACCGCGCGGATCACGTCGATGTACTCGCGCGTGCGCGTGAGCGGCTTGCCGTAGGGCTGGCCGTACCAGCCTTCGACCACCTGCGGACCGGAGAGACCGAGACCGAGCGCGAAGCGCCCTCCTGAGAGGTGATCCACCGTGATCGCGTGCATGGCGCACGACGTGGGCGTGCGGCCCGACATCTGCACGACGCCGGTGGCGATCTTGATCGTGGAGGTGTGCGCGGCGATCCACGTGGCGAACGAGAAGGCGTCGTTCCCCCACGACTCGGCCACCCACACGCTGTCGAATCCCAGCCGTTCGGCCTCCTGGGCCATCGGGACATGGAACGGGTTGGGCCCCTGGCCCCAGTAGCCGAGCTGCAATCCGAGCTTCATAGTCGTCGGTACACTAGGAGCCGTTCTCAGCGTCGACGAGCGAGGGTGGGCGTGGCACCGACGAGTCAGGCACCCGCGCCCGCGCGCCCGGGCCAAACGAAGCGCCGCGACGGCGTGATCGCGGCGGCGGCGGCGCTGGCCGAAGCCGGCGGCTACGACGCGGTCACCATGAAGACCGTCGCCGATCGATCCGGGGTTGCGCTCGCCACCATCTACCGGTGGTTCGAGTCGAAGGATCACCTCCTCGCCGAGGCGTTGCTGGCCTGGGTGAAGGAGCTCGACGCGACGCTGCGCGCCACTCCCCTCGTGGAGCCCACACCGGCCGACCGCATGGCCACGATGATGCGCACCGTGGGTGACGGCATCGCCGAGCGGCCGCTGCTCGTCTCGGCCGCCATCACCGCGTTGCTCGCTGACGACCCCGCGGTGCTGGCGCTCGCCGTCGACTTCCACCACGGGGTGGAGGGCTGGATCGATCTCGCCGCCGGTCCCGACCCCATCGCGCACCGCGCCGACGCCACCGAGCTGCTCGAGCACGTGATCTTCTCGTCGCTGATCGCGCTCGTGCGGGGCAGCGATACGCCCGAGAGCGTCAGCGACCGGCTCCAGCGGGCCGCTCGCCTCCTGCTCGGCTGAGACTCCGGCCTCGCTCGCTGCCCGATCCCTGGCGCCCGGCTCACAAAGCCATCACATTCGGGGCCGACAATGAAGGTGTCACAGCAACGAGACCGCCGCCAGGGCGGCGCAGGATCCAGGAGCCGAACCATGTTGAAGAAGCTGATCGCCGGAGCGGTCACCGCCGCAGTGCTGGGTGCCGGCAGCCTCGCCGTCGCCGGCGCCGTCGGCAGCAGCGGCTCATCGACCACGACCACCCCGTCGGCGCAGAGCGCGCTCGGCCACAAGGGCGTGGGCCTGTTCCGGCGGGCCGCTGCCGTGGCCGCCAAGACGATCGGCGTGTCGGTCACCGACCTGCGCGCGGCCGTGCAGAGCGGCCAGACCGTGGCCGACGTGGCCAACGCGCATCATGTGGCGCCGCAGACCGTGGTCAGCGCGCTCGTCACCGCTGCTGACCAGCGCATCGACGCCGCCGTGCAGGCCGGCCACCTCTCGACCGACCGGGCCGCGAAGCTGAAGGCCCGCGTGCCGAAGCTCGCCGACGCGTTCGTGAACAACACGCAGACGCTGCTGAACAAGGTGCGCAGCCGGGTGCACCACCGCGTGCGCGCCGCCGGCCTCGGCCTGAAGGACGCGGCCGCCGCGATCGGCATCTCGCCGACCGAGCTGCGCAGCGACCTCGCCAACGGTCAGACGGTCGCCGACGTTGCCGCCGCTCACCACGTCGACCTGAAGACGCTCGAGAGCACGCTCGTCGCCGACGCCACGAAGGCGATCGACGCCGCGGTCAAGGCCGGCAAGCTCGCACCGAAGGCGGCGCAGCGGATCGAGCAGCGGCTCCCCCAGCTCGTCGACCGTCGGGTGCACCAGCACTTCAACGCCGCCACCGCGGCCACGGCTTCGACGAGCGCGTAGCGCGACCGCGCATCTGCTCGCGGCCGGGTCCGCTCGCCTGGCCCGGCGTGGACGGCGCCGCGGCCCACAAGAGTTGTGAACGATGCACGCGCTGTGATCCGATCGGGGGGTGACAACCCCCCGACGGATCCGCGCTGCGAACCAGTACCGACGCTCATGATCGAAGCGGTGCTCTTCGACTTCGGTGGTGTGTACACCGCCTCGCCGTTCGACGTGATCCGCGACGGCGGCGCCACCTTCGGCCTCGAACCCGACGAGATCATGCATCTCGTGTTCGGCCCGTACGACACTGACACCGACCACCCGTGGCATCGCCTCGAGCGCGGCGAGCTGCCGCTGCTCGAGGCGCGTGAGCTGCTCGTGGAGCTCGCCCGCGAGCAGGGCCACGATCTTGATCCGTTCGAGGTGCTGAAGGGCATCGCGGTCGGGGGCAGCGCCGCCGAGATCCTCGTGGAGCGAACGATCGAGCTCCGACGCGACGGCTACCGAACCGCGCTCATCACGAACAACATCGCCGAGTTCAAAGACGGCTGGCGCAAGCTCGTTCCGGTCGACGATATGTTCGAAGTCGTGATCGACAGCTGCGAGATCGGCATGCGCAAGCCCGACCCGCGCGTGTTCGAGCTGGCGCTCGAACGGCTCGGCGGTGTGCCGGCCGCGCGATCCGTGTTCCTCGACGACGCCCCGGGCAACATCGCCGCGGCGCGCGCCCTCGGCATGGAGACCGTGCACGTGGGTACCGATCGGGCTGCGGCCGTGGCTGCCCTCGACGCGATCCTCGCGGCGCGCAACGGTCAAGGACCGACGTGACGATCGAGGTCCGCGCGATCAGTCCGGTGCTCGGCGCCGAGATCCTCGGCGTCGACTGCTCGGAACCGCTCGACGCCGACACGCTCGCGTCGGTACGCCGCACATGGCTCGAGCACCTCGTGGTGTTCTTCCCCGACCAGCAGCTCAGCCCCGACACGCAGGTGGCGTTCGCATCGCAGTTCGGAGCGGTCACTGCCGCGCATCCGGTCGAACCGTCGATCGACGAGCACACGAGCGTGCTCGGTGTCGACAGCACCAAGGATCGCGTGAACTGGTGGCACACCGACGTGACCTACATGGCGCGCCCGCCCATGGCGTCGTTGCTCTACGCGGTGACCGTCCCCGACGTGGGCGGCGACACGATGTTCGCCAGCACGCGCCACGCCTACGAGACGCTCGCGCCGCCGCTCCAAGGCTTCTGCGACACGCTCACCGCATGGCACTTCGACCCGTACTACGCGCAGCTCGTGGCCGAGGGCAAAGGCAAGGAATGGGCCGACCGCAAGGTGCGCCGCCTCACTCCCGTCGAGCATCCCGTGGTGCGCGTGCATCCCGAGACGAAGCGCAAGGCGCTGTTCGTGAACCCTCAGTTCACCGTGGGGCTCAAGGGCTTCCCGGGCCGCCAGGGCCCGGCGCTGCTCCAGCTCCTCTATGACCACTGCACGCAGTGGGAGAACATCTGCCGGTATCGCTGGCACGCGGGCACGCTCGGCATGTGGGACAACCGGGCCACCCTCCATTACGCACTCAACGACTACGGAACGGCACGACGCATCATGCACCGAGTCACCCTTGCCGGTGGCCGCCCCTACGGACCGGTGGCTGCCTGATGACCGAAGAGCTCCTGCACCCGTACGCGCGCCCCACCAAGCGCGACGACACGTACATACGCATCGTGCGCGGCAGCGGCGCGCACGTGTACGACGACCAGGGCCGCGACTACATCGACGGCATGGCGAGCCTCTGGTACGCCAACGTCGGCTATGGGCGCCAGGAGATCACCGAGGCCGTCGCCGCGCAGATGCAGCACATCGCGGCGTTCCATTGCTTCGAGCCGTTCACCAACGCACCCGCGGAGCAGATCGCGGCGCGCGTGAGCGATCTCGTGCCGATCGACGACGCACGCGTCTTCCTCACGAGCAGCGGCTCCGAAGCGGTCGATTCCGCGATCAAGATCGCCCGTGTCGCCCACGCGCGAGCTGGTCATCCCGAGCGTTCGCTGATCGTGAGCCGCGGGCGCGCCTACCACGGTGTCACCTACGGCGGTCTGTCGGCCCAGGGCCTCCCGGCCAACCAGGAAGGCTTCGGTCCGTTCGTCGACGGCATGGTCAACCTCGCCCCCGACGACATCGAAGCCATGGCCGCGTTCATGGCCGAACGAGGTCACGAGGTGGCTGCGATCCTCACCGAACCGGTGCAGGGCGCGGGCGGCGTGTACCCGCCACCCGACGGCTATCTCGCCGGGCTGCGGCGCCTCGCCGATCAGCACGGGGCGTACCTGATCTTCGACGAGGTGATCTGCGGCTTCGGGCGGCTCGGCGACTGGTTCGGCGCGCAGCACTTCGGCGTCACTCCCGATCTGATGACCTTCGCGAAGGCGGTCACGTCGGGCTACGTGCCGCTCGGCGGCGTCGCCATCGGCGCGCGCGTCCGCGCGCCGCTCGAGGCCGACGACACGTGGATGTTGCGCCACGGCCACACGTACAGCGGCCACCCCACCGCGTGCGCAGCCGCGCTCGCGAACCTCGACATCATCGTGCGTGAAGATCTCGTGGCCCGCGCTCGCCACGTAGGTGACCGCTTGTTCGACGGGTTCGCCGCACTCGAGCGAGACGGATTGCTCGCTGAAGTTCGTCGCTGCGTGGCAGTGGGCGCCACGCGGCTCGCGGCCGGCGCCGACGCGTTCGCAGTGCGGGACGCACTGCTCGCCAAGGGCGTGATCACGCGCGCGGTGAACAACGAGACGCTCACATGGTGCCCACCGCTCGTGATCACCGACGACGACATCGACCGCGTGGTCGACTCGTTCGCCGGGTGCCTGTCGCGCTAGCGCGAACTGCGCGCCCGCGGCGTCAACGCCCGGCAAGCGACTCCAACAAGCCGGTGAGCTCGAGCACGCGCTCAGCCGCGCCCGAGATCCCTTCGAGCAACAGGCGACCTCCGACGTCCTCGAAGGCGTTCTGGGCCCGCACGATGGCGCGCAACCCGCTCGAGTCGAGGAACTGGAGATCGTCGCAGCGCAGCACCGCGAAGCGGGCGCCCTGCTCGAGCGCGAAGTCGAGCACTTCGGTGAGGCGCCCCGCGGAGGCGGCATCGAGCTCGCCGCGCACGGCGAGTCGCCACACCTGCGCGTCGGAGGACACGCGTTGTACCTCGAAGTCGACGGCGTCCATTCACCAGCCCCTTGATCGGTCGTCGTTGCGAGGGATTCGCATCGGCGCGTGCGTACCCGCCAACGCGCCGCCCGCAAACGCCGCCGATCTCAGGTGGCGCGGTGCACGGGGTTCTCGAGCACACCCACGCCGTCGACGGCGACTCGCACCGTGTCGCCGGGCCGCAGCCAGCGCGGCGGATCGGATGCGGCACCGACTCCCGCCGGCGTGCCGGTCGCGATCACATCTCCCGCTTCGAGCGTGCACGCCGTGCTCAGCACCTGGATCTGCGTCGCGCAATCGAAGATCATGTCGGCCGTGGAGGCGTCTTGGCGCAGATCGCCGTTCACCCACGTGCGGATCCGCAGCGACTGCGGGTCGGCGATCTCGTCGGCGGTCACGAGCCACGGACCGATTGGCCCGTGCGTGTCGAAGCTCTTGCCGAGCGTCATCGTCGGCGCGCGCCGCTGCCAATCGCGCACCGACACGTCGTTGACGACCAGATAGCCGGCGATGTACGCGAGCGCGTCGTCGCGCTCGACATTGCGGGCGGTCCGGCCGATCACGACACCGAGCTCGCCCTCGTAATCGACCTGGTCCGAAGCGGCGGGGATCAGGATCGCATCGTGCGGACCGACGATGCAGCTCGTCTGCTTGTTGAAGAACACCGGGAAGTCGTCGGCGAGCGTGCCGCCCCGCTCGGCCGCATGCGCCGCATAGTTGCGCGCGATGCCGAGCAGCTTCGCCGGGCGCTGCACAGGCGCGAGCAATCGCACCCGGTCGAGAGGTCGCGTGGTCGTCGACGTCGTCGCGGCGTGCGCCACCCGATCGAGACCACCCGGCTCGCGCATGAGCTCCACCAGGTCGCGCGGGAGGCTCGGGTCGACGGCGTGCAGATCGATGACTGCACCGTCGGCCACGGCACCCAGGCGGACGGCGCCCGGGTCGTCGCCGAGGTCGTCGTGCGCGTCGCCCAGCACGAAACGGCACAGACGCATCGCGGCGAGAGTATGCCCGACCGGCTCGGGGTGGTGGGGTGACCCGAACCGGTCGGGACAATGCTGTCAACCTGACCCAGCACCGCGGCATTCCTCGCCGCGCCGGCCCGCATGGCCGTTGCTGAGACCCGGCGCGCCGCTCCCCAGGTGCCCTACGCTTTGGCGCATGGCACCCCGAATCGAGTTCCCCGACCATGGACTCGGCGAGCACGTCGACTGGGCCTTGCACCGTCCCAAGATGGCCGTCGGGATGGGCGCACTGTCGGAGGCCGTGTACGGCAACACGCAGCTCGCCCTGCGCGAGCGCGAGGCGGCCCGCTACACGATCGCGCTCATCAACGACTGCGTGGTCTGTCGCGCCACACGCGCGGCCGCGGCCGAGGAAGCCGGCATCGTCGAGGGGTTCTACGCCGAGGTCACCGACTGGGCGCACGGTGAGGGGCTCAGCGATCGTGAGCGCCTCGCCGCCGAGTTCGCGCAGCGCTTCGCGCTCGACCACCTCGCCATGGACGACGGCTTCTGGGCTCGCCTGCGCGCCGCGTACGCCGACGACGAGATCGCCGACCTCACGATCTGCTGCGCGACGTGGCTCGGCCTCGGCCGGGCGATCGCCGTCATGGGCGTGCGCGCCCCCGACGAGCCGCTGCGCGTCTGACATCGAGCGGGCGCCCCATCGGGGACGCCGCCTCACATCTCGCGTGTCACGCGTCGCGCCAGCGCGCGACCTCGGCTTCGAGTCGACCGGGCTCGTCGAGCCACGACCGGAACGTCTGTGCCATCGCCGCGCTCCGGCCGAGATGCACCTCAGGGACGAGACCGGCCGCGAAGAGCGCACCGAGCCGTTCCGGCTTCTCCACCCGGAGGGCGTCTTCGGTGCCGCAGCGATCGCAGCGGAAGCTCACGTCGAACCAACCGGTGACCGCGTCGAACCGGAACTGCACGGCCGTGCCGTCGAGCGCGATGTCTCCGCACCACAGACACGTCACGCGCACCGTCAGATCGCCAGCCCGCACCGGCTCCGCCACGGCCACGAACTCTAGGTGACACCGCCAAATGTCGCCAGAGCGGCTTGACCGCTCTGATACAAAGGTCGAACCAGAGAAGGGAGGTGGTCCACACGTGAATGATGATCGCGGGACCCTGGAGGTGCGCGGCCGCTAGGCCGTTGGCTGGACCGACCTGGCGGAGATCCACCGCTGCACCGTCGTGTCGGGCGTCGGCTTGGTCCCACCGACTGCACTGCCCTCCACGAAGAGATCCAACCGGAATGGCCGGAGGCCCCATGGCCTCCGGCCGTTCTGCATCTCGGCCTCGCATCTAGCGCGGCTTGGAGAACTCTCGGGGTGCCGACCAGCCCGCGCCGCGCTCGGGACGTCCCCGGCGCGACGTCCACCGCCACTGCACCGACACCCGTCCACCGATGGGCGCGTCGACCTTCGGCACGCCGTGCACCCAGTCGCACTGGCAGCGGCCGCCCATCACGATCAGATCGCCGCTCCCGGGCGCGAGGTCGATCTCTGCGTCGCGCTCCCATTTCGACACCCGCGGCCGCACGAGGAA
>JADGOO010000088.1 GCA_017882905.1 Acidimicrobiia bacterium | reverse complement strand
GGAGCCGACGCGCCGGGCACCTCGATCACGCCCGACGTCGGCCCGAGCGCCACCGTGATCGATGCCTCACCGATACACGCCGCCCCGGTCGAGCCGGCGCCTGTCGTCGCACCGGTGGCGACCCGCCCGGTCACGCCCCACCTCGCGCGGCTCACGGCCACGGCGCTGATCCCCGGCGCGACGGCCGGACCCGGTATCCCCGAGGCACCCGTCCAGCCCGGGCCGGCGCGCGGCGACGATCTGCTGCCGCAGCGCCGCAAGCGCCGCAAGCGCTGGAGCGAGGTGCCGTCGCTCTTCGATCCGGCCGACGGATCGGACGATTCCGAGTTCGACGAGTCGGAGCGCCTCGACGACTTCGCCGTCGAGCAGTACGCCGCACCGGCGTCGCCCGCACCGAGCGCCCCCTCCGCGGCCGGACCCGTCACCGCGGATCTAGCGGCAGCGCCGTCGGTCGACGACCCCGAGGCAGCCCCCGTCGCGCCGACCTCTCCCGCGCACGAGCAACCGTCGTGGCTGCCTCGCCTGGCTTCGAACGACGATCTCGACGGCGTGCTCGACGCCGACACGCCGTTGCTCTCGCGAGCGTTTCGCAACGCGCGCCCGATGAGCGACTCCGTCGCCGAAGCCGAGGGCGCGACGGACGACGAGACCGAGACCGACGCCAAAGCCGACGAGTGACGCCGGCCGCGCTCAGCGAGTGCCGTACTCCTCCATGTCGGTGAAGTAGGTCGACAGGTCGGGCGGCCACCACGGCGGCGACACGCTCTGCGAGATGCTCGCAGGATCCACGGGCCGGCGCTCGGTACTCGCCTGGTACACGGCGAAGCAGAGCTGCAATGCCTTCACGGCCAGCTCGCCCGACATCTCGCAGTCGGCGCGCTCCTCCAGCAGCGCATCCACGAACGCCTTCGACATGTTCTTGAAGCCGGTCAGCCAATCGGCGTCGAGGTTGCCGTACGACGTGGTCGTCCCGTCGGGGTGGTAGATGATCACGGGCGCGAGGTCGAGCATCTCGCCCGTGCAGCGCGTCACCCAGATGAAGCCGTCGGTGCCCTGGATCTCGAAGAACTCGTCGGCGCCGTAGAAGCTGCTGCGGATGTTCATGCGCGGCGCGTAGGTGACCTCCATCATCCCGAGGAGGCTGTTGCGCTCGTACTCCCAGATCGCCGCCATCGGTGCCTCGAAGAAGGCGGGGCCCTGACGCACGATCGCCTGCACGCTGTTCACGTCCTGGTCGAAGAGCCAGAGCGCGGCGCCGTACTTGTGGATCATGTCGTCGAAGAGATGCCCACCGGGGCTCTGCGCGTTGAAGCGCCACACGTAACCCGACGGGTCGAGGTTGTTCTGGAACTCCGTGTCGGTGTTGGCCACGACGGTCTTGATGCGACACATCGTGGGATGACCGATCGCGCCGCTCGCGATCAGCTCCTTGGCCTTGACGAGCGGCGGGTAGCCAAAGCAGCACTCGCTGACGCGAAACAAGACGCCCGCGGCGCGTGCCGCCTCGGTCATCTCCAGGCCGTCGGCAACGGTGTTCGCGATCGGCTTCTGGCAGCTCACATGCTTGCCCGCCGCAATTGCCGCGAGCACGTGCTGCTTGTGCAGCATCGTGGGAGTGAGCACCTCGACGGCGTCGATCTCGCCGTCGGCGAGCAGGTCGGCGATGTCGGTGTAGACGCGCGGGATGCCATAGCGGTCGGCGAACGCCTGGCCCACCTCGTGGCGACTGTCGCACACCGCGACCACGTCGCATTGCGGGTGTTCGAGATACCCGGCCACGTTGAGCTGCGCGATGTTGCCGGTGCCGATGATGCCGAGACGAACGCGATCCATGAACGGCGAACCTACGCGACGCCAGGCCGATGAAGCACGTTCCGCGGCGTTGGCCGCGAGCCGTCAGCTCGTGGCGTCAGCTTGGGCGTCGGGTGTGCCGAGCTGATCGACGCGGTCGCGGGAATCCATCGCCGCGCTGCGATAGATGCCGGTTGCCATGAACGAACGCTCGGCGTCGCGGCGCGCTTCGTAGATCGCGGCTCGGATCGCATGCACGCCCGGGCTGTCGGGCGCGGCTTGCGCGGCCATCTCGACGAGCTCACAGGCAACTCGCAGGTCACCATCGCTTGCCACCTCCTCGGCGCGCGCCGCGAGACGGGTCGCGCCGCCGGCGAGCTGCGCGAGCTCGGCGGCGACGGTGGTCTCGGGCGCCGGCTTGAGGTGCGCCGGGTTGCCGTCGTACCAGCCGCCGTAGAGACGCCAGATGTTGCGCACCACGAACTCGGGCTCGTCGTAGGTGGGTTGCAGGTACGGCTTGGCGGCGAGGTCGTCGGGCAGTCGAACGGTGTGCACCACGTCGTCGAGACGGGCGCCCGCGTTCATCAAGGCCAGCACCTGCTCGTGGAGCGATTCGAGTGCACGCGCGGTGTCGATCAGCACGGTCTGGACGAGCGCGGCGCCACCGACTGCAGCGCCATGGGCGGGCAGCAGCAGCTCGGGTTCGAGCGCAGCCATCGCACGCAGCGCGACCGCCCAATCCCACGCGTAGCGCTGCACCTTCTGCGGGTTGCCGGCGTTCGGGAACTGCCAGATGAACAGGTCGCCGACGCAGATCGCGCGGTGCTGCGGCACCCACGCCCACGTGTGGTCGTCGGTCTCGCCGCGCGCGTGGTGCAGTGCGAGCTCGGTGCCGCCGACGTCGAGGGTGAGCTGGTCGCGGTACACGTCGTCGGGACGCCGGAACTCGCTCGGGAAGCGCGGCTCCGGCAGGCGGAACTGGCGCATGTTGATCACGCCGTTGTAGCCGTTGGTGAGCACGTACCGGTCGAAGCGATCGGGAACTGCCTCGTGCGCGACGAAGCGGATCGCTCCGCTCTTGCGCTCCGTTGCCTCGGCGTCGAACACGCCGGCACCGGTCACATGATCCACGTGACCGTGTGTGTACACGACCGTGTCGACGCGATCGTCGCACCAGCCGCGCAGGCGGGCCCGAGCGTCGGGCGCGAACAGCTCGTGCGACACGTCGAAGAGCGCCAGCCCGGCATCGGTGCGGAACGCCACCACGTTGGAGAACGCCTCGACGAGCGCGACGCCGTCGCCGACCTCGGCCGCGGGTGTGCCCGACGCGCCGTACAGACCGTTCATGGCGAGCCGCTCGCGGCCGTCGATGATGCGCGCCGACCGCTCGAGCATCTCGCTCACGGCTCGTCGACCTCGGCCGCGGCCGCGCGCGCGAGTCGCTTGGCAGTGTCCTTGATGAACGTGCGCAGGAACCATTGGTAGAACGCGCCCGTTCCGGGGACGCTCGCGCGCTCGAAGCTCGACGCCCAGGTGATGCGCGTTCCCTGACCGTCGGGCACCAGCGTCACGTCGGCGCGGTAGCCCTTGATCGGCATGCCCTTGCGCAGCTCGTACGCGAAGTGGCCGGGCGGATCGAAGACCACCACCTCCTCGTGGCTCTTGAACGGTCCGGTGCCGAACACGCGCTGCGCCCCGACACCGTCGGGCGCGGGCGTGCCCTCGCGATCGAGGGTCGAGCTCGCGAACCGGGCCCACCGCGCCCAGCCGCGTGCGTCGGCGAGGAAAGCCCACACACGCTCGGGCGGCGCCTCGGAGTGCTCGACGATCTCCCATGCGTATGCCATGGCACCGACGCTACGTCACACGTGACAACGCCGACCCGGGCCCAATAGGGTCGACTTCGTGCGCGCCGCCTTGCTCGAAGCTGCCCTGCAACCGTTGTCGCTGGTCGACGACATCGAGATCGCCGACCCCGGGGCGGGCGAGGTGCTCGTGCGGGTGGCGCACTGCGGTGTGTGCCACTCCGACTACTCGAACGTGAACGGCACGTTCCCGCCCTCGGGCCCGATCGTGTTGGGTCACGAGGCGGCCGGGACGGTGGAAGCGATCGGCGCCGGCGTGACGCACCTCGCGCCGGGCGACAAGGTCGTGCTCACTCCGATCGCCACGTGCGGACGCTGCTATTCGTGCGTGCGCGGCGAGTTCGGCACGTGCGTGAACGCGGCGGCGATCATGACCGGCACGTTCGCCGACGGGGCCACCGGCCTCTCGCGGAACGGGTCGGCCGTGTTGCGAGGCTTGGGCGTGGGCGGCTTCGGAGAGCTCGCTCTCGTCGACGCGGCGGCGGCCGTGAAGGTTGCCGACGACACGCCGCTCGACATCGCGTGCGTGATCGGCTGTGCGGTGCAGACTGGAGTGGGCGCGGTCTTCAACGCGGCGAAGGTCGAACCGGGTGCGACCGTGCTCGTGATGGGGCTCGGTGGAGTAGGGATCGCAATCGTGCAGGGTGCCCGCATCGCGGGCGCGTCGCGCATCATCGTGAGCGACCCGGTCCGGGAACGCCGCGAAGGTGCCGCGCACTTCGGCGCGACCGACGTGCTCGACCCCGGGAGCGACGATGTGGTCGCCGCGTCGCACGCGCTCACCGGCGGTGGCGTCGACTACGCGTTCGATGCTGTGGGCCACCACGCACTCGTCGAGGCCGGGATGTGGGCATGCCGGGCCGGGGGCACCACGGTGCTCGTGGGCGCCGCGCCGATCGACCACACGGTGAGTGTGCCCGCGGTGCTGTTCATGGCGAGCGAGCGCAAGCTGATCGGAACACTCCTCGGTGGCAGCAACGGCCAGCGTGAGATCCCGCGCCTGCTCGGTCTGTGGCGCGCCGGACGGCTCGATCTCGAGGGCATGATCACGGCGCGCCGGCCGCTCCGCGAGGCGAACGAAGCCTTCGCCGACATGGCGGCGGGCCGAGGCCTGCGCACCGTTCTCGACGTCGCCGGTTAGACGCGCGTATGTTCGATTGCTGTCCCATCTCTCGCGTACACTCCCTTCACTGAGGAGGCGCGACATGCAAGACCGCCGTCGCACCGCGACATCGAACTTTGGAGTGTCGCGTCGCGAGAATCACGATGCCTCCGGCTTCTACGGACGGTTTCACGCGCCCGAAGTATCCGACGACGCGACGGTGTTGCCACCCAAGCCGATCGAGGAGCCCTTCCAACATGGCGACGCGCGCCACATGGACGCTGTCGCCGATGGGTCGGTAGCGCTCGTCGTCACCTCTCCGCCTTACTTCGCTGGCAAGCAATACGAGGAGGAGCTCGAGCGCGAAGGCGTACCGGCTTCTTATCTCGAGTATCTGCAACTCCTCACCGACGTCTTCGCGGAATGCGTGAGGAAGCTCGAACCGGGCGGCCGTATCGCAGTGAACGTCGCCAACCTCGGGCGCAAGCCGTATCGCAGCCTTTCTGCCGACGTCATCCGCATCTTGCAGGACGATCTCGGTCTGCTCCTGCGCGGCGAGCTCATCTGGCAAAAGGGCGAAGGGGCGAGCGGCTCCTGCGCGTGGGGCTCGTTTCGCAGCGCGACCAACCCCGTGCTACGTGACATCACCGAGCGAGTGATTGTCGCCAGCAAGGGCCGCTTCGACCGTGCGCGATCCGTGAAGGAACGCGCCGCCGCGGAGCTCCCCTACGAGAGCACACTGATGACTGACGACTTCATGGCGCTCACGCTCGACGTGTGGCAGATCCCGCCGGAGAGCGCACGGCGCGTCAACCACCCCGCTCCGTTCCCAGTCGAGCTCCCGAAGCAGCTCATTCGTCTGTACACGTTCAAGGATGATCTCGTGCTCGACCCGTTCATGGGCAGCGGATCCACCTTGGTCGCCGCTGCCGTCCTCGATCGCCGCTACGTCGGTTACGACCTTGACGATGAGTACACGGATATCGCGCGCCATCGCGTCACCGACGCGTTGAGTGACGCCGAAGCGACGCCACGGCGGATCAATCAGAATGCTGGCCCGAAGAGTGTCGATGCAACCGACGTCGATAACGAGGATTTCCAGAGCCGCGCCACACGCGAAGGTAAGCGCGCTCAGAAGCTCGCGGAGGAAGTCCTCGAAGCAGCCGGGTTCACGATTGAAGAGGTGAACAAGAAGGTCCCGAAGACCGGCGTGACCGTCAACTTCATCTGCCGGGACCGAAATGACGCAACGTGGTACTTCGATGTCTCGGGAGCGTTCACGAGCCACCGCGGCGGTCTGCTGCGCACGGACACGGTCTGGAAGTCGCTCGGTCGCGCGGCTGCGCTGCGCGGCATCGAGCGACCGGACAGCGAGGTTCCGCTGGTCTTCCTCACGACGAACCTTCCTCGTAGACCCAGCGAAGGAGATACTGCGCTGCGTTCGGCCGGCCCCAACGCGTTCTTCGATGCGATCGAGATGCTCTCCGACGCGGGTCGCGCGCGCCTCGAGGCATACGCGCGGGGCGGGATGACGCGATCGCCTTCTCCCGGCTTCTGGGCCGAGGCGGAGCTCGACCGCCGGGCCGAGTAGATGCAGTTCATCCCATTGTTCGAAGACTGATGCCGGGATCACTCACCGAGATCACCGAGATCACGACTGCTCTCGGCACACTGGCCCCCGACATCGAATTCGCGATGCGGACAAGGCCCGAGCGTCTTGTCAACGTCACCGACGAAGTTTGGGAACGCCTCGTCGAAGCGTTTCGGATGGAAGCGAACGTCACGACCTTCGCGACGGCGTTCGAAAACGGGGTCGCCTTCCTGCGTGCCGATGATGGTCTCCGTCGCCGGCCACCACGACTGGTCGAGTGGAAGGGCCATCACAAGGTCCCCGGTGACGACGTCGTGCCTGCCGATATCCGCATCGATCACGTGTACCAAGTCAGCTGCAAGTACCTGTCGAAGATCACCCAGAACTGCGGGCCCTCACGCCTCTTCGACCGCCTACTGGTCGGGGAGCGACGGACGAACGAGGACTGGTTCGCCACGGTCGCGCCCGACGAGTATCAGTCGTTCTACGAGCAGATTCGCGATCACCTCGACCTTGCGCTTCCGGAACGCGTCGATCTGCTGACACCGCGAGATCGCGCTGCGCTCAAAGGGCCGCTGAGCGGCCGCTCGCTCCCATCGGCGAGCCAGGTCGCGTGGGCGTCGCTTTGCGTGGCAGTGTCAACCGAGTCGGCGCGCCGCTGGAACGCCGCACTTGCGACTCCGACGTCGCGCCTTCGCACCCTGTGGAGGCTGTTGCGAATCGGTGACGCGCCCTACTTCGTGCTCGGGGCAGACGGTCGATCGCACGTCCGGCTGCGAGTCGCTTCGGCATGGGACTGGACACAGCGCTTCGATCTGCGTTCGTTCAGCGTCGCCCGACGGCAAGCGGGCCAACCGGAAGTTGGATGGTCCGCCGCCGTCACAGAACGCGAGAGCAAGCGCGTCGTCGAGATCAGCGGGCATGTCGAAGTGCGTTGGAGTCACGGCCGCCTTCAGGGTGCGCCGGAAGCGAAGGTGTACCTCGACACACCGTTCACGAGTGTTCCTGGCTATTTCCAGCTCGAGTAGTCCGTGCGACACGGCCATTCGCCGAGGTCGTCGCTAAATCGTTCGCCGCGACGCGCTCGGCTGCGCGATACTCATTGCTGCCGTTCGACTGCGCGAAGGAGGTGACCGCTATGACGATGACGCACTGTGCTCTCGATGCCGCGGTCCCCTCGCGCGGCAACGACTGACCGCCACCGCGGTCCGCACTGCATCCAGCACCACGTGCGCGTTCTTCCCTGTCCTTTCCTCTTCCTGCCATCGCGCAAGGAGTCTCACCATGAACCTTCATCCTTTGACCGTCGCGCAGTTCGCGCGCGAGCACCAGCGGCGCCGCATCGCCGACGCCACCAGCTACCGGCTGCGGCGACACCTGCGCAGCGGCCGTCGAAGTCCATGAACCGATGACGGCACCGGGTGCGGTGGGGTTGCCCCACCGCACCGCCGTCAAAGGCGCGATTCGAAGTAGCCGACGCTGTCGAGGTCCTCGATGGCGCCCGTCGCGCGTCGCATGCCACCCAGCCCGACGTGGCGCGGCTGCCAGCGGCTCCCCATGGCGGCAGTGGACGCACCCGCCACCCAGGACGTGATCGCGAAGAGTCGGTACTGCTCCCACTGGCGGCTCTCGTCGAGCGTCACACCGAAGGCATCGAGGCCGGCGCGGTAGCGCGCCAACAGCTCGTGCTCGTGCTCCCTGCGCAGAGCCGACGGGAACGAGTTGCACAGGTAGTACGCCACGTCGCGCATGCCGGGCTGGTACGACACCATCGCCCAATCGAGCAGACCAGGACTTCCGTCGGGCGACTTGTAGAGGTTGCCCGAGTGCGCATCGCCGTGCACGAGCGTGGTCGGGCCTTCGTCGTAGAGGTCGAGCAGCTCGTCGCCATGATCGAGGTACAGCTCGCCGAGCCGACGAAACGCCGGGCCCATCTCCTCGCCGAACTCATCGAGTGCCATGCGGATGAACTCGCCGCCGGTGGCGCCGCGTGACGCGCCTCCGGCGCGTGTGGGTACCCAACCGAGGTCGTCGTCGTCGTCGAATCGCGGTGACTCCCACATCGAGCCGTGCAGCACCGCGAGCGTCTCGATGAACGCCGCGGTGAACTCCACCACGTCGGGGTCGCGGGGATGCGGGAAGGTGCAGCCGAGCGGCACGAGGTCTTCGAGCACCATCACGAACTCGTCGCCGTCGCGGGCGGTGGCGTACACCTCGGGCGCGCGCACGGGCAGGCCGGGTCGCGCCGATTCGTAGAAGCGCGTCTCGTTCACGCCGATGCCCCAGCGCGCCAGCCGCTCCCGCTGGCGTTCGTCGGGGGGTGCGAGCTTGACGAACACCGAGGCCGGGCCCTCCTCGCCGGGCGCGTACTGCACACCGAGCCGGGCGCGCCCACTGGTGCCCGAGTGGTCATCGAGCAGCTCGACGTTGGTCACGTCGAGCGCGAGCACGTCACGAAGCCAGGCGGCGTGCAGATCGTCGACCGTGCGCGGGATCGTGAGAGCCATGCGCGCATCCTTCCACGCGGCCTACGCTGCGCGAGCCCGTCGGGCTCACGCGAGGAGGTGCCGGATGCGCGAAACCGCGGTGCAGGTGACTCCATTGCACGATGCGCTCGGCGCCCGCGTGGAGGGAATCGACCTCACGCGGCCACTCGACGACGCCGCCGGCGCCGAGCTGGCCGCGGCGTTCGACCGCCACCACCTGCTGGTGTTCCGCGGCCAGGAGGTGTCGGAACAGGCGCAGATCGATCTGAGCGCACGGTTCGGGCCACTCATCGACGAGATGAACAACGGCAGCTTCGCCGGCTTCATCTCGAACGTGCTCGCCGACGCCGCCGGTTCGGGTGAGCTGCCCTTCCACTCCGACCTGTCGTTCACGACGTCACCCGTGATCGGCATCTCGCTGTGTGCGCAGGAGCTACCGGCGACCGGCACGTCCACCTGGTTCGCGAGCAGTGCCCACGCGTGGCGCACGCTGCCCGCCGATCTGCGCCGAGCCGTCGAGGGCCACGCGGCGCTGCACACGTTGTCGGCCATCTCGACCGGAAGCAGCGCATCGAAGTCTCGCGAGCACCCGATCGGCGAACACGACCCGAGTGCCACGCACCCGATCCCGATGCTGCATCCGCGAACCGGTGAACCGCTGCTGTACCTCACCGACCTGCACGCGGCGTCGATCGAAGGCGACGCCGACGGCTCGCTCCTCGAGGCGCTCCTGGCGCATCTCTACGCGCCGGCCAACGTGTACGAGCACCGATGGGAACTCGGCGACCTGGTCGTGTGGGACAACCTCGCCCTGCAACATCGCCGCAACGATGTCACGGGCCTCACCCCCCGAACGTTCCGTCGGGTGTCGTTGAACCACTACCGCTTCTTCGAGCTGGTGCCGCTGATGCCCACCGAGTAGTGGGCACCAGCAGCCCGGCTGCGTGAATCAGTCGTCGTTGACGACGGTGCCGACGCCCTGGCCCACGGCGATCGTGGCGCCGCCTGCGTTGGTCACCCGGGCCGTGAACGTCTCGTTCGCTTCCTTCACCGAGTCGCCGAACACGTTGACGACGATGTGGCGGGTCACCACGCCGGGGTGGAACGTGGCCGTTCCGCTGCGACTGCTGTAGTCGCTGCCGGCCGTTGCCGTGCCGTCGGCCGTCGCGTAGTCGACGACCACATCGCTGGTCGCGGGTTGCGAGAGCGTGATCGTGAAGGTCAAGGCCGTGACCTTGCCCGGCCCGCCTTCGAGCGTCGCCACGCTGTCGACCGACACGGTCGGCAGCACGACTGCCGGAGCAGTCGTCGTTGTGGTCGGCGGGATCGTGGTGGTCGGTGCCACCGTGGTGGGCGGGATCGTGGTCGGAGCCACGGTCGTCGGCGCCACGGTCGTCGTGGTCGGGGGAACGACCGGCGCCGGGTTCGGCGCGCCGAGCCCGACCGGCGAGGAGGCCACACCCATGGCTGCCGCCACTGCAGCCGGCAGCGGTGCACCGGGCTGGGTGAGCGGGCTCCCGGCGGCCGGCGAGTAGTCGTCGCTCGTCGGGTTGTTGAACAAGGTGGTCCACGGCACGTTGTCGGCCGAGATGCTCGACGTCTCACGGCCGGTACCGACCTGCGCCAACGGGAGGGTGTTGTAGCGGGTCATCGCGGTGAGCGATGTCTGCCAGTTGACGAGGATCTTCGGCGCCAGGATGCTCGGTCGTGACCAGAGGTTGTGGTCGTCGAGCGTGATCATCTGGGCCGTGGTGAGGTGGCGGGGCGAGGAGATGTCGAAGCTCTCGAACACCGGCTTCGTCGAGGTGGGCGACGCGACGAGCACGTTGTTCACCACGTGCACGTTCGCCGTGTCGTAGGTGATGCCGGCGGCGTTGTCGATCGGGTTCGTGTCGGTGCGCGGGTCTTCGTACACACCGAGCTGCGCCCAGCCGTTGCCGACGATCGTGTTGTTCCACACCTCGGCGTGCGAGACGCCCGAGATCTTGAGGCCGAGCCGGCCGTTCTGAGCGATCACGTTGCCGGCGACGATCACGTTGCCCGACACCTCGTAGGCGATGCCATGACCGAGGTTGCGCACCACGGTGTTGTTGGCGATGACCACGTTGGTGCTCGTGACGTCGAACCAGAGGCCGTTGGCGTAGTTGTCGTCGAACACGTTGCCCTGGATCACGGAGTTCCAGGTGTGGGTGATCTTGGCGCCGCCCTCTGAGGCGAACGCCGACGGCGTGATGCTGAACCGCTCCTCGTCGGAGAAGCCCACGCGGTTGTTCTGGAACACGAGTCCGTCGGCCATGTGCGCGTGGAACCCGTTGCTGCCGTTGTAGAGGAACAGGCTGTTGCTCACGACGTTGTTCACGCCGTACACGATCAGCCCTCGGCTGGCGCTCCATGCGAACGTGTCGTGGTCGAACGTGGCGCTCGGGGCGCTGCTCACGACCATGCCGGCGGCGGTCGAGTCGAACGTGGAGCCGGTGCGCTGGAAGCCGATGCCCTTGACTGCAGCACCGCCGGCGCTCGATGAGACCAGGAGCGCCATGGCGCGTGTGGTGACCTCGACCGCGTGACCCGTGGGGTCGCTGCCGAGCACGAGCTGGCCGTGCGCGGCGTCGTAGAAGAACGTGCCACTCGTGACGGCGCTCGACGAGACCACCTGCTGCAACGGCGTACCGTCGAGGAAGACCTGCTCGGGAAGGCCGGCGGCCGGGTAGTTCGGGTCGATGACCTGCGCGGGGAAGCAGGTGTCGCAGAGCGTCTTCGCCACAGCACGCGTCCAGGTGCTGCCGTTGGGCGTGAAGCCGGTGACGAGGTCGCTGCCGACGATCCACGGCTGCTCGTGCGGGTAGGCCTGCAGTGTGACGGGCCGCTTCATCATGAGGCTCTCGCGGTAGGTACCGCCGCGCAGCACGATGGTGGCGCCACTCGGCGCGACCGCCAGCGCCTTGCCCACGGTCGCGAACGGCGCGCTCAGCGTCCCGGCGTTGGCGTCGCTCCCGGCGGGGCTCACGAAGAGCGCGCCCGCAGGGATCGCATAGCTGGTGTCGGCCAGAGTGATCGGCTCGTAGCCGCTCGCCGTGGCGGCCCCCGAGCTGAACATGAATCCGGCGACGCCGCCGCTGGCGGCGACCGCCGCAACGGTCATGGCGGCGAGAAAGCGCCGGCGCCGCCAGCCACGCAGTGAACGTGACGACGTCGCCGAACGGCGAACGCTCTTGGTGTAACTCAAGGTGACCATTCCCTCGACGGTTGGCCACCCAGCCCTGCTCCCGCCATGGTTTTCGGTCGCGCCAGGGCCTGTTCTTGAGCGGATCGGGCGCCAACGGGCCGCCCGCCCTCGTCAAATCGGGCCATTGGTACCGAAGTGATCAGGTCAGGCGCGTCAGGTCCACATGCACCATGAGCGACTTGCTCGGCGCCCCGTGGTAGATCCCCGCCAGCGGCGCCACATCTTGGTAGTCGCGGCCGTGGGCGACTCGCACGTGGCGATCTCCGGCCGTCTCGCCGCTCGTGGGATCCACCGACCACCAACCGCCGGCCCACGCATCGACCCAGGCGTGGCTCTCGCCGTCGAGCGACACGCCCACCTCGCCGTCGGTGAGCGGGTACAGGTAGCCCGACACGTACCGGGCCGGGACCCGCGCCGCCCGCAGCAGCGCCACCGTGAGGTGGGCGAAGTCCTGGCACACGCCCCGCCGCGCGGCCAGCACGCCCGTGGCGGGCGTCGCCACGCTCGTGACACCCCGTTCGTAGCCCACGTGATC
The DNA here is from genome assembly GCA_017882905.1 of Acidimicrobiia bacterium. GTDB lineage: Bacteria > Actinomycetota > Acidimicrobiia > IMCC26256 > PALSA-610 > Chersky-683. The sequence continues at coordinate 32,605 of JADGOO010000088.1, read as the reverse complement.
GCGAACCCACTCGATCACCCGCTCCACGGTCTCGACCGGCGACTGCCCCGCCCGCAGCTCGCCGGCCAACGCGGCCACGACCTCGTCGGCGGCCGTCATCGACGACGGCGCCAGCAGCTCGGCGAACTGGTCGACCACGTCGTCGCGTTCGAGCACGTCGAAGCCGGGCGCGTCGGCGGGCGGCCCCACCGCGTCGGCCGTCACGACATCGGAGCGGCCGGTGACCTCGAGGCGGCGGTGCGGCACGTGCACGTCGAACGCGTGCACCACCGTGCCCCAGTAGTCGATCGACGGGAACGTGGCGACACCGGGATCGACCACGATCCGGTGATCGAGCACGAGCTGTCCGCCCACGGAGCGCGGCGTGAGGCGAGCCAGGTTGTACGACGCGACAACCTCGCCTTCGTACTCGTAGCCGGTCACGTGCGTGATGGCGAGCCGCATCGTCACGGGATCACGCGCTCCATTCGATCGGCACGCTCGCGCGGAAGAAGCGTCGCGTCACGGCCTCGTGGGCCGCGTTGCACGCGGCCTCGAGCTCGGCGAGCCGGTCGCCGAGCTCCCGGTCGATCTCTGCGATCGACGCGTACGAGAGCTCGGCCGCGGCGCGGCCGAGCACACGCCCCGCGTCGCCGCCTCGATCGGGGCCGGCGGCGGCGCTCAGCGCGACCACGCACGTCTCGGCCTCGCGCAGTGCGAACAGCACCGAGCGCGGGAAGGTGCTGTCGGTGAGCAGGAACTCGAGGGCCAACGACGGCTGCACCATGCCGTGATGGCGGCGCAGGAAGGCCTCGTGCGCAGAGCAGCAGCGCAGCAGCACGCGCCAACCCGCCGCACCCCAACGCTCCCCATAGCGCGCCGAGAGCAACCGCACCGTCATGTCGGCCCGCTCCACACTGCGGCCCAGCACGAGGAAGCGCCAACCCTCGTCTCGGCTCATCGTGGTGTCGACGAGACCGGCAGCCATCGCCGCACGTTCCTTCACCCAGCGGAGGAACTCGTGTGGTGCCGCGCCGTAGCGATCCCACGAACCGAGGCTGCGATGCGTGACGTTCAGGCACTCCCACAGCTCCGACGAGATCACCTCGCGGGCGCCGCGTGCGTTGTCCCACGCCGAGGTGAGCGACGTCGCGATCGAACCGGAGAACGTGTCGTTGTGGGTGAGCAGCGCGGCGACCGCCTGACCGTCCATCGCGTCGACCGCCGACGGCAATCCCATCGCGCGCAACAGCGTGCGGTACGACTCCGCGGCCTCGGCCCCACGATCCTCGACGAGCAGGTGGAAGTGCACGTCGAGGATGCGCGCGGTGTCTTCGGCCCGCTCCACGTAGCGACCGATCCAGTAGAGCGACTCCGCGATGCGGCTCAGCACGGCGCGCCCGCTCCCGCCGAGCTCATTGCTGCTGTTGCTGTTGCTGCTGGTCGAGCGGCGCGACGAGCGGGCCGGGATCCTGGCGGCCCCGTTCGAGCGGTGTGCAGTCGATCGCTTCGGGCGCGGGCGCGGGCAGCTCCGACGGCGCGACCGACGCCGGCGCCAACGGGTCGGCGATCACCCACGTGTCCTTCGACCCACCGCCTTGGCTGGAGTTCACGATCAAGCTGCCTTCGGGCAACGCCACACGCGTGAGGCCACCCGGCGCGACCCACACCGACTCGCCGTCGTGCACCGCGAACGGGCGGAGATCGAGATGGCGCGGCGCGAGCGAGCCGTCGATGTACGTGGGTGCGGTGGAGAGCGCGATGGGCTCTTGCGCGATCCAGCCGCGCGGGTCGGCGAGCACACGCGTGCGCAGCGCGTCGAGCTCGTGGTCGCGGGCGCGTGGCCCGATCACGATGCCGTAGCCGCCCGACCCGTCGACGGGCTTCCACACGAGTTGATCGAGACGCGCGAGCGCGTGGGCCAGAACGTCGGGATCTTCGAGCAGATACGTCTGCACGTTGTCGAGGATCGGACGTTCGCCCAGGTAGTACTCGATCATGTCGGGCACGTAGCTGTAGATCGCCTTGTCGTCGGCGACGCCGTTGCCCACCATGTTCGCGACTGTCACGTTGCCCGCCCGAGCCGCGTTCAACAGTCCCGGACAGCCGACCATCGAATCGGGCCGGAAGTGCACCGGATCGAGGAACTCGTCGTCGATGCGGCGATACACGACGTCGACGCGCTGCTCGCCGTTCGTGGTGCGCATGAACACCACTTGGTCGCGGCACACGAGGTCGCGCCCTTCCACGAGCTCGACGCCCATCTGGCGCGCCAGGAACGAGTGCTCGAAGTACGCCGAGTTGTACACACCCGGTGTGAGCACGACCACCGTCGGGTTGTTGCCCGCCGCGGGCGGCGCCGTGGCCCGCAGCGCGGCGAGGAGTCGCATCGGGTAGTCGGCGACGGGCCGCACGTGGTGGCTCTGGAACATCTCGGGGAACACGCGCGTCATGGCGCGGCGGTTCTCGACCACGTACGAGACCCCCGACGGGCAACGCAGGTTGTCCTCGAGCACGCGGAACCGACCGTCGCGATCGCGCACGAGGTCGACCCCCGCCACGTGCACGCGCACGCCTCCGGCGGGAACGATCCCGGCCGCTTCACGGTGGAAGTGCGCCGAGGTGACGACCATGCGGTGCGGGATCACGCGGTCGTGCAGGATCGCCCGTTCGCCATACACGTCGGCGAGGAACCGCTCGAGCGCGAGCACCCGTTGGCGCACGCCCGCCTCGATCGTGGTCCAGTCGCGCGCGGCCAGGATCCTCGGAACTAGATCGAGCGGGAACGGCCGTTCCTCCTCGCCACCGAGCGCGAAGGTGATGCCCTGATCGCGAAAGGCCCGGTCGCGCATGGCGCACCGGTCGTCGAGATCGCTGCGCGACAAGGTCTCGAGATGGGCGACGAGACCGAGGTACGGCGTGCGCGGCTCGCCCGCGGCCGCGAACATCTCGTCGAAGGCCCCGGCGAGGTCGTATCGGTCGAGGAGATCGCCCACCGGGCCAGCGTGGCCGACGGCGGTGTCGCGCCGACGTCGGCCGCGTTGCCGCGCGGTCACACCCGCTGTCGGTTGCGTGACAGCGGGATCCACGGGTGCGAGCCGTTGTGTCAACTCTCAGTTGACGAGCCCGGATCGTCAATGTACGGTTGACGCATGACTCCCGCACCCAACCTGCAGGAGCTGATCGAGTCGGTGCGCGCCGACGCCGAGAGCACCGATGCACTCGACCAGCTGACCACCGCGTCACGCACCATGGCCGAGCTCGAGGACGTGGTCGACGCCGTGCTCGCGCACTTCGTCGATCAGTGCCGCCGGGCCGGGCGGTCGTGGTCGCAGATCAGCACCGCGCTCGGGGTGACGAAGCAGGCCGCGCACAAGCGCTTCTCACTGAGCGCCGCCGCACTCGAGCGCTTCGCCGAGCCGACATTCGAGCGCTTCACGCCGCGCGCCCGCTCGGTGCTCCGGGCGGCCGTCGAGGAAGCCAAGGCGTTGGGGCACGCCGAGGTGGGCAGCGAACATCTCCTGCTCGGGCTCTTCGAACCATCCGGCGGCATCGCCGCGCAGGTGCTCGGCGAGATCGGCATCGCGCGCGACCAGGTGGTCGGCCAGATCGTGCGAATCTCGCCCCGCGGTACGGAGACCATCGCCGACCCGCCCTTCGGCGCGGCAGCCAAGTCGGCGCTCGGCCTCGCGGTCTCCGAGCCCTTGAGATTCGGCCACAACTACATCGGCACCGAGCACCTCCTGATCGCGCTGTTCGACGGGGCCGACGACAACGCCGCAACGGTGCTCGCCACACTCGGCGCCCGCCGCGACGACGTGCGCGGCCGCGTCGTCGCCAAGCTGGCGCAGCTCTCCTAGCCCGCTCCCTGACCGCGGATTTGTTGGCGCCCGGGCACCGGCCCGTCGGCAATGATGCGCCGATGGACGCCATCCGGCTCGTCGTGGGCCCGTTGACCGGCCGCATCGTGCGCCTCGAACCGCTCGGGCTCGACCACATCGAAGGTCTGGTGCGTGCCGCCAGCGAGGACCGCGCCACGTTCGCCTACACGGCGGTCCCGCACGGACGCGACGAGGTGACCGGCTACGTGGGCGCGATCCTCGACGCGGCGAGCGACGGCGAGACCATCCCGTTCGCACAGGTGCGCGCGGCCGACGGCACCGCCGTCGGCGTAACTCGGTTCTTGACGATCCGCAGCCGAGCCGGCCAGATCGAGCCGTACGCGGTCGAGATCGGGGGCACCTGGCTCGCGGCGGCGGCCCAGCGCACCGGCCTCAACGTCGAGGCGAAGCTGCTGCTGCTCACCCACGCCTTCTCGGTGTGGAACGTGGGCCGGGTCGACTTCAAGACCGACGCCCGCAACGAGCGGTCGCGCGCGGCGATCGCCGCCTTGGGCGCGACGTTCGAAGGCGTGCTGCGCGGTTGGCAGCCATCGCAGGTCGAGGGCGAGCAGGACCGTCTGCGTGATTCGGCGATGTACTCGATCGTGGCCGCCGAGTGGCCGGCCGTGCGCGAGCACCTCAGCGCGCGACTGACCGAGAGCGGCCGCTGACCGCGCACCTATTGGACACGAACTTGAGATCGACGCACTGCTGGCCCGTGAGACCGGCAACGTTGATGCCGAGGATCCCGCCGAACGGGTCGTGGTGGAGGATCTCGTTGTACTCGAGGTACGCCGTGGTGATCGCGTTCGGCGATGTCGGGCTCAGTGTGTCGGTGGCGTGGCGAGATCGATCGACACTGCCGGCGAGTCTGGGGAGACGTCCGCTCCAGGGTGGAGTTGTAGATCTGCCCTGACGGTGTAGGGGTATCCGCCGCCTGGGTCGGTGCGCTGGAGTGATCCGGCGAAGTGCCCGTTGCCTTTCGGTTCGAGGTCGCCGAGGAGTTGGGCGAGTTCCGGGAAGAGGAGCGGATTGCCCATGAGTCCCGGCTGCTGTCCGAGGCACGGTGTCTGCACCGGCGGTGTCGACGTTGCCGCGCCGGCAGTCAGGTGCATCCCGGTGGAGTCGAACGTTCCGGTCAGTGGCGCCTCAACCGAGCCGGGCGTGACCGTCCCGGATGGGCAATGCGGGAGCATGAGTGTCTGCGTCCACTCGCCGCGTAGGTGACCGTCGAGCTTGTTGACACCGGCTTCCGTCACGACCACATCGGCCTTGTACTCCTCGTGTTGCTGCCCACCGTTCGACGGCACTGTCTGGTCGACGGTCAGGTTCAGGGTTCCCGACCAGGTCGGTTTCGTCGCGTATCTCACTGGGAACGCGGCTCGTGATCCGTCGAAGGTTTCGGCGGAGACGTTCAACTCGATGACTGGCGGTGGGTTGTTCGGAACCTTGTATGAGACCGTCACCCATTGGCGGAATCTCGGCCAGCTGAGATCACACGGTGCGGCTGGTTGCGCGAGGCCGGCGTGTCCCAGGTCGGTGCCATCGGGCGCGCGCACCACGAGTGACTTGATCCCGTGCGTGGCGGCCAAGACGACTGCGACGACGGTCAGGCTGATCTTCGTTCCCGGTCTCACGATGCTGCCGACGGGTGCAGAAGGGTTCAGCACGCCCGGGATTGGACCAAATTCGCGCATGGGCGTGTAGTTGGTCACGGGCGGCGTGCCGGGTTCAGTGGCGCGCGCTTCGACGACATCGCCGAAGGTGTCAGACGCGCCGGCGAGGTTGCAGGTGCTGCCGATCCAACGGAGGTTTCCGCCACCGTGCGCGATGGTGGCCGGTGCCGCGGCCCTCACACCACCAGCGAGTGTGAGATCGACGTCCGGACAGCCCGGCAGCGACGCGTTCGCGCTGATGGCGACGTTGCCGCCGAACTCCGAGAGTTGTTGCTCGACGAAGACCGCAGGCTTGACCGATGACGGACATGCGTACGTTGTCGTTGGCCCGTTGCTCTTCGGCGAGTTCTCGCCCCACCAGTCTGCGCAGTCCTGCACCAGCTGAGAATCGGAGTAGCCGGCGCAGGCGTCGGGCGTCGACGTGACCGATGTCGTACCGGGCGCGGGGTCGGCGCTGGCAAGCGCTTGGGTGTCCGCCTGAAACCTTCGACTCTTCCCGAAGCCGCCGGTGACAGGGTCCGGGGGTGTGCCGGTAGCGCCGACTACGAACACCGCGTCGTGCTCGTCACCGGCGATCGATGCGTGCACGCGATACAGACCCTGTGTGACACGGACGGAGCCGCGCGCCGATACGTACAGCATGCCCCGCGGGCGCAACGCGGCTTGTTGCGTGAAGAGCGTGCGCTCTCCCTGTGGAGTCTCCTGCGACCAAGTGATGGTGCTGTTCGCGCCGCTTGGTATGCCGACGAAGAGAATGCCCGCAGTGAACTGCGCCGTCGATGACCCAAAAGCACCGCTCACACCTTGAAGGACGCGGTGCGTATCCACCGAGACACCGACCAGAAGTTGGCTCGTGTGCCGCGCGCCGACATCGGACACAAGCGACGCCGGCGGATGGAACCCGCCCTCCTTCACGGAGCGAGCATGGCTCCCGCTGGTGCTGCCGCTGCCGCTTCCCGAACACGCTGCCGCGACGAGAGCAACGAGCACCGCGACAGCGACCCCAACACCCTTCCTACCCGCTGCGCGCAGCCCGTGCCGACCGGGAATCCGGTCCCTGCGGTCTGCACCACAGACCAGCCGGGGCCTCAGGATGATTCGCAAGTCGCGAGGATGGCGGCGACCACGCTGCTGGAGACCGGCGTGCCACTTGAGGTGATCTCCAAGGTGCTCGGTCACGCCAGCATCCCCGCCTCTGACCAGCAGTTTCCTCAGCGCGCTCGGAGGGATTCGAACCCCCAACCTTTTGATCCGTAGTCAAATGCTCTATCCATTGAGCTACGAGCGCTGGTTCTAGGCCGTTGACCTGGGCTTTTGCCGGTCGCGGGCCGTCGAACCGCCAAGTATAGGAGACGGCGCTTCGTGGCTCCCGAGGCTCCCCGCGGCGCGCGCGCCGGCGTCGCGAGTGTGACACAGCCTACGCAATTTCGACGTGTTTGCCCTGTATCCGCATTTTTCAGTAGGTTTATTCCGGTTTCGACCCTAGGGCGGGCGTTGACCCGGGAAGACGGTCGGTCGCCAGCTCGCGGCCTACCGGAGCGGTTGCGCGGCGACACCAGGTCCTAGATCCAAGCAGGAGGCGGGGCGGGTCCACGTGTTCCGATCGACAAGGACGTCATCGAACAAGGATCCGGGCGACGTGCCGCGCGCGCTCATCGACCGTCGGCCACCACGTCGCCCCTCCTCGTGGGTCGACCTCGGCATCGCCCTGTTGGTCGGATCTGCGGTGGTCTGGCTGGCCCGGCTGCAAGCCGGGATGCTGCTCACGCTCGCGGCCGGAGTCCTCGCGTTCGGCTTCGTCGCGCGTCGCAAGATGACGCGCCACGACAAGCAGACCGCCATCCTCACCGCGATGGTGGCGGCCACCATCTGCGACTACCTCGTCTGGCGCGCCGGGGTCATCAACTGGCAAGCACCCTGGTTGTCGATCCCGCTGTACGCGGCGGAGGTGTTCGCCGCGCTCCAGATCCTCGGGTTCCACTACACGCTCTGGCCTCGCGAACCCGTGAGGTTGTCCGACGACGAAGACCCGACGACCCGCCCGGTCTTCGTCCTCATCCCGACGGTTGACGAGGGTGCCGACATCGTCAGCCAGACCGTGCACGCGGCGCTCGTGGCACGCGAGATCTATCTCGCTGCGCACTCGGACGCACGCGTCGAGATCGTGGTCTGCAACGACGGCGGGGTGGCGGGCGCAACCTGTTCCGCCGACATCGAAGCGCTCTGTCGACGGCTCGCCGTTCGTTGCATCACACGCGCCGTTGGCGGCGGGGCCAAGGCCGGCAACCTCGAGCACGCACGTCGGGCGGTCGGCGCGACGGGTGACGCGCTGATCGTCATCTTCGATGCCGATCAGGTGGCAGAACCCGGGTTCCTCCTCGCCACGATCCCCAACCTGCGCGACTCCGGCGTGGCATGGGTGCAGACCGGCCAGTACTACCGCAATCTCGAGAATCCGGTCGCGCGCTGGGCGAACGACCAACAGGCGGTCTTCTACCGGGTGCTGTGCCAGGGCAAGTCGGCCACCAACGCGGCCTCCATCTGCGGAACCAACGTCGTCATGCGCGCCGAAGCGCTCGATGAGATCGGCGGCTTCCCGCAGACCTCGGTGACGGAGGACTTCGCGGCTTCCATCATGCTGCACCAGCGTTGGCGCAGCGTGTTCGTGCCCGACGTGCTCGCACACGGCCTCGGCCCGCTCGAGCTCGGGAGCTACTTCGGACAGCAGCGCCGCTGGGCGCGCGGCTCGCTCGGGATCCTGCGCCGCCACTGGCGAGACATCTTCATGCCGCGGCGGCACGGCGGACTGCGCCACGAGCAACGCGTGCAGTACGCACTCGCGAGCACGCATTACCTGTGCGGGCTGCGCGACCTCGTGTACGTGGCCGTGCCGATCGTGTTCCTCACTACCGGAATCGCCGCCGTTCGGGGCGCGAACCTCGAGCAGTTCCTGGCCCACTTCGTCGCGTACGCGCTCCTCACGCAGCTCGCCTTCTGGCACGCAACCAAGGACAAGGCGGGCTGGCGGGGCATCGTGATCGGGTTCGGCGCCTTCCCTGTCCTGACCGTCGCCGCCCTACGCGGTCTCATCCGCGGCGGCGGTACGTTCGTCGTCACTCCGAAGCGCCGAGTCGGCGGTTCGATGCTGCGCACGATCGCGTTCCAGATCGCGTGCCTGGCTGCGTGCGTCGGTGCGATCGTCGCCGCCATCGTGCGCGGTGGCGGCGGCGCAGTGCTGATCAGTGCGCTCTGGGCCGCGTACACAGGGCTGCTGCTGGCCGCGTTCGTCGGGCTGGCGGCGGCCGACCGCATGTTCGCGCGCGGGCGGTCGTTCCTCTGGCGGCGAACGCTCAGCGTGCCGCGGATCACGTGGCAGAGCGCGGCGGCATTCGGCGTCGTTGTGATCGCGCTCGTCGTCGCCGTCGCGCCCTTGGCATCGAACAATCATCAAGCACGCGCCGCGGCGGCGGGCACGGCGAACCCACGCGTCGGCCTCGACATCACGACGGGTGTGCTCGCCGCGGCGCTTCCGACGATCGACACGCGGTTGGGTTACCACGTCGGCGTCGTCGGTCGTACGCAGGAGATCAGCGATCACTTCGATCGAACATGGGCACAGACAGTCGTTGCCGACGGAGCTCGCCCATGGGTCACGCTGCTCTTCAGCGCACCGCGGCGACCTGCCTTCGAGGCGAGCCTCCTCTCCGTCGCCAACGGAGTCCACGACGGCGAGCTGCAGCGATGGGCGCGAGAGATCCGGGAGTGGGGCAAGCCGGTCGACCTCACCGTGCTGCCACAAGTCGATCGTGACTGGGCCGTCACGTCGGCGGTCGCGAACGGCGGCATCCCGCAAGACAGCGCGCGGGCATGGACGCACGTGCGCTCCGTGTTCCGCTCCGAGGGCGTACACAACCTCACGTGGATCTGGGCGCCCGCGGATCCGTCGGCCGACGGCCCGTATGCGCCGCCGGCCGGCACCTACGACGCAGTGCTGCTGAGCCTGATCGAGTTTCCCGGTACGACGTGGCCGGATCCGCAACACGTGATCGCCAGCACTCGCGCCGAGCACCCACGCGATCCGTTGTTCATCGAGACCAGCGTGGCCGGACCCGAGGAGCAGCGCATCGCCTGGCTCCAACACCTCGGGTCGGCGATCCGTGCACGCAGCGACATCGCGGCGCTGATCTACCACGAAGGGAGCCCGACGTCGGACGGGACAGCAGCGGAACGGGCCGCGTGGTCGCTCAGCGCTGATCCGCGGCTGATCGCCGCGTTCTCGCGCGCCGCGGATCAGCTGAGCGGATTCCGCACCATTGCGCCGGGCGCCGGCGCCGACCGTGTCGCGCCGGATGTCGAGAAGGGCCAAGCGCGGTGACCGACGTCCTCGCCCCATCCGGTGGCCGCCTCCAGGATGCCGAGCTCGAAGCGGCGATCGCCACCGTCCCGGCGCCCGCGTCGCCGCACGCCGTCACGGCCGACGACGACGAAGCGACCGCGTGGCTCAGGCCGCGCCGGCTTCGGTCCGGTCGCTGGGTGGTTGCGAGCATCATCGGCGCGCAGGCGATCGCTTCGCTGCGCCTGCGCAACTCCGTCTTCCAAGACGAGGCGCTGTACATCTGGGCGGGCCATCAGATCACGGCGCACGTCCAGCACGGGACACCGCTCTACGGGAACTTCTCGACGTACTTCTCCGGGAGCCCGGGCCTCTACCCCGTGATCGCATCGTTGGTCGACAGCGTCTGGGGCGTCGCCGGCGCGCGCGCCTTGAGCCTCGTATGGATGGTGGTCGCGACCCTCTGCGTGCACCGAATCACGAAGCGCCTGTTCGGGGTGCATGCGGCCGCGCCGGCCGCGGCCGCGTTCGCACTGTCGGCGCCCGTCTTGTTCATCGGCCACCTCGCCACCATGGACGCGATGTGCGTCGGGCTGCTCGCGCTGGCAACGTACGCCTCGGTGCGGGCCGCCGAGGCGCCCAGCGTGCGGTGGGCCGGCGCCGTCGGCGCACTCGCGGTGCTCGCGGTGTTGACGAAGTACGCCGCCGCGCTCTACGTCCCGACGATTCTCGTCGTGCTCGTCGTTGAGTCGCGTCGCCACCGCGACTCGTGGGCGGCGATGCGAAAGCTCGCCGCGGCGCTGGCCGCGTCGAGCGCGGTCGTGGGTCTGGTGGTCGCGGTGTTCGGCACCGCGATCCTCGACGGTCTGCGATCCACGACCGTCAACCGCACGGTGGAGGTGCCCGCGACGGCGTGGTATCTCGTGAGCCGCGCGCTGTCGCTCGGGGGGTGCTTCGCCGCTGTCGCCCTGGCCGGGTGCTTCGCGGTGCCGCGCCGGCAGCGGGCGCTCGGCGCGTTGCTGTTCGGCACCGTCTTCCTCGCGCCCGCGTACCACCTCTACAAGGGCGAACCGGTCTCGCTCGCGAAGCACGTGGGCTTCGGGCTCTTCTTCGCGGCGCCGCTCGTCGGCCTCGCGCTGGTTCGACTCGCCGGCCGCGCCGCACGGCTTTCGGGTCGCCGCTTCGCGGCCGCCGTCGCGGTTGGTCTCGTGCTCGTTGGGACCGGGCTCTCCCAGTCGGTTCGCCTCGAGCGCGAATGGCCGAACAGCGACCGGCTCGTGGCCACGCTCAAGTCGCTCGTGCGACCCGTGTCGGGCCGGGTCCTCGCTGAGGAGGACGAGGTACCCCGTTACCGGTTGCGTCACCTACTGCAACCGTGGCAGTGGACCGACCTTCATTGGTTCGAGTACACGACGCGCGGCGGGGCCCACCTGAGCGGCCTCGACGCGTACCGGGCTGCGATCGACGACGGCTACTTCGACGTCATCGAGCTGCGCTACGGAGCCGACGCCGCGACGGCGGTCGCGATACGAGACGACATCGCACAGGCCGGCGGCTACCAGCTGGTCGCAACGCTGCCGTTCCAGACCAGCTATGGAAGTGGCGCGTACTCGCTGTGGCGCCGGTCGACTGGATCCGCGTCGGTTGGACGAGCGGGAGATGCTCCATGAGATCGCTCGGCACGACCCGTCGTCTGCGCGGCGCGCGGATCGTCGTCACGATCTCGCTCGTCGTACCCGCACTCGCAATCGCAGGCACCGCGCCCGCGCGCGCCGACACCGTCACGACGGCGGCTGACAACCTGCGCACCGGCTGGTTCGCCGACCAACCAGTACTCACGCCCGCCGTGGTCGGTGGATCGAGCTTCGGCCAGCTGTTCGCCACCGCTGTGACGGGACAGGTGTACGCACAACCGCTCGTCGCGAGCAACACCTTGCTCGTCGCCACCGAGACCAACGACGTCTACGGCATCGACCCGGCGACCGGAGCGATTCGGTGGCATCGCAACGTGGGTGTTCCGTGGAACCCGCTCGACCTCGGTTGCGGCGATCTCACGCCCTCGGTCGGCATCACCGGTACGCCCGTCGTCGATCCGACGACCGGCACCGCGTACTTCTTCGCCAAGACGTACGCGAGCGGGACTTCGGGATCCGGCCAATACGTCGCTCACGCGGTCGATGTGGTCACGGGAAGCGAGCGGTCCGGCTGGCCGGTCGTGGTCGGCGGCACCCCGACCAACGCGCCCGGTGCTCCGTTCGACGCGACGTATGAGCTGCAACGACCCGGCCTGCTGCTGTTGAACGGGGTGGTGTACGCCGCGTTCGGCGGGCACTGCGACGTCGGTCCGTATCGCGGGCTCATCGTCGGCATCGGCACGAGCGGGGCCATGACGACGATGTGGTCCACCGAAGACGCGACGCAGACCGGCGCGGGCATCTGGATGTCGGGCGCGGGTCTCATGTCGGATGGTCCCAACCAGATCGTCCTGGCCACGGGCAACGGCTTCTCGCCGCCGGCCGGCGCCGGACTCGCGGCCACGCCGAGCGTCGGGTTCGGCGAATCAGTGGTGCGGCTCACGGTCCAGGCCGACGGATCGCTCGCGCCCACCGACTTCTTCGCGCCGTTCGACGCCAACGCCTTGAACGGCAACGATCAGGACTTCGGCTCGGGCGGCGCGACCGGGTTGCCCGACAGCTTCGGGACGGCCGCGCATCCGCACCTCGCTGTCATCGCCGGCAAGCAGGGCTACGTGTACCTGCTCGACCGCGACAACCTCGGCGGGCGCGGCACCACCGTCGACAACGTCCTCGGCAAGTTCGGTCCGTTCGGCGGCGTGTGGAGCAAGCCGGCGGTATGGCCGGGTGACGGCGGATACGTGTACCTCCCCACCGCCAGCCCCGGCGGCGGCGCGGCCGGGAGCTCGGGTTTGCTGCGCGTGTACCAGCGCGTCCTCGACGGCGCGGGTAACCCGGCACTCAGCTTGGCCGCGACCTCGAACGACATCTTCGGCTTCGGATCGAGCCCGCCGGTCGTGACATCGAATGGCACGACGAGCGGGACGGCGCTCGTCTGGGTGGTGCACACCTGGGACGGCAGCGGCGTCAACGCGCAGCTACGCGCGTACGACGCGGTGCCGAGTGGTGGCGCGCTCACCCTGCGCTTCCAAGCCGCGATTGGAACCGCGAGCAAGTTCGCCCCGCCCGTCGTCGACAACGGCCGCGTCTATGTGGGCACGCGCGATGGCCACGTCCTCGCGTTCGGCGTCCTTGGGAGCGGCCCAACGCTGACCGGGCCGTCGCTCGCCTTCACACCGACAACAGTCGGATCGAACGCCCACGCGTCCGCGACGCTCACCGCGAGCAGCGCAACGAACGTGACCGCGATGTCGATCGACAACAGCGCCTTCACCTTGGGCACGCCGACGCCGTCACTGCCTGCGACACTGGCGCCGGCTGGCACCATCAGCGTGCCCATGACGTTCACGCCGACCCAGCTCGGTCCCGTCACCGCCACGCTCACGGTGACCACCGACAGCGGCGTCTCCACCATCCCCGTGAGCGGCACCGGACAAGCGCCCACGTATCCGATCAGTACGTCACCCGCGAGCGTCGACTTCGGGACGGTGCCCGGCGGCTCGCAAGCCGTGGGCTGGTCGGTGACATTCACCAACACGGCCACGACCACCCAGACCGTTCAGTCGGTTGAGCTGCCGGCCGCTCCGTTCACGGTCGCAGGCGCCCCTCCTCCCGGTGCCACGATCGCCCCTGGGGCCAGCGTCGCGATGACGGTCACGTTCACTCCCCCCGACCAGTCGGGCACGAGCCCGACCCCGTACGCCGACACGACCGCGATCACGACGGACCAGGCGACCGCGGCGGTGCCGCTTGCTGCGACCACGGCGTTGCCTGCGGATCTCGTGCTCCCGTCCACCGTGGCCTTCGGCAACGTCGGACTGAACAGCACCGCGACGCTGAGCTTCCTGGTCGCGAACACCGGCGGTAGTCCGATGACGATCCTCAAGTCGAAGCCGCCCATCATCGGGGGCTTCGCCGCGACGTCGACGCTGGCCGAGGGAACTGTCGTGCCGGCCGGCGCCTCACTCACCGAGACCGTCACGTTCACGCCGACAGCCGTCGGACCTTCGACCGTGCCATGGACGATCACCGCCGACGACGGCTCCGGAGTGCACGACGTCAACATGACCGGGACCGGCGTGCCGTACACCACGCTTCCACCGCCCGGCCCCGGGTGGCAGCTCAACGGTTCGGCCACGATGAACGCGTCGACCGTCGACCTCACCGGCGCGGCGACCGACGAGGCCGGTTCCGCCTTCTCTGCGACCGCAGTGACCTCGGCCAATCTCGATGTGGCCTTCACATCGACGATCGGCGGTGGCAGCGGTGCCGACGGTCTCACGCTGGCGTTCATCGACCCGGCGAGCGGAGCGACCGCACTCGGCGCGGCCGGTGGCGGCCTCGGTTTCGCGGGCTTACCCGGCGTCGCCGTGGCCATCGATACCTACCCCAACGCCTCGATCAACGCGCCCAGCTTCGTGGGCGTCGTACAAACCACCCCGGGCGGGGCACCCGCAGCGCTCACCTTCCTCGCGGCCAACACGAACATGCCCAGTCTCCGCGGCGTGTCGCGCTCGGTGCACGTCACCGTCAGCGCCGGGATGCTCCAGACGTGGATCGACGGCACCTTGGTGCTGCGAACGAAGGTCACGCTCCCTCCGAACGTGCTCGTCGGCTTCACCGCCAGCACCGGTGGCCTCACCGACGCCCACAGCGTGAGCAACGTCAACATCGCCACCTACGTGCCGCCGGCGCCGAAGACGATCGCCGCGCCCCCGACCGGCTGGAAGCTGAACGGCAAGGCCACGATGGTCAACACCAACGTCGTGCAGCTCACGCCCGCGACGACATCGGCCGCGGGTTCGGCTTGGTACACCACGCCCGTCACCGCGGACGGTCTCGACATCACCTTCACTTCGACGATGACCGGCGGCACCGGCGGCACCGGCACCGCGCTCGTCTTCGCAAACCCGACGACGAGTACGAGCGCTGTGGGCGCGGCCGCCGGCGCACTCGGGTTCGCGGGGATCCCTTCGACAGCCGTCGTGCTCGACACGTTCAAGAGCACCGGGGCGCCGGCGGCCAACTTCGTCGCGATCGCCACGTCGGCGCTGAAGAGCACGAGCCCGAAGTGGATCACGTCGTCGACCAACGTCGCGAACCTTCGCAGCCGACCGCACGTCGTCCATGTGACCGTCACGAGCAATGTGCTCACGGTCGCAATCGACGGGACGCGCACCGTGCAGGCGATCGTGAGCCTTCCTCCGACGGTCCGTCTCGGCTTCACGGGCTCGACCGGAACGTTGACGGACCTGCACAAGGTGTCGGCCGTGGCGATCAAGATCGGTGCCGCCGGTCAAGCGCCGCCGCTCGGGCCGTCGGTGACCGCCGCGCCGCCGAAGGGTTGGCAGCTCAACGGTCTTGCGTCGATGGTCGGTTCGACCTCGTTGCAGCTCACGCCCGCGACCGGCTACGGAGCGGGTTCGGCCTTCGCCATACACCCGGTGTCGACCGCGACGAGGATCACGATCTCGTTCACAGCGACGATCGATTCGGGGACCGGTGCCGACGGTCTGTGCCTCGTGCTGGCCGACGCGTCGCAGGCCCTCCCGACGGCGCTCGGGTCGCCGGGTGGCGGTCTGGGCTACAGCGGCATCCCCGGCACGTGCGTCGGTCTGCAGACCTTCCAGGGACCCACTGACCCATCGAGCAACCTTGTCGGCGTCGGGAGCGCAGGAACCTTCGGCTCGGTGAGCTGGACGGCGACGAACCCCAACGTCATGCCACTGCGGGGTACGCCGCACGACTTCGTCGTGATCCTCAACGGCGGCGCGCTGACCGTGGCCATGGACGGACAGGCGGTGCTGGCGACCACCATCGCTGCGCCCCCGCAGGTCCTCGTCGGGTTCAGCGGCGGCAACGGATCGCTGACCGATCGTCACGCGGTGAGCAACATCAACGTCACGCTGGGATAGGGCCACTGTCCGCCCCTTCCGACCGTGGCTTCCTGGCCCGTCACCCCGCGGTCGCAGTCGCGTCGATTGCGCTCGCGACGCTGCTGGCGGCGACGGCGGCAACGGCGGTGGTGCGCGCCGGGCGCGGCGTTGCGCCGCCGCTGGCCACCGTCGGCGCGGCCACCGAGCGCCACGTCACCGCGAGCACGTCGCCGACCCGATTCGAACCACCCGACGGCTCGCGCTATCTCGGAGTGTCGACAAACGGAACTGGCCGGGCCCTCGACGCGTTCCTCGCGGCCGTCGGGCGCCCGAGCGTCGCCATCTACAACCGCTGGTCGCAACCCATGGGCGGCTTCGACTGGATCTTCCACGAGGTCGCGCGCCGGCCCGGTGTCGCGCTCATGATCTCTTGGAACCTCCCGGGCTCGGGATCGCAGGCTTCCATCGCGAACGGCTCGGTCGACACCTATCTACGAGCCCGAGTCACCGAGCTGCGAACGTACCGACGACCCGTGTTCCTCCGGATCAACTGGGAGTTCAACGGCTGCTACTACCCGTGGGCGACGTTCGACTGCTCCGGCACGCCTCGCCCCGGCAACGCGCCGCGCGACTTCGTCGCCGCGTGGCGCCACGTTGCCGCGCTGCTGCACGGCGTGGACAACGTCACGCTGGTGTGGTCGCCGACGTTGTTCGCGCCCCTTCCCGTCGGGCACGGGCTCAGCATGTGGGACTACTACCCCGGCGATGACGTCGTCGGCTGGATCGGCATGGACGCCTACCCCGGGTCTGCCCCGTGGGACGTCATGCAGCACGCCGACCAAGGGATGGACAGCATCGAGGCGTTCGCGCGCCTGCACCACAAGCCGGTGATGGTGGCGGAATGGGGGCTCAACAACCGATCCACGGGTGATGACCCGCACTGGATCGACGAGGAGCTGAGCTGGGTCGAAGCCCACCCCGCGGTCAAGGCTGCGATCTACTTCGACTACGACGCGCGGCCGTCCGACGGCAAGGACTACCGGCTCACGTCGTTTCCCGTCGCCGCGCACGCGATGAAAGCCGACGTGGCATCGCGATCATGGCTGGTGGCACTCGCCGGTCGGTGACCCGACACTGTGCGCGCGTTCGCTAGCTGCAGCCCGTCCCGATCAGCGCCTGCACCACCGTCACGCTGCCCGGTTGCAGGTGGCGCAGCCGGATCCAACCGTCGGAGGTGCTCTCGACGCACGCGCCGCTCTGGCCGGCACCGCGGATCGCCCAGTGCGGCGACGGCCGCAGGCGCACCACGAGATCGCCGGCTTGGCGCACGTTGACGCTGAAGTTGGTGAGGCCGAGCGCCACCATCGCCCCGGCGCCCTGCACGTAACCGTGGTAGTCGGCGACGCTCCACACACGCCAGTGTGCGGTGTGCAGCACCTCGTGCAGGTACGGGAGCCCGCGCAGCACGAGCGCACGTTCCGCCGTGGCCGACGAGTCGAGCGAGACGTCGGGGAGCGCCACGTACTGCACCGCGTTCTCGTCGAGCCACTGGTGGTACGAGGCCGTGGTGAGATCGCCGTAGAACACCTTGTCGAAGCTCATGTCGAGCTGTCGCTGCCAGCCGCGCGCGATGGAGACATCGAGCGCGAGGTACGTGGACTCCCAGTGGCGGAACGTGGGCAGCACCTCGACGCGGCCGAGCACGCCGGGCTGGCCGTGCAGGTAGGCCGCCACCGGTTGGTAGTACGAGGCATGGCTCGACGGATCGTGCGTGCCCGTGGCGATGCCGTCGTAGGCGGGATACCACTGCCAGAAGAGCAACGGCAGTGCCACGAGCGCGAGCACCACGCGGTGGCGCCGCCACAGCAGGCAGGCGAGCAGCGGACCCGCCACGTACTGGCCGAGCCGGCTGATGTTCTCGCCGAGCGCCGTGTGCGCCGCAAACGCGATCGTGGACGCGAGTGCGTACAGCGCCACGCCCCAGCGCACCGTGAGCGCGCTCCGGTTCGGTGCGAGCGACGCGGCCGCGAAGACGATCGCGCACACTGCGAGATCCCACAGATAAGCCCAGGTCTCGTACGGGAAGTAGCCGCCGCCCGGGAACGCCAGCATCACCACGACGAGCGGCACCAACGCACCGAGCGCCGTCGCCACCGCGATCCCGCGATCTTCACGGCGAGACAAAAAGACGGCGCCGGCCGCGATCGCGACGAACACTCCCGCTACAGGGCTCGCCAACGAGCACAGCGCGGCGGCGCCCGCGGCAGGCCACGCGTGGCGCTGCTGCACGAAGAGCACCGCCGCCAGCCCGAACGTGACACCGACCGCGAACGTCACGCGGCCCACGGCAAGGTTCGTGACGGCACTCGCGGCGAACCACAACGAACCCGCCCACGACATGCGCCCGAACGCGTTCGCGACGATGCGATCGAAGAGCGCGGCCGATGCCACGCAGCTCGCCGCGCCGAGCACGAGCGGTCCGACGAGCGCACCGAGGGCCGGCGCGATCACGCTGTAGTCGAAGAGTGCGTGCCCGCCGTACCAGCGGTTGTTCCACAGCACGAAGCCGTAGTGGCGAATGAGATCGGCGCGGAACACCTGGCCGGCGAGGTCGCGGCCGTCCCAATGCATGGCCAGACCGACCGCTGCCAGCGCGGCGGCGATCGCCGGGGCCAGGAGCAGGCGGCCGCGCGAAACGCGCAGGGCCGGAACATCGGTGAGCTGAAGATCCATCATGATGAGCGCCGAGCCGGCACGAAGGGCCTGCTGCTGCGCCGACCAGCGTAGGTGGCGGGCGGGGCTGAGGCCTGCCCGGTTCCCTCAGGCTTCCGCGTCAGGCCGGCTCGACCAGGCCGGCGATGCGCTCCAGGGTCGCGTCGAGGTCGCGGGCCACCTTCGCCGGCATCCCGATGAGCTGCTGGATCACGAAACCCTGCTCCTTGGTGGCATCCCAGGTCTCGCGCACCAACGTGCCCCCCTCCACGGGCTCGAGCTCGTAGCGCCACACCCGGCCTGCCGCCTGGGCGAACTCATGGCCGAGGAGCGCCGGACGGGGCGCCCAGGCGATCCGTCGGCCCTCTTCGAACTCGATCACCGTGTTCACCATCCGGTACGGGATCACGTAGCGCATCCCCATCGCGAACTTGGCGCCGAGCGCCAGCCGCTCGGGCGCGTCGGTCACGGCCTCCCGCACCGTTCCAGACCCGTCGATCTCAGGATGGCGGCGTGGATCGGCGAGCAGGGCAAAGATCCGGTCGGCGTCGGCCGCCACGACCCGCTCGCGCGTCACGACGCGCTTCGACGCGTCGGTGCGGGTGGGCTCGCGGGCTGCGGGGTCGGCCATGCCCGCAACCTACCGAGCGGGCCCTTGCGCCGCATCCTCGCCACCGAGCGCCTCGGGAAGCTGGTGGCGCCCGGCGATCCCGAGCTTCGTGTAGATGTGGGCCAGGTGGCTGTCGACGGTGCGCACCGACACGAACAGCAGCGCCGCAATCTCGCTCGTCGTGCGACCGAGCGCGGCGAGCCGGGCCACCTCGAGCTCTCGACGGGTGAGCGACGGCCGCAGGCGCCAGCCTGCGAGCGTCGGCGGTCGCGCGCCCGCGCACGATTCCAACCACGACGCGGCCCGAACCCGCGACGCTTCGCTCGACGCGGCGGCGCCCTGCTGATCGTGCGCCGATGCGGCTGCGGCCGCGCATTCGGCGGCGAGCAGGCTCATCTCGAGCACAGCAAGCTCTCGGGCGATCGCATCAAGGTCGTCGCCCCGGCCTTCGGCCAACGCCACGCAGTGTCGGGCCACCAAGGACGCGAACGGGCCGTCCATCATCTCGGCCACCGCCACGACACGGCCCACCCCTTCGCGTGCGCCCCCGATGCGCGCGGCGGCGTGCAACGCGTGGAGCTCAGCGGGAGCATCACCGCGCGCCCGAGCGTCACGCGCCGCGTCGTCGAGCAGCCCACGCGCGCCGCGCTCGTCGCCTTCCGCGAGGTGCACCCACGCGCGCGCGATCCCGCACCACGCATCGAACCACCGTGGGCCGCGCACGTCGTTGTCGACCGCACGCGCCGCAGCCCGACCCGCTTCGGGGTCGCCGCCGAGCGCGGCCGCCAACATCGCGCCCGCCGCCGCGAGCACCTGCACACCACCGAGACCGAGCGTGCCGGGTTGGAACCAGTGGTCGAGCGCCGGCGACGGTGCCGCCTCCGCGAGCAGCCGCCGCGCGCCATCGATGTCGCCGCGGCCGATCGCCGCCCACGCCATGCCGACGGTGCCTCCACCGACCCACTCCGGGATGCGGCGTTGCATGCCGAGGTCTCGAAACGCGCGCGCGATCGACTCGGTGCCGTCGAGATCACCGGTCGTCCAGTGCGCCACCCACGTCGCCGGCAGCGCCCAGCTGAGCGCAGTGCGCAGATCCGTACCCGCCCGCAGCCGAGGATCGCGGCCGCGCTCCACGGCGTCGAGCGCATCGACACGACGGCCGCAGAAGGCGTAGGCCATCGCCAACGCAGACAGCGCGGTCAGCGTGGCCCGCGCACCACTCGAGGCGTCGTCGGCCACGGGCGCGGCGAGCTCGATCGCGTCGCTGAAGCGAGCCTGGCTCACGAGGATCGTCGCCCCGAAGGCTCGCAGCCACGCGGCCGGCTCACGATCGGCGGTCACCGCAAGGACGTCGTCGATCGTGCGCTGCGCGTCGGAGATCCGACCGACGGTCATCAAGATCTTGGCGCGCAGCACCGCCACTTCGGCGCGGCCACGGCCGTCGGCCGCGCTCGAGTCAGGCAAGGCTGCGAGCGCCTCGTCGTGGTGACCTTGCCGGTACAGGGCGTCGGCGAGCGCCAGCGCCGCCGCGTGATGCAGCGGATGCGCCGGTTCGCCTTCGACGGCCGCTCGCGCGCACCGTTCGGCCAGCGCGGCGTCGAACGCCTCCGATGCGTACCAGGCCGCATCGACGAGCTGTTCCACCGGTACCGCGACACCTGCATCGAGCCGCCACGTGACGACGCGCAGCACGTCGTCGCGGCCGTGTCGGCCCCGCGCCTCGACGGCGTCGGCCAGGCGGCGCGCCATCGCCCGGCGACGCGACGCAGGCGTGCGCGCCCGCAACAGCTCGGCATATGTGGGATGCATGACGCGCACGACCGCGTCGCCGCCGTTGGCGCCATCGCGCGCCGCGTCGACCACCACGATGCCGCGCTCCTCCACCTCGGCGAGGGCATCGCCTTCGACCAGGTGCTCGAGCACGCTCAACGACACCGGCTCCGACGCCGCAACGATCTCGGCCGCTCCGCGCGCGGCGGGCGACAGCTCGGCGATGCGCGCGCCGACGAGCTCGGCGAGACGCGCGCCGAGCGGCAACGCCGCGACCCGTTCGAAGCGACCGTCGACAAGCCGAACGGCCCCGTGCACTCGAGCGGCGTGCACGAGCTCGCTGATCACGAGCGCGTTGCCTTGGCTGGTCTCCCAGATGTCGTGGCGGAGCAGCGGCGAGCAGGGCGCGCCGAGCAGCGCTCCCACGAGCTCGTCGGTCTCGCCGCGTGCGAGTGGCTGCAGCTCCACGCGCGTCGCCCACCCGTCCTTCCACATGGCCGTCACCGCATCGGGCGCGGGCCGCCCCGACGTCACGGTGAGCAGCACGGGCGCCACACGCGATCCGACGATCTGGTGCACGAGGGTTGCCGAAGCGTCGTCGAGGAGGTGCGCATCGTCGACCACCAGCAGCGGCGGAGCGCCCGCAACGGCTGCGAGCGCAGCCATCGCCACGCCGAGCGGATCGGCCACGGCGATGCCGGCCTCGGGCGCTGCGGACAGGGTGGACAGCAGGGGTGCCAGCGCCGCGAACGGAAGGTCACGCCCGGAGCCCGTCGCGCTGATCCATACGTGGCGCGCGGCGCCGATCGCCGTGCTCGCGTCGCGGGCGAGGCGCGTCTTGCCCACTCCGGCCGCGCCGGCCAGCACGACCGTGCCGCCACCCTGCAGCGCCTCGGCGAGGACCCGCCGCTCCTCATCACGGCCGATGACCGGCACGCTCACGCCCGGATCGTACGGCGTGAGAATCGGTAGCCGTCTACGGATGCGGCCCGATGCCACATTCCGTACCGTCGGCGCGCGTGGGATCTGCATCGCACCCCGACGCCGACCCGCCGTGGCCGGCACGCGCGAGCGAACCGCTCGACGCCGTCGTGCCGTTCACGCCGCGCCTCCCCGTGGCCTATGCCGAAGCACTCGCGATGTCGGGCGCCGGCATCGATCGCGACACGATGGCGTCGCGTCTGGCCATCCCGGTGGAGTCGCTCAACACGCTGCTGCGGATCGCGACCGCGAAGCTGCACGCGTTGCTCGATGCCGATCGCGGCCGCCCGAACGAACGAGCCGCCGTACGGGCCGAGACGTGAAGGCGCCCGCCTCCCGACCTGTTCAGTGCACGATCGAGGCGATGCCCCACACCATGACGACGAGTCCGACGATCGCGTAGGTGACCGACCGGGCCACCGGCGCTTGCGGGAGGTCGGACGACTCGCCGGTACGCGCGTACCCGCGCACGGGGCTGCCGGCGCGGGCCCGGGCGACAGTGCGGCGAGTGGAGGCCGCCGCGTCAGAACGGCGCCGGTAGAGCGCGAGCACATTGGCGACGAACAGGGCGCCGCCGAGCGCGACGATCAGCTCCTGGAGCACTTCGCCGTAGAAGTCCATATCCGACTTCGACGTTACCGGCGCGCCAGCGCGGGCACCGAGCCGTCGGTGTACGCGCGGGCCACGGCCGCCAGGTCGGCGGGGGGCACCGCACGGGTCACTTGCCGGGCCTCGCGCACATCGTCGACCCCGTCGTGCTCGAGCCGTGTCCACAGGGGCACGCCGTCGGCCGCGAAGCACGCGTCGAGCCGCGTCCCGAGACCCTGCAGCTCGATGGCCGTGGAACGCAGCCGCACCGAGAAGCACCGGGCGGTCTCGCCGGCGATGCGGCGGTCGGCGTCGCGGGTCACGGTGTATCGGCCGCTCGCCAGAGCCACCGCGTACGGAGTCGCGCCCGACAGCAGGGCGCTCGTCGCCGACTGCTGCAAGCACGTGGGCTTGCCCGACACCTGCGTGCAGATCCATGCGCCGCTCGCCGTCGAGACCGTGAGCTGACCGCCCGCGAGCTCGGCGTCGAGGGCGGGCTGGGCGCGAACCCACACCCGGACCTCGGCGCGCAGGGTCAGCGACGTACCGCGCCGGCGCGTGGTGGTGTAGTCGGCGCGGTAGGTGTCCAGGTCACCCCGCTTGGCGATCACGAGGAGGTCGCGCGCCACGCGCGGCCCGTCGATCGTGTTCGAGTCACCGCCAGCGAACGCCACGACCGCGGCGATCGCGACCGCCGCCACCGCGAACGACACGCGCGCCACTCGCCGGTCGCTCTGCACGGCCCGACCGTAGGCGGCCCAACCACACGCGCCGTGCCGAACGGGCGGTCCGGCGACGCGTGCGAGACTGTGCGCGTGCGGTTGATCGTGGCCCGTTGCTCGGTGGAGTACAAGGGACGGCTCGCGGCCCGGCTCGCGCCGGCCGTGCGGCTGCTCGTGCTCAAGCGCGACGGCTCGATCGCGGTCCACTCCGACACGAAGGCCTACAAGCCCCTCAACTGGATGAGCCCACCGTGCGTGATCGAGCACCGCGAGCGGCAGATCACCGCCACGACGGCCAAAGGCGAGTCGCTCGTGATCGAGCTCGACGAGGTGCTCTCCGACCAGACGTTCGATCTCGGCGACGATCCCGGCCTCGACAAGGACGGCGTGGAGGCCGAGCTCCAGGAGCTGTTGGCGGCGCGCGTCGCTGCGCTCGGTGACGACCTCGAGCTCATCCGCCGCGAGTACCCGACCGACATCGGGCCCGTCGACCTGCTGTGCCGCGACAGCTCGGGGCGCACGATCGTGGTCGAGGTGAAGCGCGTCGGTGAGATCGCGGGTGTCGAGCAGCTCTTGCGCTACTGCGAGCGCCTCGAGCGCGATTCGCGCTTTGCGCCCACCGCGGGGATGTTCGTGGCCGAGCGCATCAAGCCACAGGCACGCGTGTTCGCGGAGAGCCGCGGCGTGCGCTGCATCGAAGTCGACATCGCCGAGCTGCGCGGCGACATCGACCACCTCACCCTCTTCTGAGCGGAGCCCCGCCGGGGCGCGAGCGCAGCGAGCGGGGGTGGTCGAGAGCCCCGCTCCGACGGACTTGCCACCACAAGCGTTGCGAGACGGGCTAGCGGGCGACGATGAGCCCGATCATCCCGCCGAGCACCACGAGCGACGACAGCAGGCGGGGGCGTCCGAGGCGCTCGTGCAAGAAGAGCCAGCCGGCCAGGGCACCCAACACCACCGACGACTCGCGCAGGGTGGCCACGTACCCCACGCTCACGCCGCGGATGCTCACGGCCACGAGCACGAGTGAGTAGGCCGCGGTGACTGCGGCGCCCGACACGGCCATCCGGGGCCACTGCGCGCGCAGTGCCGCTCGCACCTCGGCGCCGCGGCCGCGCGCCAGGCCGGCGACCGTGAGGACGACGCCCGCAAGCACCGTGAGCACGATGCCGTAGGCGAGACGTTGCGCTACCGCCGCGCCCGCGTGGCGCGCACCCGCCGTGTCGATCACCGTGTAGCTGCCGATCACCGCGCCCGTCACGAGCGCAAAGCCCAACGACGCGCGCGATGTAGAGGGGCGCACGAGCGAGACGAGTCCCGCGGCGACCACCGCGATCGCGCACCACGCCAACACCGGCAGCGTGTCGCCGAGCGCGAGCACACCGAGCACGGCGGCGGTGACGGCGCCCGCGCCACGCGCCAACGGGTACGCGAACGAGAAGTCACCGTGGTGGTACGCGAGCACGAGCGCTTCGACGTAACCGAGGTGCAGGACCGCAGACGCGGCCAGGAACGGCCACGCACCACCATGGGGCAGACCGCTCCAGACCAGCAATGGGCTGAACAGCACGCCGCCGAACACGAACTGGCCCCACGCGAACGCCGCTCGATCGCCACTCGTCTTGATCGCGAGGTTCCAGCTTGCGTGCAACACCGCCGCGGCGAGCGCAAGGAGCGTGGCGGCGAGCATCGCCGCCGAGTCTCGCCCCGTCAGCGCGCGACGCGGCGGAACCGCGGGAGCGACACGTCGGCGTCGATGGGCTCGACCGCCAGCTCCACCGGCATGCCCACCTCGATCTCGTCGAGCGGCACATCGACGAGGTTGCTCACGAGGAACGGCCCCTCGACGAGTCGCACCACGACCGCGTTGTAGGGCACTCGCTCGGCGTACGCCGACAGCACCGGCGGGTGGCACACCGTGTACGACCACACCTCGCCCCGGCCCGACACCGGCAACCAGCGACGATCGTCGGAGTGGCAACGCGCACAGCGCGGCCGCGGAGGATGGCGCATCGCACCGCACTGGCCGCAGGCCTGGATATGCAGCACGCCACTGCGCACATGCTCCCAGAAGGGCGCGGCAGCGCCAGTGAGTGCCGGACGGGGGTGCTCGGCAGTGGTCACGGGATCCATCCCTTTCGTCGGTCCCTTGCTCAGTCGCGGCCCAGCACGACAGCGCCGGCTGGGTCGGTGATCGATCCGCACACAAACGCAACCTGCGCGTCGGCGACCTGGCTGGTCGACTCGCCGCGCAGCTGGCGGACGGCTTCGGGCAGGTGGTTCAAACCGTGCAAGAAGGCTTCGCCGTTCGATCCGCCGTGGGTGTTCACGGGTAGCGACCCGTCGGGCCAGCGTGTCGCGCCGGACGCCACGAATGGTCCGCCCTCACCCAGGTCGCAGAAGCCGTACTGCTCGAGTGACAGTGGCACCGCCATCGTGAAGTGGTCGAAGACCATCGCCACATCCACGTCGTCGGCCTGCACGCCGGCGGCGCCCCACAGGTCGGGCGCGAGCAGGCGCGCGCCCGCCACCCGCTCGCCGAACAGCGCGGTCTCGGCGAAGAACGTCGGCAGGTCGACATGGATCGGGCCGTCGCACTGGCCGTGCGCGAGCACGCGCACCGGCCGGCGGGCCAGGTCGCGCGCGCGGTCGCGACGCGTCAGCACGATCGCGACGCCGGCATCGTGTTCGAGGGAGCAGTCGAACAACCGGATCGGGTCAGCGATCGGTCGCGACGCAGCCCAGTCCTCGATCGTGACCTCGGTGCGCATCAGCGCCGCAGGGTTTCGGCTCGCGTGGAAGCGCTGCGCGACGGCCTGCGCACCGAAGTGCTCGGCGAGCGTGCCGAACACCGCCATGTGGCGCCGCGCGATCAGTGCCATCTCCTGCGCGGGTGCGGCCACACCGAACGGGTGGTGCCACTGGCGCGAGTCGGCCAGGACCGTGCCGGCCTTCGCCCACGGCCGCCCGCCCTGGTTGATGCCCTCGCCGTACGACGCCGTCTTCGAGCGGTTACGGGCCCGGAAAGCAACCACGCAGTCGGCGGCGCCGGCTTCCAGCGCGGCCGCCGCGAGACCGATCACGCTCGCCGCGCCGCCGCCGCCCGACGGGGTGCGCGCCATGAATCGGAGCCGGTCGAGCCCGAGCGTGGAGCCGAGATCGATCTCGTCGACCTGCTCCACGTGGTAGCTGACCACACCATCGATCTCGCGTGCGTCGAGCCCCGCGTCGGCGCAGGCCGCGAGCACCGCCTCGCAGGCCAGATCCAGCTCGTCGCGACCCATGTTCTTGGCGAAGCGGGTCTGGCCGATCCCCACGATCGCGGCGTCCGGCTGCGCGAGCACGGCGGCCGTCACTGCGTCGCCATGTCCTTGAACATCGTGTAGCGCTCCACGAAGGCCAGGCGCGCCGTGCCCGTCGGGCCACCACGGTGCTTGCCCACGATGATCTCGGCGATGCCTTTGCTCTCGGTCTCCGCGTTGTACTGGTCTTCGCGGTAGATGAACATCACGACGTCGGCGTCTTGTTCGAGGGAGCCCGACTCACGCAGGTCTGCGAGCATCGGTCGCTTGTCGGTGCGGTACTCGACCTGACGGTTGAGCTGCGCCAGTGCCATGACCGGCGTCTGCATCTCGCGAGCGAGGATCTTCAAGCCACGCGAGATCTCGGAGACCTCCACCTGGCGGTTCTCGATCTTGCGGTTGTGGCTCGACATCAGCTGCAGGTAGTCGACGACGATGAGGCCGAGGTCGCCGTGTTGGGCCTTGATGCGCCGCGACTTGGCCCGCATCTCCATCACGGTGCAGCGCGGGTCGTCGTCGATGTAGAAGGGCGCCTCGGCGAGCCGTCCGACCGCTTGGTTCAGCTTCGGCCACTCGTGCTCCGAGAGGCGGCCCGTCTGCAGGTTGCGGGCATCGATGAGCGCCTCGGCCGAGAGCAAACGGCGCACGAGATCGAGCCGGTCCATCTCGAGCGAGAAGAACAGCACCGGCCGGCGCTCCTTGACCGCCACCGACAGCGCCGCGCCGAGCGCGAAGCTCGTCTTGCCGGTGCCCGGGCGGGCCGCCACGATCACGAGGTTCGACGGCTGCAGGCCGAGCAGGATCCGGTCGAGGTCGGCGTAGCTCGTGCTCACGCCGGTGACCTGGCTCTCACGGTCGTAGAGCTGTTCGAGGCGGTCCATGGTGGCCTCGAGCGCGGGATACAGCGACGTGAGCGAATCCCCCACCCGATGCTCAGCCACCTCGAACACGAGCGATTCGGCGCGATCGACCGTGTCGTCGACATCGTCGGTGCCGTCGTAGCCCATCTCGGCGATGTCGTTGCCGACCGCGATCAGCCGGCGCAACAGCGAGAGGTCGTGCACGATCTGCGCGTAGTGCGCCGCGTTCGCCGACGCCGGCGTCTGCGCCTGGATGCGCAGCAGCACCGAACGGCCACCGATGGGCTCGAGCAGCCCCTCGCGGCGCAGTGCCTCGGCCACGGTCACCGGATCCACTGGCTCGCCACGTTCGTGCAGGTCGCGACAGGTCCGGAAGATGTGGCCGTGGGCCGGCTTGTAGAAGTCGCCGGAGTCGACCCGGGCCTCGATCGCCGCGGTGATGGCGTCGCGCGACAGCATCATCGCCCCGAGCAGCGACTCTTCGGCCTCGAGGTTGTTGGGGGGCACCCGGCCCGCAGGTGTACCGCTCGGTCGCGCCGCGCGCGACTCGTCGAAGATGTGCACCACGTTTGCTCAGGCCCCCTGCGTCGAAGCGACACCGTCGCACGCCGGGCCTGTGCGGTGATAGGGGCACGACAAGGGGATTGCCTGTGTACAACCTGTGGAGTCGCGGCCAGTCATCCACAAGCACAGTGCACCGCGCCTGTGACAGAGCGACGCGCCGACCGAATTCGGGCGCGACGACAACGGGCGGCCCTGTTGGGCCGCCCGTTGCGCTCACCGATGGTCGTTGCGGCTCAGCCGCCGCCGACAACGTTGACCGTGATGGACGGCACCACATCGGGGTGGAGCCGTACCGTGACCTCGTAGGTGCCGATCTCCTTCCAGGGATCGGCCAGTGCCACCGACCGGCGGTCGACCTCGGCGCCGAGCTGCGAGGCGAGCGCCTCGGCCACATCGGCCGCGCCGACCGAGCCGAAGAGCTTGCCGCCTTCGCCGGCCCGAGCGGTGATCGTGAGCACGCGCCCATCGAGCAGCGTGGCGATGGCCTGGGCGGCCTCACGCTCGCGCCGACCCCGCACGTCGCGGTTGCGGCGCATCGCTTCGGACTGGCGGACCACTCCGCGGGTCGCCGAGATGGCCAGCCCGCGCGGAACCAAGAAGTTGCGGGCGTAGCCGTCCTTGACGTCGACCAGGTCACCCTTCTGGCCGAGGTTCTCCACGTCGTCACGCAGTACGACCTGCATCACTCGTCACCTCCCGCGCCGACCTCGGCGGTCTCGACGTCGTCGAGGCCTTCGATGCCACCGCTGCCGTTCAGCTCCAAGCCCTCGAGCTCGGCGCCCTCGGCATCGGCATCGACCGTGTCGGTCACCTCGGCGTCGATGGGACCCATGTCGCGATCGCGCTCACCCCGGTCGCCGCGACCCTTGCCCTTCGAGCGCTGCTGCACCTGGCGCACGCTGTACGGCAGCAATGCCATCTCGCGGGCGACCTTGATCGCGCGCGCGACCGCGGCCTGCTGCTGTTGATCGTTGCCACTCACGCGCCGGGCGCGGATCTTCGCTCGCTCCGACATGAACCGGCGCAGAAGGTTGACGTCTTTGTAGTCGACCCACTTGATGTTCTCGCTCGTGAGGATCGACGTCTTCTTCTTGTGCTGCTTCTTGTCGGGGCCGGCGCCCTTCTTGCTGCGAATCGGTTTGGGCATGTCGCCTTCGCTTCCTGTCGCTGTCGCGAGATCAGAACGGCTCTTCGCCGAAGTCGTCGTATCCGGTGCCGCCCGCGCCACCGGCCGGTGCCGGTGCGGCAGCGCCGCCACCGCCACCACTGCCACCGTCGCTGTCGAAGCCCGGCGTGCGCCGCTCGTTGCGGTGCACGTCGACTCGCGCCCAGCGCAGGCTCGGGCCGACCTCGTCGGCGACGATGTCGATGGTGGTGCGCTTCTCGCCCTGCTGGTTCTCCCACTGGCGCCACTCGAGGCGCCCGGTGACGAGGACGCGCGTGCCCTTGGTGAGCGACTGCGCGTTCTCGGCGAGCGAGCCCCAGCACTTCACGTTGTAGAAGCCCGATTCCTCTTGCCACTCACCTTGGCGATCCTGGTAGCGACGGCTGACCGCGACGCCGAGGATGGCTTGGCCCGCGCCGTTGGGCGTGAAGCGCATCTCGGGGTCGCGTGTGAGGTTGCCGACGATCGTGACGTTGTTGCCGTTGGCCATGGTCTGTCCTTTCGCGCTCCGGTCGATCCGGGGCGCCTATTCCACCGACGCCGGTGCGACGCTGGCCTTCGGCGGTCCGTAGACCTGCTCCGGGATGCGCAGCACCTTGTGGCGGATCACTTCATCTGCCAGGGACAGGACCCGACCGAGCTCGGCCATCGCCGCAGGTTCCGACTTGGCCTGCACCACGACGTAGTAGCCCTCGGTGCGCTTGCGGATCTCGTAGGCCAGGCGGCGCTTGCCCCAGTGGTCGACGTGACCACGCTGACCGCCGTTGCTCTCGATGATCTCCAGCCAGCGCTGCACTGCGGCTCGGATCGCGTCCTCGTCCAGGTCGGCGTCGAGGATGACCATGACTTCGTAGGCCCGCATGGGCCACGCTCCTTCGGACCGCAACGTCGAGGTTGCGGGCCCCGCGCGGCCGCCGAGCGGACGCAGGGGCAGGGTTCGTGTGTTGTGCGCCACCACCGGCCGGTGGGGCCGAGGGAGGTTAGCAGCAGTGCCATGGCCGACCTTCGCCGGTCCTATCGCTGGCGACGGTACACGGCGCCTGGGACACGGCCACGACCCGGCGCTACACCGGTGCGTTGACCCCCGCGTCGCTGGCACCGGCCTCGGGAGCGCCGGCGGTGGGAGCGCCGCCGTACAGACCGAGGGCCTGGTTCATGCCGTCGGCCATGTGATACGTCTCCGCACTCGACGGGAACCGGCCCTCGCGCACGTCGGCCACGAACGCACCGAGCGCGGCGACGGCTTCCGTCTCGAGCGAGGCATAGCGCCGCACGAACTTCGGCGCCCGCCGGTCGGTCGAGGTCATCCCGAGCAGGTCGTGGTACACGAGCACCTGGCCGTCGCAGTGGCGGCCGGCACCGATGCCGATCGTCGGCACCGACACGGCGTCGGTCACAACGCGCGCGACCGCGTCGGGCACGCACTCGAGCACGATCGCGAAGCAGCCCGCTTCGGCGAGTGCCACCGCGTCGTCGACGATCGTGCGCGCCGCGTCGAGCTGCTTGCCCTGGACCTTGAAGCCGCCGAGGGCGAGCAGCGACTGCGGCGTGAGGCCGATGTGGCCCATCACCGGGATCTCGGCGTCGAGGATCGCCCGCACCGAATCGATGCGCTTGGCGCCGCCCTCGAGCTTCACGGCACCGGCACCGGCGCGCACCAGGGCGGCGGCGTTGTGCACGGTCTCGCCCCGGCTCACGTGATAGCTGAGCCACGGTAGGTCGCCCACGATCAGCGCCGACGGGCGCGTGCGGGCGACCGCGCCCACGTGGTGCACCATGTCGTCGATGGTCACCTGCAGGGTGTCGTCGTAGCCGAGCACCACCATCGCGACGGAGTCGCCGACGAGGATCATGTCGGAGCCGGCGGCCTCGACGGCTCGCGCGGACGGGGCGTCGTAGGCGGTGATCATCACCAACGGCGGGCCATCGGCGCCCTTGCGGGCAGCGATCGCGGGGGCGGTGACGGCGGCGCGCTTCGGTGCTGCGCTGGCGACCATGGCTGTTGCCTCCTCCGTCCAGGGCTCGAGCGGCTCCCGGCGGCATGTTCAATGTACCCATGGCGCGGGTGGCCGGTACAGTCCGCGCGCACCATGGCGGCACCAGTCACCGAGTGCGAGAACTGCGGCCACTCCGACGCCGAGCTGGTCGAGGTGCAACGGGTCTACCTGCACCCCGGCGACGACGACCGGCCTGATCGGGTCGACGTGGTCGAGGTGCCCGAGTGGTGGTGCGTCTCGTGCGTCACCCAATACCCCTGCCGCCCTCGGTAGTCGGTCGCACCGCAATCTCGGAGTCCGGGGCGTTCTCCACCCCGCTCGCTGCGCTCGCGCCCCGGAGGGGAATTGGGCCACAGCGGTGGCGCAGCCAGCCCGGGAGCGACGAAGGAGCGACACGGGTGGCAAGCCACTCGCCGCGCTGGGCGAAGCAGGCGCCAGTTACACCGCGCGGCGGCCCAGGAGGTACGAGCGCAGCAGGTAGTTCCAGCTGCAGTCGATGCAGACCTCCACGACGTAGCACTTGAGCTCGTCGTGGGCGCGGTCGAGCTTGCGCAGCTCGGCGCTGTCGGCCACGGCCCGACCACCCGGGGCCTTGAGCTTGTCGCCGTACACGTACGACACCTGGCGCAGGCAGCCGGCGCCGCAGATGGGGCATTCGTCGTCGGTCTCGACGCCGAGGTTCCGGGCGGCGCGCACCAGCTCGGGGTGGGCATCGCACACGTCGAGCCGGTCGAGAGCGCCGCGGCGAAAGTCGCGCAGCACGGCTCGTCGGGCGAGCGCGTAGTCGATCTCGCGCCGCATCGGTCGGAAAGTGTACGGGCCGGAACGGCGCGCCGGCACCGAAGGGCGTTCCTCGGCGAGCGCTGCGCAGCGAGGGAGAACCGGTACCGTTCGCCACGTCGCGTACGAAAGGCACCTGGCCATGGCCACACCCAGTCAACCCACGATCGCGCCCCCTGAAGGGCGGCTCGGCGTGCTCACCGTCGGGCTCGGCGCGGTGGCGAGCACCCTCATCGCCGGCGTCGAGCTCGCCCGGCGGGGCATGGCCGCGCCGGTCGGGTCGCTCACCCAGATGGGCACGATGCGCCTGGGTCGGCGCACGGAGAACCGCGCGCCGCTGATCAAGGACGTCGTGCCGCTCGCGAGCATCGACGACCTCGTCTTCGGCGCGTGGGATCCCTTCCCCGACGACGCCTACACGGCCGCCGTGCGGGCCGGCGTGCTCGAGAGCGGCCGCCACCTCGAGCCGATCGCCGACGTGCTGCGTGCGGTTCGTCCGATGACCGCCGCGTTCGACCACAACTACGTGAAGCGGCTCGACGGTCCGAACATCAAGGTCGGCGCGAACAAGCGCGCCATGCTCGAGGGCATTCGGGAAGACATCGGCCGGTTCCGCGACGAGCACAACGTCGACCGGATGGTCATGTTGTGGTGCGCGTCCACCGAGATCTTCTT
>JADGOO010000087.1 GCA_017882905.1 Acidimicrobiia bacterium | reverse complement strand
GCTCGTTGGGGTCTTCGGCTGGTTCATCCGCCCCGCGATGCAGCCTTTGCACGCTGTGTTCACCACCGCACCGACGCCGGCCCTTCGCGTTCCGGATCACGCGTCGTACGCGCGCTCGGTCGGATGGCTCGGCTGGTACCTCGGCCCGTTGACGCTCGGGCTCGCGATCGCCGCTGCTGCGCTGATCGCTCGCGCGCTCGTGTTGCGCGTTCGGTGGCGGTGGATGGTTCCGGTCGCGCTGCTCGCCCCGGAAGCATTGCTGTACTTGTGGCGTCCGAGTGCGGTTCCGAACCAGCTCTGGGTCACGCGGCGACTGCTGCCGAGCGCGTTCCCTGCTGCGATCCTCGGAGCATTCGGGCTGCTGGTGGCGTTGTGGTCGGTGGCCGGGCGGCGCCGACGTGGGTTCGCGCCCGCGATCGCGGCGGGGCTGGCGTTGGCCGCGGTCGCGTACCCGATCTGGACGATCGTGGGCGTGCGATCGATGACCGACCAAAGGAACTTCGTTGCGGTCGTGTACGACACGTGCGCGGTGACCGGTCCGCATGCCGCGCTGGTGGCACTTCCCGAAGGAACGAGCACGCTGTCATTCGCGTTGCCGCTGCCGATCCGCGTGTGGTGCGAGATCCCGACCGCTCGCGGTACCCGTGCCGCCGATCCCGTCGCGCTCGTCGACGCGGCGCGCGCGTGGCGGCAGCGAGGTCGCCGGCTGTGGGTGGCCGCGGCCGACGCCAAGACGATCACCGCCATGTTTCCCTTGGCGGCCGTCACCATGACGTCGGTGGTCGTCAATCACCGGGCCGTGACCCAGACGCGCTTCCACCGCCCGCGCGGATATCGGACGGAACGATTCTCGCTGGCGCTCGCGCCGGTGCCGTGTTGCGGCGATTGACCGCCCGTCTGAGTGCGACCGAACGACTCGAGCGCATACTGCGCGCCGGGGCACACCCGATCGGGGTCGCCATAGTGTCCGCGCATGACCGCAGCACGCTGTTCACTGATCGCCGGTATTGCTCGCGGCGTCGGGATCGTGGTTGTGGTGGGCGCGGCGGTCAGCTGTTCCAGCAGCAGCTCCGGACCGAGCACCAAGAGTGCGACGACCGCGCGTGCCGGCGCGCGGGTTGCGTGTGCCTGGCCGACCCGTGCCGACAAGGCAACGCTCAACATTGCTTATCCCGATACGTCGTCCACGTATTGGGCCACCAACTACGTGTTGGCGCCGGGCGAGCGCCTCGAGCTGCGAGGTCACTTCCCGAACGCGCGCTACATGTCGTTCATCACGTACGGTGCAGCCGGTGGCGCGATCGACGTGCTCACCGACCGGCAGATCGTTGCCGATCGGGGAAGCCGCAATCCCTTCCGTGTGCGCGCCGAAACGGGCGGGAGCTATACCGTCGTGCTCCGCAACGACGCGACGCACGCGGCCAACTCGCTGCGCGTCGCTCCGGCTGCCACGGTGCGCGAACCCGGTTCATCCACCAGCGTTGCGAGCAGCACGACCAATCCCGCTGCGCCCGTGTCGCTCGGCTCCGGTTCGCCGGGTGCGCCCGGGGTGGTCGGCGGGACGGTGATCTATCGCGTGTACCTGTCGAACGTGCCTGGTGACCTCACCGGTGGTGGAGGGCTCGCCGAGATCCGCGACGTCCACGCCGATGGCTCGTCGACGATCGTCGCACCCTGCCCGCATCCCGGCCCCAACCCGTCGGCGATCGGGCTCGTCTCCGCCAACGGTCCGGCGACCGACACGCCCGCTCCGGCGCAACCCACGTTCATCCGACCGCAGAAGAGCTCGACGAACCTCTATCCCGATCCCGACAACGTGTACCTCGCGACGATCGTGCACTACCAGCCGGGACAGATCGTCGTCGTGCGGGCGAAGGCGCCCACCTTCCCGAACACGAAGCGCGGCGCGCGCGTGACCGGAGCTGAGCAGGTGCGCTACTGGTCGTTGTGCAGCGACGCGTACCGCAAGCCGTACCCGGTGTCGTTCTGCGTCGCCGATCAAGACGTCGCACTCGACCGCACCGGCAGGTACACCATCGTCGTGTCGACGCCCGCCGACCGCCCGCCGAACGCGACGGCGCAGAACGGTGTCACATGGCTCGACTGGGGCGACACCACCGTCGACAACCTGCTGCTGATGCGGAACATGCTGGCGGCCCCGACGTTCCGGGAATCGGCGATCAACGTGCTGGTCGGATCGTTGGCATCGTCGAGCATGGGCCCGTACGCGCCCAAGGGGGCGTACTGCTCGACCGCCGCGTTTGCTCGGCGCGGAATCGCGGGCTGCCCCGGCTTGTGACGGTGCGGCGGCACGCGCCAGTCGCGTCAGCGCGCGGCGCGACCGCGCGGGCAGCCGGGTTCGGCGGTGGCGTACGTGAAGAGGTGGGCCGTGCCCGTCACGAGGAGCGGCATCCACGTTGTGGTGCCGACCAGGCTGAGTCGAGGATCTCGGAGCGGTGACGCCGACTCGACGATGCAGATCGTCGGGCTCGGAAACATGCGGGCCCAGGTGGTCCGGTAGCGATCAGGAGCCGGTGCGCCGCGTGTGAGGTCGGCCGGCCCGGGCGCGTGTGCACCGACCCACTCGAAGCCGCCGTCGACAGTCGCGGCGGCGTTCCCGGCAGCGACGGCTCGCGATGCGGCGCGCCAGCGCGCCCCGTCGAACGCGTCGGAGTTCGCGGTGAGCACGAGGGCGACCACGACGATGGCCGCCACGACGACTGCTCGCACCGCATGCATCGCGGGCGCCGCACGCCGCGGCCGCACCTGCATCGATGCGGCGAACGGCTCGGGTTGGCGGCTCAGCACGACGATGGCGCCGGAGAGCACGAGCGGCCAGAGGTAGCGGTCGTAGAGCGTGGCATTGCGCGCCGCGGCAACGGCGAGCACCGCCGCGCCGGTCGCCAGATGGGCGACGACGATCCTGCTCGCCGGCGAACGAGGTGCAACTCGCCCGGCGCGTCGCAGCGCCACCTGCTCGGCGATCAATCCGCACACGATGATCAGCGCCCCGATGGCAAGGATCGTGAGCAAGGCGTAGACGGCGGCCGGCAGCACTACTGGCCGCGATCCCGCGAGCAGCTTGTCGGCGTTGATCCCACGCGGGTCGAGGTAGTCGCCGAGCAGCCAGCGGTAGCCACCGCCCCATGACCAGCGGGCGTACGCGATCGGCACGAGTGCCAGCACACCGCCCATCGCCATGCCGATGGCGCGCGCGGCCCGTGCTCGCGCACGCCACCAGACGGGCGCGCGGTAGGCGAGTGCAGGCACGAGGCCCAACGCCACGGTGAAGGCAGCGTTCACGAGCAGCTCGACCACTACGAACGCGGGCGGCGTACCCCAATACGGCTGTTGGCCGGGCAGGCCGTGGCGCCACACGAAGAAGATCACGCTCGCGACACCGAGCGCGGCGCCGGCACTAAGGACCAGCGCTCGGCGCGATCGGCGCGCGAACAGCTCCACGCCGAGCAGCGCGAGCGGCGCGGCGATCGCGAGCTCGCGCACGGTGAATGCCCAGAAGCCGAACGCGAGTGCGATCAGCAGCCACCGGGCCCGCGCGGCGCCGTCGGCCCGCGACGCGCGCACTCCCGCGAGCAGGCAGATGGTCGTGAGCGCGAGCGCCGGGCCGTCGGTCATGAACGTGGTTGCGTCGCGCAAGAAGCCCGGGCACACCACCACGCAGAGCACGGCGATCGACGCAGCGCGATCGTCGAGCGTCGTGCGCGCCAACCGGTGCGCGGCGACGAGCCCCGCAGCGACGAGCGATGCTCCGGCCGTGTCGACGACCCACTGGTGCGCGCCGAGCGCCTTGATCCACGGGAGCGCCCACGCGGCGAGTCCCACGAGGCTCATCTGGCCCCAGCCGACGAGTCGCAGGTGGCCGGTGTGCGCCCAGTCGAACGCCACTCGCGCGAACGCCCAGTCGTCGGTACGGGGCACGCCCGCTGCACCGCCCAGCGCGGCGAGCGCCCACGAAGTCGCGACCACGCCGAGCGCGATCGCGATCCCCGTGCGATCCGGGTTGCGCCGAGCGGCGGAACGCGGCGCGGGGGAGCGGCGGCCCCGTGCCGTGGCGGTCGGCGACCTCGGGGTGTCGGTGACGGTCACGCCAACGATGTCAGGCCTCGACGTAGATGCACTCGGCCGGGCACTCCTCGGCGGCGTCGAGCACCGACTCCTCGAGGCCGGCTCGCACGGTCAGGATGCCGTCTTCGCCCCGCGGCAGGACCTGCTCACCGTTGCGCACGAACGCAAGGTTGCCGTCGAAGTAGAAGACGTCGGGGCTGAGCTCTTCACAGATGCCGTTGCCCACGCAGAGGTCCTGGTCGATCCATACACGCATGCCAGCGTCCTTTCGCCCGGCTGCCCGCCGCCGACGTCACAGACGATCGGCATCACAGCCACAGATCTTCAGGCGCCCACCTTCGCGTGATCCACGATTTGGACCGAACAGCGGGAGGTAACCGCGGCGTTAAGACTCGACCGCGATGCCCCTCGCGCCGCCGCGCAGCGGCTGCACCACGGCGCCGAGGTAGTAGTGCGGCCCGGCCGGCCGGAGCGGTGCGACCCACGCTTCGGCCGCCACCGACGCGGCGTGGCGCTCGCCTTCCAGCTCGGCCTGGGTGGCCGCGATGTCGGCGAGGACCGACGATGGAACCACCGAGGTCGGCGTCATCCACATCGCCACCGAGACCACCTCGCCGCGGTCGTCGCATGCCACCCACGCCTCGCCGTACGGCAGCGTGAGGCGTTCCATGCACAAGCGCTGCAGCGCTTCGATGCGCTCGCCGTGACGATCACCGGCG
>JADGOO010000086.1 GCA_017882905.1 Acidimicrobiia bacterium | reverse complement strand
TGTTCCTCGCCGCGCCCGGCAATCCGGTATCGGGCTTGCGCCTCGTGCTCGACGCATTGCTCGTCGCGCTCGCCGCGAACCTCGCCAACCTCTTCGACCGTGCGCCCGGTCGCGCGATCAAGGCCGGTCTCGTCGCCTGGATCCCGCTCGGAGTGATCGCGGTGCTCGGCGCGGCGGGAAGCGACGCCCGCCTCGCGGGTGTGCCCACCGCGGTTGCGGTCGGCGCGTTCGCCGGGTTGCTCGGCGACGACCTGCGCGAGCACCTCATGCTCGGCGACACGGGCGCCAACGTGCTCGGCGCGGTGCTCGGTCTCGACGTGGTGCTCATGGGCACGCGCACCGTCCGCGACATCGTGCTCGTGGTGCTCGTGGTGTTGAACGGTGTGAGCGAGCGGGTGTCGTTCAGCCGCGTGATCGATGCCGTCCCGCCGCTACGCGCCTTTGATCGACTCGGTGGTCAGCGGCCGCGACAGTCGCGCGTGTAGAGCACTCGGGCGCCGCCGAATCGGTGGTCGACGGTGTAGCCCTCGTTGGCGAGCAGCCGCGGCAACGACGGGAACGCCCCGAGATAGCCGCGTCGCCATACCAGGACCGCGCACACGGCCGGGCGGCGCGCCGCCTGCGCGGTGGAGGTGGCCGTCACCCGATGCTGCTCGTAGCGCTTGATCGACGAGTCGACGAGATCATCGGGGGTGCGCAGCCCCGCGCGCCAGACGAGTCCGATCTCGTCGGTGACCACCTGCGCGGTGGACGGGAGCCGGTGCAGTGCGCGCTCGGCGGCGGCGCTCTCGGTTCCGAACGGCGGCGGGTGCAGGATCGATCGCACGAACAGCAGGTGGACGGGGAGGATCAGGACCAGCGCGACCGCGAGGACGCGTGGCGACGGTCGAACGCTTGTCGCGAGCAACGCCACGGGCACGATCAGGTTGCTCAAGTGGTTGCGCCACAGCGCCGGTTCGTAGATGAGGAACGCAACCAGCACGACTGCCCAGACGGCCAAGCCGAGCACGGCCGTGCGGCTTCGCGGGTCGAGCACTGGACCGCGGTGCTGGCGGCGCGCCGCGACCAGGGTGGCGAGCGCGACTGCGCACAGCACGAGCAACCAGAGGTCGCGGCTCCAGATCGTGCTGAGGATCTTCGTGACGTTCTGACCCACGCTGGCTTCGCGCACGCTGTCGAGCTGGTAGCGCACCGACTGGTCCCAGACGTCGGCGATGCCGAACGGTGCCGATGCCACCACGGCGAGCACGACGGCCGTGAGCGCCATGGCCGCGAGATCTCGGATGCGCCGGTGTGCCGCGATCACCACGAGCGCACCGAGCACGGCGATCGCGCTCGTGGCGGGTTTGACGAGCACGGCCGCCGCGAGCGGGAGTGCGCACAGCACCGCGCGCCGGGCCGAGGGCGAATCGGCATATCGGAGCGCGGCGAGGAACCCGATCGCGGCGAGTGCGATCGACGGCCCGTCTGACGTCGACGGACCAGTCACCCACAGCATCGATCCGCTCAGTGCTAC
Source organism: Acidimicrobiia bacterium (assembly GCA_017882905.1). Classification (GTDB taxonomy): domain Bacteria; phylum Actinomycetota; class Acidimicrobiia; order IMCC26256; family PALSA-610; genus Chersky-683. Next base: position 11,573 of record JADGOO010000086.1, on the reverse strand, counting down.
GACGAGGCCGACGGCGAGTGCCGGGACGCGGCCCGCGAGGCGCCGCGCGATCGCCATTGCTGCGAGCGCCGCGACCACGCCCGACAGCACCGCTGTGGTGCGCGGCGCGACGCTCGTGCGCAAGCCGATCAGATCACCCACGTAGAGCAACGGGAGGTGCAGTGGGCCTTGGCTCGAGAACACGTCGCGGAACGGGATGCCGCCGTGGCGCATCGCGACGATCGACATCCCGAACGTGGCATCGTCGGGATGTGCGTAGGTGTGCGACAGGTACGCCGGCAGTCGCGCGAGGAGCGCGACGACCCCAACCGCGACGTAGTCGAGTCGTGACGTGCGCACCCAGTGCGGCGTGTGCGCGCGGTCCTCGCCCGGACGCGCGTCGAGCGCGATCGACATCGCCACGGACGGTAGTGCCGCGCGCGCATGCGCGCCGCGCGCCAGGGGCCGTGGTATCGTCACTCGTGCCTCGCGGAACGGTGCACTGCAGCCCGGCGTTCAACGTCGTGGCGGGCACTGATCGCACAAGGCACCTCTCGCTCGTTTCGGAGCCCCCTTGGAGGTTGTTCGCGTGGTCAAGCACGTCTTCGTGACCGGTGGTGTGGCGTCGAGCCTGGGCAAGGGGCTCACCGCCAGCTCCCTGGGCCGCCTGCTCAAGAGCCGGGGCCTTCGGGTCACGATGCAGAAGCTCGACCCCTACATCAACGTCGATCCGGGCACCATGAACCCCTTCCAGCACGGCGAGGTGTTCGTGACCGACGATGGCGGTGAGACCGACCTCGACCTCGGGCACTACGAGCGCTTCGTCGACGTGTCGCTGTCGCGCAAGTCGAACGCCACGACCGGCAGCATCTACCAGAGCGTGCTGGCCAAGGAGCGCCGCGGGGCCTACCTCGGTGACACGGTCCAGGTCATCCCGCACATCACCAACGAGATCAAAGAGCGCATCCACGCGCTCGCCACCGACGACGTCGATGTGGTGATCACCGAGGTCGGCGGCACGGTCGGCGACATCGAGATCCTGCCGTTCCTCGAGGCGATCCGTCAGTTCCGCAAGGACATCGGGCGCGACAACGTGTTCTACGTGCATGTGACCCTCGTGCCGTTCATCGGTCCGTCAGGTGAGCAGAAGACCAAGCCCACTCAGCACTCCGTGACGGAGCTGCGCAGCCGCGGCATCCAGCCCGACGCGATCGTGTGCCGTTCCGACCGGCCGATCCCGTTCCGCCTCAAGGAGAAGATCTCGGCGCTCTGCGACGTGCCCGTCTCGGGCATCGTGAGCGCGGTCGACGCCGAGAGCCTCTACGAGATCCCGCTCGTGCTCCACGACGAGGGCTTCGACGACTACGTGTGCCAGATGCTGCGCCTCGACCAGCACGAGAGCGACCTCACCGAGTGGCGGGCGCTCGTGAACCGCGTGCGGGCCGCCGACAGCGTGGTGCGCATCGGCCTCGTGGGCAAGTATGTGCAGCTGCCCGACGCCTACCTGTCCGTGGTCGAGGCGATCCGCCACGGCGGTATCGACTGCGGCGCCAAGGTGAGCATCGACTGGATCGCCTCCGACGAAGCCGAAGGGCTGTTGGCCGAGGGTCGCCTCGCCGGTCTCGACGGCATCGTGGTGCCGGGCGGCTTCGGTGTGCGCGGCATCGAGGGCAAGATCGCCGCGGTCGCCTACGCACGCGAGCACGGCGTGCCCTTCCTCGGCCTCTGCCTGGGTCTGCACTGCGCGACGATCGAGTTCGCCCGCAGCGTGTGCGGTCTCGACGGTGCCAACTCGAGCGAGTTCGACGCGCACTCGCCGTACCCGGTGATCGACCTCATGGACGAACAGCGCGACGTCACCGACATGGGCGGCACGATGCGCCTCGGCGCGTGGCCGGCGCGCCTCGAAGAGGGCAGCCTCGTGCGCGAGCTCTACGGCGCCGAGGTCGTCTACGAGCGCCACCGCCACCGCTACGAGGTGAACAACGCCCTGCGCGCGCGTCTCGAAGAAGGTGGCTTGCGGATGTCGGGCACGTCGCCCGACGGCCGTCTGGTGGAGTTCATCGAGCTCGACCGCGAGGAGCACCCGTACTTCGTGGCCACCCAGGCCCACCCGGAGTTCAAGAGCCGGCCGAACCGGCCCCACCCGCTGTTCGCCGGCTTCGTGGCGGCGGCCAAGTTCCGGGCCGAAGGCCGCCGGCCGCACATCCCGATCGAGATCCCTCGCGCTGTCGCCACGGCAGACTGACCTGCGGGAGCGATGAGCGACCCATTGAGCCGGCTGCTCGAGGAGCACCGCCTCTGGCTGCACGTGGAGCGCGGGTTGTCGGTGAACTCACGGCTCGCGTACCGGCGCGACCTGGCGCGCTACGAGCACTACCTCCGGGCCGCGGGCTGCACCGACCCGGCAGCAGTCGACGAGGTGATGGTGCGCGGGTACGTCGAGCACCTCCGGGCCCGCCGCGACGACGACGGCCGCCCGGTGATGGCGCCCGCGTCGCTCGCTCGCTCCTTGGTGGCAGTGCGCTCGTTCCACCGCTTCCTGGTCGCCGAGGGGCTCCTGGCTGTCGACCCCACCGAGGACGTCGGCGCGCCGCGGGTGCCCCAGGGCATCCCGAAGGCGTTGACCGAGGCGGAAGTCGAGCTCCTGCTCGGCGCGGTCGAAGGTGACGGCCCCCTCGAACAGCGCGACCGAGCCATCCTCGAGGTGCTCTACGCCACGGGCATCCGCATCGGTGAGCTGGTCGGCCTCGACCTCGACGCGCTCGACGCCAACCGGGCGACCATGGTCGTGTTCGGCAAGGGCTCGAAGGAGCGGGTCGTTCCCGTTGGGCGCGCCGCCCGTCGGGCCCTCGACCACTACCTGGCCCACGGCCGCCTGCAGCTCCGCAACCCGCGTGCCGCCGGTGGCGATGCCGTCGTCCTCAACTCGCGCGGTGGGCGCCTGTCGCGCCAGAGCTGTTGGAAGATCGTGCGGGGTGCCGGCGACCGGGTGGGGCTCGGGGAGCGACTCAGCCCGCACGTGCTGCGCCATTCATGCGCCACCCACATGCTCGACCACGGCGCCGACATCCGGGTCGTACAGGAGCTGCTCGGCCACGCCAGCATCTCGACCACGCAGGTGTACACGAAGGTGTCGCCCGAGCGCCTCCGGGCCGTGTACGAGGCGAGCCATCCGCGTGCCCGTCGGGCGCCGCTCAGCGCGGGCTGACCCGTCGAGACCGGGTCCTTCGGCCTGTCAGGTTGGGGATTCCGGATCGGCCCTCACCTTCTACACTCGATCTATGACCGACACGGTGCACACGACGTTGCGCGAATCGCTCGTTGGCGAGCGGGCCCGTGTCCTCGATCAGCTGCGCGAGCTCGGCCACGACGCCGCCCGTGAGAGCTTCGACGAGAACTTTGCCGACTCCGGCCAGGTCACCGCCGAACGCGGCGAGGTCGAGACCCTCACGGGCACGCTCCTCGAGACCCTGAGCGACATCGATCACGCGCTCGCCAAGTTCGACGGCGACACCTACGGAGCCTGTGAGAGCTGCCAACAGCCGATCCCGCCCGCCCGCCTCGAGGCGATGCCGGCGGCGAGGCTGTGCATCGGTTGCGCGTCGAAGCGCCGCTGACCACCCGGTCGCCGATGTTCCGGGTCGGCCACCTCGCGGCGCGCTTCGCGGGCTCGTTGCTGCCCCTGCCGGTACGGGCCGGCGATGTGGCCTGGGTCGAGACGGTCCTCACTCCCGTCGAGGTCGCGTTGTGGCAGCGGATGCCGCGTGCCGATCGCCGGGAGGCGGTGCGGGTCGCGCGGCGCGCCGAGGCCGCGTTCGAACGGGCCGTGGCACCGGATTCCGGGGGTACGTCACAACCAGCCGCACGCGACGACTGGTTGGCGGCCGCGCTACTGCACGACGTGGGCAAGATCGATGCGCGCTTCGGCCCGTATCGCCGGGCCGTCGCCACCGCGGTCGGCGCAGCGGCGCCCGGGATGACCCACGCGTGGCGGGAGTCGCGCGGCTTCACCCGCCGGGTCGGCCTCTATCTCGACCACGCCACGCTCGGCGCCGATCGGATCCGGATCGTGGGCGGCCGCGAGGTCGCGGCGCGCTGGGCGGCGGCGCACCACCGACCCGACGAGTGGCCCGCGACCGGTATCCCGATGCCGGTGTGTCGCCTGCTCGCCGCCGCCGACGGTGAGCCCGTTTTCGACGCTCCGTCATGATTTGGCCAAGGGTTCCTGTGCGCGCTGAATTCGCGCGGCAGCGAATGCCGATACGCGCGTCATCGAAGATCGCGGCTATTTCGTTCGGCTCTCGCCGACGGCCACCGCCGCTGCGCCACTGCCAGGAGTGGAGCCGGGGGGTCGGCCAGCACGCCGTCGACGCGCGTCGAAGCGCGCTCGACGGCGCCGGCGCGCCGACGTCCCGTGGCTGCGACTGATCGGCCTCTGTTCGCTCGGCGCTTGGTTTGCGTGGGCGTCGAGCACGCCTGGTGGTGTATCGGCGCGTGTGAACGGCTTCATCGACCATGTTCGCGGTGATGTGGAACAGGCCACAGCAGACCCAGATCTGCACCGCGCGGCCGACGCGCTCGACGCCGCCTACGCGCGCGATCACCGCTACCCGGATCTCACGTCGGATCAGCTGCGCGACGACCCGTCGTACGGGATCGGGATCGGCGTCAACGTGACGTACTGCGGGCCTCGCGACGTGGTGCTCGTGGCGCTCACCGGCGGTGGCACCGTGAGCCGTCTGCTGCTCGACGGCAAGGAGCACGGCGATGTCGCCGGGCAGCAGGTCTGCCCGGCGGATCCGGATCATCCGGCGCCCTGGAAGCACTGACCCGGCCCAACGTGCGCTCGACGGCGCGGGCGAGCGCTCAGGTGCGGGGGAGCAGGCCGACGGCGCCGCGCATGCGCTCGAGCACCTCGGTGGCCTTGGCCGAGGCGCGGTCGGCTCCCTCGGCGAGCACCCGGTCGACCTCGGCCGGGTCGGCGCTCAACTCGGCGAAGCGAGCCTGCAGCGGTTCGAGCATCGCCACGACGGCGTCGGCCACGGCCGCCTTCAGCGGACCGTACTGCTGGCCGGCGAGGTCGCGGGCCGCCGCTTCGACGGTGACCCCCGTGGCCGCCGCGTAGATGTCGAGCAGGTTCGACACGCCTGGCTTGGTGGCCGGGTCGTAGCGCACGTCGGCGTCGCTGTCGGTGACCGCCGACTTGATCTTCTTCGTGACCTGCTTCGGCGTGTCGAGGACGTAGACGCAGCCGGCCGCGCCGTCGTCGGACTTCGACATCTTCCGGTTCGGTTGTTGGAGATCCATGATGCGGGCACCGGCCGCCGGCAACGTGGCCTTCGGGACCACGAGCGTGTCACCGAAGCGGTGGTTGAACCGCAGCGCGAGATCGCGCGTGAGCTCCACGTGCTGGCGTTGGTCGTCGCCGACCGGCACCTCGTCGGTGTCGTAGAGCACGATGTCGGCCGCCATGAGCACCGGGTAGTCGAAGAGGCCCGCGCTCACCGATTCCTGGCCGCCTTCGCCGGCGCCCGCGGTCTTGTCCTTGAACTGGGTCATGCGGCGCAGCTCGCCGAAGCCGGCGACGCAGTTCAAGATCCAGGTGGCTTCGCCGTGCGCACCGCCCACGTGGCTCTGCACGAACAGCAGCGACCGCTCGGGGTCGATGCCGGCGGCGAGGAGCAACATCGCCAGCTGGCGGGTGGTAGCCGTGAGCTCGGCCGGAACGAACGGCATGGTCATGGCGTGCAGGTCGACCACGCAGAAGATCTGCTCGCCGGCGAGCGCGGCGGGCGAACCGGCCGGCGGCTGGCCCGCCGCCCAGCGCTGCACTGCCCCGCAGAGGTTGCCGAGATGCATGTCGCCGGTGGGCTTGATGCCCGAGAACACCCTCGCCATGGCGGCGCAGGCTACCGGTGGGCGGCGGGCGACCGGCACGCGTTTCGGTGCCTCGGCTTCGCCTGTTGTCCCTGGTCAGCGCAGTGGAGCACACGCGTGTGATTCGTGGATAGGATGGTCCTCCGATGGGCTACGACGTGCACACCACCGTCTTCGAGGGCCCCTTCGACCTGCTGTTGCACCTGATCTTGCGCCAGGAGGTCGACCTTTGGGAGATCGACCTCGGCCGCATCGTCGACAGCTATCTCACGTCGGTGGAGCGCATCGGTCGCCTCGATCTCGACGTCGCCACCGAGTTCTTGTTGATCGCCGCCACCCTCGTGGAGCTCAAGGCCCGGCGCTTGCTCCCCGCACCGGAGGCGATCGACCTCGACGAGGAGCTGGCCCGCTGGGAGGAGCGCGACTACCTGCTCGCCCGGCTCCTCGAGTGCAAGACGTTCCAGGACGCGGCGCGTGCCATCCAGGAGCGGATGGCGATCGCCGCCCGTTCGTGGCCGCGCACCGCCGGTCCCGAGGCACCCTTCGCGTTGTTGTCGCCCGATCCGCTCGAGCGCGTGAGCCCCGCGCAGCTCGTCGAAGCTGCCGCCCGTGGCCTCACGCCGAAGCCGCGCGTCGAGGTGCGCACCGATCACCTCGCGCCGGTGCGCGTGAGCGTGCGCGAAGCCATCGAGCTCGTGCTCGCGCTGCTGCCCGCGTCGGAGTCGATCAGCTTCCGAGACCTGGCGCGCGGCTCGACCGATCGCATCGAGGTGATCGTGCGCTTCCTTGCCTGCCTCGAGCTCTACAAGCAGGGTTTCGTCGACCTCGAGCAGTTCGAGCATTTCGGCGACGTGCGCGTGCGCGCACTCGCCCCCGGCGAGGGCGCCGAGATCGATCTGGCGTCGTTGGCCGAATGGGGCGACGAAGACACCGCGCCCGCGCTGGCCTCGGTGCTCGCCTCGGAGCAGGCCCATGCCATCATCCACGCGATCGACGCGCCGTGAACGAGCCTTCTACGAATGCCGATGATCGAGGCCCGATGAGCGACGAACGCGAGGTGGGCGCCGCCATCGAAGCGGTGCTCCTGGCCGCGACCGAACCGGTGGAGCCCGCCGTGCTCGCGCAGCTCGTCGAGATCCCGAAGGCGAGCGTGGAGCAGTGGTGCGAACGCCTCGCGCAGGAGTACGCACAGGATGGCCGCGGCTTCACCATTGCACGCGTGGCGGGCGGCTATCGCTTCCAGACGGCGCCCGCACTCGCTCCGTACGTGGAGCGCTTCGTCCTCGAAGGCCAGACCGCTCGTTTGTCCGGCCCGGCGCTCGAAACGCTCGCCATCGTGGCCTACAAGCAGCCGATCTCGCGTGCGCAGCTGAGCGCGATCCGCGGCGTCAACGTCGATGCCACCCTGCGCACGCTGGTGCAGCGCGGCTACGTCGAAGAGTCGGGCCATGAAGCCACGCCGGGCAACCCGGCGCTGTTCTCCACCACCACGTTGTTCTGCGAGAAGCTGGGCATCGACTCGTTGGCCGACCTGCCCGCGCTCGCCGACTTCATCCCCGACGCGCCGGTGGTCGAGGCGCTCGAGCGCGGCTTGCGCCTGCCCACGGCACGCGACGCCGCCATCGACCTGCGCGACGGCGACGATCAACACGAGGGTGAGTCGGGCGCAAGCGATCCGCCGCCGACCGCGCTCGCCCTGATGGAACAAGTCGCCACGGAGAAGGTCACCTTCGACCCCGGCGACGCCTGAGCGTCCCGTGCCCACGGGCGACTCCGGTGAACGGTTGCAGAAGGTGCTGGCGCGCGCCGGCCTCGCGTCGCGCCGCGCCTGCGAGAACCTGATTGCCGCGGGTCGCGTCACCATCGACGGCGAGGTGGCCATGCTGGGCAACCGCGTCGATGTCGAACGCCAACGGGTCGAAGTCGACGGCGTGCCGGTGTCCTTCGACACGGATCTGGTGCATTACGTGCTGAACAAGCCGGCAGGCGTGATCACCACCGCGAGTGACCCGCAAGGCCGGCCCACCGTGGTGCAGCTCGTTCCGTCGGAGCCTCGTGTCGTGCCCGTGGGTCGGCTCGACCGCGACACCGAAGGTCTGTTGGTGCTCACGAACGACGGTGAGCTCGCCAACCTGCTCGCCCATCCCCGGCACGGGGTCGACAAGACGTACCTCGCCGAAGTGGAAGGAGTGCCGAAGCCGGCCGCGGTGCGCCGACTGCGCGAAGGCGTGGAGCTCGACGACGGCATCACTGCGCCGGCACGTGTGCGCGTCGTGCAGAGCGCCGACGACCATGCCGCGCTGGAGCTCATCATCCACGAAGGGCGCAACCGCCAGATTCGCCGCATGTGCGAGGCCGTCGGGCATCCGGTGCGGCGCCTGATCCGCACGCGCATCGGCCCGCTGCACGATGCGTCGCTCGGTCCGGGTGAGTGGCGTGTGCTGGCCCTCTCCGAGGTTCGGGCGCTGTACGCAGCCGCGTTGGGCTCGAGCCCGCGGCCAGCGGGACGCGACCGATAGATTCCGCCGTCGTGAGACTGTTGGCGCTGCGAGGCGCGATCACCTGCGACGAAGACACCAAGGCAGAGATCAGCACCAAGACCCAGCGCCTCGTCACCGAGATGCTGGAGCGCAACGGCGTCGATCACGATCAGCTGGTGAGCATCATCTTCACCGCCACCGACGACCTGCACAGCGAGTTCCCGGCCACCGCCGCCCGGCCGCTCGGCCTCGGCGACGTGCCGTTGCTGTGCGCGCGCGAGCTGGCGATCACGCACGGCATGCAACGGTGCATCCGAGTGCTGATGCACCTCTACGCCGACAAGTCGCGCAGCGACCTGCATCACGTGTACCTCGAGGGCGCGCGGGCGCTGCGCGACGACCTCCCCGAATGAGCGCGGGGCGCGACTCGGCCACGTTCGGCGGCGCGGCGCCATTGCGCGGTCGCGTGCGCGTGCCGGGCGACAAGTCGCTCTCGCATCGTGCGCTGCTGCTCGCCGCGCTCGCACGTGGGCGATCACGACTCGCGCATCTCGCGACCGGCGACGACGTGCGCGCCACCCGGCACGCGCTCGAAGCACTCGCAGTACGGTGCCGCGACGACGACACGGAACCGAGCACCGTGCATGTGATCGGCGGCGGCTTCGACGGTCTGCGCGAAGCCGACAGCGTGCTCGACTGCCACAACGCCGGCACGGCCATGCGAGTCTTGGCCGGCGTGCTCGCCGGGCGGCCGTTCCTGTCGGTGCTCACTGGCGACGCCTCGTTGCGGTCGCGCCCGATGGCGCGCATCGTGGCACCCCTGCGGCGCATGGGCGCGCACATCGACGGCCGCGAAGACGGCACCCTGGCGCCGCTCACGATCCGCGGCGGCGGCCTGGTCGGCTGCGATCACGAGCTCGCCGTGGCGAGCGCGCAAGTCAAGTCGGCGTTGGTGTTCGCCGGATTGCAGGCCGACGGCACCACGGCCGTGATCGAACCGGCGCCCACACGCGACCACACCGAGCGAATGCTGCGCGCGTTGGGCGCACCGGTGAGCGTCGACGGCGCAACGGTGCGGGTGAGCCGGGTCGACGAACCCTGGGACGCGTTCGAGATCGACGTGCCCGGTGATCCGTCGTCGGCGGCGTTCTTCGCGGTAGCCGCGTCGATCACGCCGGGGAGCGAGATCGTGATCGAGGGCGTCGCGGTCAACCCCACGCGCATCGGCTTCGTCGACGTGCTCGCGCGCATGGGCGCGCGCATCAGCGTGGTCGTCACCGGCGAGGTGCTCGACGAGCCGGTCGGGGAGATCCACGTGGCGCACGGGCCGTTGACGGGCACCACGATGGAAGGCGACGAGATCCCGAACATCCAAGACGAGATCCCGGTGCTCGCGATGGCCGCCGCCTTCGCCGAAGGCGTGACCGAGGTACGCGACGCGGCCGAGCTGGCCGTGAAGGAGAGCAACCGCATCGGGGCCGTGCAACAAGAGCTCACCCAGCTCGGCATCGGCTGCGAGGCGCGGCGCGACGGGTTCGTGATCCGCGGCGGAGTCCCCCGGGGCGGTGGCACGCTCAAGAGCCACGGCGATCATCGCATTGCCATGGCGGCTGCCGTGGCGGCCCACGCGATCGAAGCTGATTCGACCGTGCGCGGTTGGCGATCCGTGGCGATCTCCTACCCGGAGTTCGAAGCGGATCTGCGCGCGCTCACGGGCACATGAGAATGTCGTCGCGATGAGCGCAGCGACGGCGCGTAGCGCCGGTGCGGCCGGGATCCTCGCGATCGACGGTCCGGCCGGCGCGGGCAAGAGCACGGTGGCCCGCATGGCTGCGGCGCGTCTGGGTCTCACCGTGCTCGACACGGGCGCGATGTACCGCGCCGTCACGTTGGCGTGTCTCGAAGCCGGCGCCGACCTCGAAGACGAGGCCGCGTGCGCCGCCATCGCGGCATCGATCGAGATCGAACAAGACGGTCCGTGCACACGGGTGAACGGCACCGACGTGAGCAACGAGATCCGTACGCCGCACGTGAACGCCAGCGTCTCGGCGGTGTCGGCCCACCCCGAGGTGCGCCGCATCATGGTGGATCATCAGCGGGCATGGGCAGCAACCCACTCGGGCGGTGTGGTCGAAGGCCGTGACATCGGCACCGTCGTGTTCCCCGACGCTCGCCTCAAGGTGTTCTTGAGCGCATCCGACGACGAGCGGGCGCGCCGGCGCATGGCCGACGAAGCAGCGGCGGGACGCGCCGTCGACTTTGCCGACGTGCGCGCAGCCATCGAGCGGCGTGACCGGATCGATTCGCATCGCGCGGCATCGCCGCTCAGGGCGGCCACCGACGCGTGGCGCATCGACAGCACCGACCGAGCGATCGACGATGTGGTCGACGAGATCGTCACTCGCTACAAGGAGGTGACGGCATGAGCCTGTGGGAGCGGTGGTTCTTCTGGGTGGCGCGGCCGTTGGTGGTCGCAGTGTGCACCGCACCGTGGCGCGTGCGCGTGCTCGCCAAGGAGAAGGTGCCGCTCGAGGGCGCGTTTGTGTTCGCACCGTCGCACCGCTCGATGCTCGACATCCCGTGGCTCGCCACCGCCACGAAGCGGCGGATCCGCTTCATGGGCAAGGCACCGCTGTTCCGGGTGCCGCTGCTCGGTTCGATCTTCCGCGGGCTCGGCGGCTTCGCGGTGGAGCGCGACGGCAGCGACCGCGGGCCGCTGCGCGACTCGCTCGCGCTGCTGCGCGATGGCGAAGTGGTCGCCGTGTACCCCGAAGGCACCCGCCAGCACGGCACCAAGATCCAACCCCTCCAGCCCGGTGCCGCGTACCTGGCGATCAAGGCGCAGGTCCCGATCGTGCCGGTGGCGTTGGCGGGCAGCGAAGAGCCGTTCCGGTCACCGCGCCGCGGCCGGTTGCCGCACTTCGGCCGCGGTGTGGTGCTCGTGGGCGATCCGATCGTGCCGCCGACGATGACGGGCACGGTGGTGAAGCGCGTCGCGGTCGACGAGCTCACGGAGCGCCTGCGCGTCGAGCTGCAAGACCTCTTCGACACCGCCTACGCGCAGCGCTGATCGCCGGGTTCCGGGGTTCAGAGCGCGAGGGAGGCGAGGACGTCGGACGCGCCGACGGCCCGGTCGTCGGTGAACTGGCCGCCGAGCGAACGGGAGCGTTGCGGGTCGCCTCCGAACGCGAGCGCGGCGAGCGTGTCGAGCGCGGCCATCGCGTCGCGTAGCTC
>JADGOO010000085.1 GCA_017882905.1 Acidimicrobiia bacterium | reverse complement strand
CGTGCTCTTCAGCAGCTGTCGTGCCACACGTGTACTCAATTCTTCCGAGGTCTTTCGAGACGAAGGCTGTCTACGCCGAAAGGCGATCGACTAGTCGGGGCCTCGATGCCCAATGCAGGGGATCGGGATCTAGCTTCCGACGAGCGTCCAATCGCCAAAGTCTCCGACCGCAGAAGGAGTGGTACGCCGCGCGGCAACACGCGCCGCGCGTCTGGCAGTCGAGCGAGGCCTCGTGGCGCTCGCAGCCGGGCCGGCGTCACCGTGCCCGCAGTGCACGTCAATGTGGCTGACCTCGGCTACGGCGTCGATGGCGTGCTCGGGATGAACTTCTTGCTCGACTTCAATATCGAGATCCGCCCCGCGGAGCGCCGCATCCTCCGGTAGCGAGTGTGCCGCACGCCTCGCGATCGCCGGCCCGCTCGTGGAGGTGCGCGCGCACCGCATCGAGCCGATCGTGCGGGCGATCCGCTCGTCGCGATCGAGCTCGCCGATCAACTCGAGTCCGCGCGCGGGACCTTCGATCACCTTCGACGCATCCCTCGCTTCAACGCGCGCCGGCAGCCGCATGATCTCGATGCGCAAATTCGGCGAACGTCGACGACGTGGCCGAGTTCACCGTGCTCGACGTGACGACGTGGCAGTTCATGGGACGATCGTATGCTCGTCGAGCGATATGCTATTGCGCTGCGAACCGGCGTGCGGTGTGATAGTGCAGCTGACTCCGGCTCGGAGCATGCGAGGTCGACAATGCGAGAGTTTGGTTCCTGGTGGCTTGTAGCATTCTGTGGGGCGCTGGTCGCCTGCGGTGAGATCCACGGGAAGTCGAATGTGGACGACGGCGGGGTCGGTAGCGACGACGGAGCGAGCGTCGCATGCACGGCCTCGGCGACGCTGCGCTGTGATGCGAACACGCTCGTCTCCTGCAATGCCGATGGCACCGCCGAGGTGCAGAGGGCGTGCGGGCTGCGCTGCGATCCCACGGCGCTCGCCTGCGAGGACAAGGTCGATCCGTCCAACGGGTTCGCCGCCCAGCTCGACGCCGCGGCAACCGAACCCTCGGTGAACATCACGGCGAATACGAACGTCGACATGGATAACGGCTTCAACGCGGCCAACGGCACGCTCGCGGTGGGTACCCTCCAGGTGAAGGCCGTGCTGGTCGCCGGAACGGGCGGCGCGCCAAGCGTGATCGTGGTCTCGGTGGGAGGTCTCAGTGTGGCGGCCAACCGCACGCTCACGTTCGGCGGCCAACCAGGTGCGCCTGCGATCGCGATCATGAGCGCCGGCGACGTCTCGATCGATGGCACGCTGGTGATGATCAACGCCGGGTCGATGACCGGTAACGATCCGTGCATGGGAGCCTCGACGGCGGCGGCCGGGGCTGACAACGACAACCCCGGCGGCGGAGGTGGTGGGTTCGCTCAGCCCGGCGGAGCCGGTGGCGCGGTGGTCGCGGTCGCAAATGGCGGCGCGGGGGGCGCCAACTCCGGCACCGCTCCGCTGATCCCTCTACGCGGGGGATGTAGTGGCGGCAAGAATTCGTTCGGTGGGCTCGGCATCGGCGGCGGCGCGATCCAGATCACGAGTGGAACCCAGATCGTCGTCGCAGGTGTGATCGGCGCGAACGGTCTCGGCGGTGCGGTCAGCACGGGGGGTGGTTCGGGCGGTGGCATCCTGCTCGAGGCACCCGCGGTCTCGTTGACCGGCGGTGCGTACGCGAACGGCGGTGGCGGTGGCTGCGGCAGCTTGAGCGGCTCGACGGGCGGAAATGGCGACCTGTCGACGACGCCCGCCTTGGGAGATATCTGCACCAACGGCGTGCACGGTGGCAGCGGCGGGGCTGGGACCACGCCGCCCACCAACGGTGGCGCCAAGGCCAACACCGCCGGAACGACGGACTACGCCGGCGGTGGTGGCGGCGCGGTCGGCAGGATTCGCATCAATACGGTCGACATGACGATCACGGGCAGCGGTGCCCAGTCCCCGCCAGCGAGTCTCGGCACGATCGTCGGTCGCTGAACCGCGCGCGACGAGAGGCTGGCTCAGCGCCGATACGCGACGCCGACCATCAACGACAGCGTAGTCAGCGAGGAGATCGCCGGCAGGAATCCTTTCGGTGCCGGGCTGTAGCCGAACGCGAGCGGCGTGGCGGTGAGCACGACGTTGGGCGTGACCGCGAAGTCAGCCGAGACGGCGGCACGGACGAGCAGGGTTGTCAGTGAGCCGCTCGGCGCCGTTCCCATCTCGGTGAACGGGTTACCGTTGCCGAGGCCCGAGAAGATCTGGGCGCCGACGCCGATATCGAGGCGCGCGCCGAGCTTGGAGGTCAATGCGTACGTCGGCGCGAAGTTCGCGAGCACGCCGATCAGCGTGGCCGAGCCATGCTCGCCGCCGATCCCCGCGTACGGCACCGGCGTGACCGAGAGCGCGGCACCGAGCTCGAGCGTGAGCTTGTCGCCGAGCGACAGTGGGTGGCCGACGACGATCGCGCCTGCAAACTGGATCGGCGTGACGAGCTCGCCGGCCGTCAGCTTGCCCCCACCAAGCTCGACGCGCGCCGAGAGCAGCGAGGGTTGACTCGACGCGGGCTCGGTCGGCGCCTTGCTATCGTCAACGTCCTTGTCGTCGACCGGCTTCTCGACCTGAGCGGTCGTGGTCGGCGGCGTCGGCGCCGGCGTGGTCGGCGGCGTCGGCGCCGGCGTGGTCGGCGGCGTGGTGCCGCTCTCGAGCGCGGTGGGCGGCTTGCTCGCGAGCTCGCGGCGCAGGCACTCCTCGAGCTCGACGATGCGCTTCTCGACCTCGGTCTGGAGCGCGGGGTTGATCGGCTTCTTGGTGTCGTTCTGCTTGAGCGCCAGGAAGCGCTTGTAGAAGAACAGCGCCTGCTTGCAGTCACCAGCCTGGCGGTAGGTCTGGGCGACGTTGAACAGGAACGCCGGTTCCGGCCACTCGGAGTAGGCCTGCTTGAACAGCTCGACCGCCTTGTCGAACTCGCCGAGGTTGTAGGCGCGCTCTCCGTCCGAAAACCGCTTCCGGGCGCTTGCCTCGTCGGCGAACACCGGACTCGCCGACAGTACGATTGCCAAGCCAACCACCACTCGAAACATGACGCGTCACCTCAATGGATCAATTGTCGAACGGGTTGAGCGTATTGTCGCCGATCGGCTGGGGCAGCGGCTTGGCCGGGGTCGTCGCATGGTGCTGCGCCGGAGCAGGCTTGTTCTCGAGATCGAGCGCGAGGTGCTGATCGGAATCCAGCCGGATCGTGCGCTGCTCGTCCTTGAAACCGGCGAGCTTGACCGTGAGGTGCGTGTCGTTGGCGGAGCGTTGAACCTCGACGTCGCACGGGGACACGCAGCGCGGCTTGTTGTCGCCGTCCACGAAGATCGTGGCGCCGGCCGGCGTCGTATCGACGGTCAACCGGATCGTCTTGCGCGCCGGTACCACGCTGTTCATGACCGGCGCGGTTGCGGCCGGCGCGGTCGCGGGCCTCGGCGTGATCGTGGGGCTCGCGCTGGGACTCGGAGCGACCGTCGTGCCTGACCCGGTGGGCTCGACCGCCGCGGTGGGCCCGACGGCCGCGTCTGACGAGCCCTTCGTGTGCAGCGCGATGAAGCCGATGCCGCCCACGAGAGCGACCACCGCGATCCCGCCGATCGCGAGGAGCGTCTTGTTGCGGCCAACCGCTGCAGGCGCCGCGATCTGCGAACCCGTCGCGGGCGCCCCGGTCGCCTGGCCGGCGCTGTAGCTCAGCGTCGTCGGGTGGGTCTTCACCGGCGGGGTCGCGTCCAGCATCACCGTCGACGCGGTCGGCGACGCAGCCGTGATCGGCGATGCCGGCAAGAAGCCCTGACGGCCCCCGTGGGCGTCGACGTAGCGCTCCGGCTGCGCGAGCGCGGACGCGAGCTCCTCCATCGTGGCGAACCGCTCCTCGGGTCGCTTCTGCAGAGCCTTCAGCACGATCTGCTCGAGGTGAGGTGAGATGCCGGGGCGCACCGTCGAGAGCGGCACTGGTGCCTCGGTCATCTGCTTGACCAGGATCTCGCCGTAGCCGCTGCCGTTGAACGGCAGCCGCCCGGTCAGCATCTCGTAGAGCACGATGCCGAGCGCGTAGATATCGGTGCGGTGATCGATGTTGCCGCGACCCTCGCATTGCTCGGGAGACATGTACCGGGGCGTGCCCATCACCATGCCGGTGCGCGTCTTCGTCGAGGTCGTACCGGCCGTCATCTTCGCGATGCCGAAGTCGAGCAGCTTGACCTGCTCGTCGCGACCGCGCGCGACGAGCATGATGTTGTCGGGCTTGAGATCGCGGTGGACGATCCCCTTCGCGTGAGATGCGGCGAGCGCGTCGGCGATCTGGAGCGCGATCCGCACCGTGCGCTGCGGATCGATCGCGCCCTGCTCGATCACGGTGGTCAGCGTCGAGCCGGTGAGCAGCTCCATGACCAGGTAGACGAGCGGACCGCGCTCGGTGGTCATGCTGCCGAAGTCGAGGATGTCGACGATGTTCGGGTGCCCGATGTCGTTGACCGCCTTCGCCTCGTGAAAAAACCGCGTCGTGATGTCCACATTCGCGGCGAGCTCGGCGTGCAGCACCTTGAGGGCCACGCGCTTGCCGATCTGGGGATGTTCGGCGAGGTAGACCGCGCCCATCCCGCCTTCGCCGAGCTGCTGCCTGACGACGTAGTTGCCGATCTGTTCGCCGATCATCGTCCGGCCGACATCATACTACTGACCGGCCGAGTCGAGACGTGTCGATTCACCCGGCCGACGTGACGAAGTGGCGACGACGATCCGCTCGATCGGATCCTGCGACCGCTGCACGGGCATAGGGCACACACACTTCGAGGTTACTGCAACACGATGCTGGGGAATCGTTGCGCGCGGTTCGATCCCATTGCTGACGGATCATCTGGTAATACCAGTTGACCAGATGACCAGTTTGGGTAACGCTTGGGCACATGCTCGACCCGGTCAGCCGTCGCTCGCTGCCCGATGCCGTGTTCGAACGGATCAGCGGG
>JADGOO010000084.1 GCA_017882905.1 Acidimicrobiia bacterium | reverse complement strand
GGCGATCTCGACCGCCGCGAGCCTGCGAACTTCGGCCGCGAGCGCTTCGAGCATGCCACCATGCTAGACGAACATACGTTCGTATCCAAGAGAAGGTTGGAGGCGTCGTGCTCGGACGCGAGCGCACTGGAACTTCATCGCGCTCAAGACGCGAGGGCCGTCGGGCGACATCTGGCAGGTGGGCCGCCGGAAGCGATCGCTGGCCTGGCGCTACTACTCGTTGGGCGGCGCGCTGTCCGGCGCAACCAAGCTCACCGCGCCTAGGCGGTTCGTCCGGGAGTCGCTTCGGTACGTCGACCGAGGGAGCGCGAACCGCGCAAGCCCGCCGGTGACCACGGTCAGCCGCCCGTGCCGCCGTTCTCTCGGACCCAGGTCGCGATGACGTCGACGTCGAAGGCGTAGGTGGTGTCGAGGTCGAGGAGTGGTCCGCCGAGCGCCAATGGCCCGGCGTCGGTGCGCACCCAGTCGTCGAAGCGCGCGAGGTTCGCGAGGTCGAAGTGGCACGGGTGGCGGCGGCGCGTCGCGTAGCGATCGCGGGCGACGTCGGCGGGGCACGCGCAGTGCACCTCGAGCACCGGTCCGTTCAGCGCGGCGATGCGGTGCGCGAACGCCCGGTGGAAGAAGTTGTCGAGCACGCCGGTGCCGGCGTCGGCGGCCACCCGCCAGAAGGCCTCGGCCGCGGCTGCGCCGAGCCGCCGCGACCAGGCGATGTCGCCCGGGCCGAGGCCGTCCCAGATCGCTTCTTTGATGGTGTCCTTCACGATCAGGGGCAAGGCCAGCTCGGCGGCGAGCGGACGGGCCACTGTCGACTTCCCGCTGCCGGGCAACCCGCTCACCACCACGTATGCCACAGGGGGCCAAGTCTGGCCGATCTGCACGATTCGGCGCACTCGGAACGTGGCGCTCCTGGTCAGAGGGCACAGCGAGATTGAAACGTGTTCCATTTTTGCGCCGTACCGTGTACCGTGGACCTGACAACCGACAACAGCCCTCGGGATACGGAGCTGCGAGCTCCTCGGGTGCAAGTCCCGACCGGCGGTACAGCCCGCGAAGCCTCTCGTCCGGCAACGAGCGAGCGGCCCGACCCGGTGGAACTCCGGGGCCGACGGTAAGAGTCCGGATGGGAGAGGGCTTCGACGACACGGCAGCGTGGCGCGCCCCGCGGGGTCACACGGTGCGGTGCTCGCCGTCGCCTGCTCGCGCGTCGTCACCCGTTCGGGCGTGAACCGAGGCGGTTCCCGTGCGCGACGACGAGGCGATGCGAGCAGCGCTCGATGCCGCCGGTCGCGCGCGCCGCGTCGCACCGCCCTGGCCGCACGTGGGCTGCGCGCTCGTGGTCGACGGGGAGCTGGTGGCCGTCGCCTCCACGGGTGCATATCCGAGCGGCGGTCATGCCGAGACGAACGCGCTCGCGCTGTTCGCCGAGCACCGCGTCGATGGGGCGCGGGGCGCCACCGCGTACGTGACGCTCGAACCGTGCAGCCATCACGGCAACACGCCACCGTGCACGGAGGCACTCATCGCGGCCGGCGTCACGAAGGTGGTCGCCGCGCTCGAAGACCCCGACGAGCGAGTTGCCGGCCGCGGGTTCGCGCAGCTGCGTGCCGCGGGCATCGAGGTCGTGGTGGGCGTGGAAGCCGATGCGGCCGCCGACCAGCTCGCCGCCTACCTGCACCAGCGCCGCACCGGCCGCGCGTTCGCGCTGTTGAAGACGGCGATGAGCATCGACGGCCGCGTCGCGGCGGCCGACGGAACGTCGCAATGGATCACGGGACCATTCGCGCGCGCCGACGCGCACGCGCTGCGCGCTGATTCACAGGCGATCGTCGTCGGCGGCGGAACCGCGCGCATCGACCAGCCCGCGCTCACGGTCCGTGCGCTTCCCGATGACGACGACGCACCCGTCGGACGCGCACCACTGCGCGTGCTGCTCGACGGGCGCGGCCGCGCCCCCGCCACGGGCCCGCTGTTCGACATCTCACTCGCGCCCACGTTGGTGTGCACCACCGCGGCGGCCGACCCCGAAGTGGTGGCGGCATGGAAGGCCACGGGAGTCGAAGTCGTGGAGGTGGGCGCCGGTGCGCGCGGCTCGGGTGTCGATCTCGACGCGGTGCTGCAGCTGCTCGCGGCGCGCGATGTGCTCCAAGTGATGGTCGAGGGCGGCGCGGCGCTGCACGGCGCGCTGCTCGCCGAGGGGCGGGCGCAGCGGCTCGTCACCTATGTGGGCAACACCGCTCTCGGGCCGCAGGGGTTGCCGGCGCTGCCGCTCGACACGGTGGCCACGATGAGCGACGCCCCGCGCTTCGCGCTGCGTGCGGTGCGGCGCCTCGGCAACGACGTCCGGCTCGATTACACGCTCGGCGCGCACGCGGAGGCGAGCTAGATGTTCACGGGCATCGTCGAGGAGCTCGGTCAGGTGCGCTCGGTCACGCCGAACGAAGGCGGCGCGCGCATCGTGATCGACGCGACCACTGTGCTCGACGATGCCGTGCTCGGCGCGTCGATCGCGGTCAACGGCTGTTGTCTCACGGTGGTCGAGCTCGACCCCGCAGGCCGATGGTGGGCAGCCGACGCCGTGCGCGAGACGTTGGCGCGCACGAACCTCGGAGCGTTGGTGCCTGGCGCCGCCGTGAACCTCGAACGTCCGGTGCGGCTCGCCGACCGCCTGGGCGGCCATCTCGTGCAGGGCCACGTCGACGCCACCGGCACCGTCGCGGCAAAGACGCCGAACGCCGACGGCTCCATGACGTTGCGTGTCGACGCGCCCGCCGCTGTCACGCGCTACACGGTCGAGAAGGGCTCGATCACCGTCGACGGCGTGAGTCTCACGATCGTCGACGCCGCACGCGATCACTTCACGATCGCAGTCATCCCGCACACGCGGGCCGTCACGACGCTCGGGCCGGTACCGGTCGGAGGGCGCGTGAACCTCGAGGTCGACGTGGTCGCCAAGTACGTCGAGCGCTTGCTCGACAAGGAGCACTGATCATCATGCCGTTCGCACCCATCGAAGCTGCCGTCGACGCCATCCGGCGCGGCGAGCTGGTCGTCGTGGTCGATGACGAAGACCGCGAGAACGAGGGCGACCTCATCGGCGCCGCGGAGACCATGACCGCCGAGAAGATGGCGTTCATGATCCGCTACACGAGTGGGGTGATCTGCCAACCGCTCGAGGGCGACCGTCTCGACGAGCTGAACATCCCGCTGATGGTCGACAACGTGGCCAACACCGAGGCGCAGCGCACGGCGTTCACCGTGTCGGTCGACTGCAACACCGGCACCACCACCGGCATCAGCGCGGCCGACCGCGCCGCCACGGTGCGGGCGCTGATCGATCCTGCGTCGCGCCCGACCCACTTCGCGCGCCCGGGTCACATCTTCCCGCTGCGCTACCGACCGGGTGGCGTGCTCAAGCGGGCGGGGCACACCGAAGCCGCCGTCGATCTCGCCCGACTGGCCGGCGGCTACGCGTCGGGTGTGCTCGCCGAGGTGGTCAACGACGACGGCACAATGGCGCGACTGCCGCAGCTCGAAACGTTCGCGGCCGAGCACGGCCTCGTGCTGATCTCGATCGCCGATCTCGTGCGCTACCGCCGGCGTCAGGAGAAGCTGGTCCGACGGGTGGCCGAGGCACGCATCCCGACCGAGTTCGGTGACTTCACCGCGCACGTGTTCGAGAGCATCGTCGACGACACCGAGCACGTGGCGTTCGTGATGGGCGAGATCGCAGGCGCCGAGAACGTGCTGGTGCGGGTGCACAGCGAATGCCTCACCGGCGACGTGTTCGGCTCGCTGCGGTGCGACTGCGGTCCGCAGCTCAACCTCGCGTTGGCGCGCGTGGCGGCCGAAGGTCGCGGCGTCGTCGTGTACCTGCGAGGCCATGAAGGGCGCGGCATCGGGCTCGGGCACAAGATGCGCGCGTACGCGCTGCAGGAGCAGGGTCGTGACACTGTCGAGGCGAACCTCGACCTCGGGCTCCCCGTCGATTCGCGCGAGTACGGCATCGGCGCGCAGATCCTCGTCGAGCTCGGCGTGACCACCATGCGTCTGATGACGAACAACATGAGCAAGTACGGCGGACTCGAGGGCTACGGGCTCGAGATCGTCGAGCGTGTGCCGTTGTTGCCGAAGCCGAACGTCGAGAACATCGCGTACCTCCGTGCGAAGCAACACAAGCTCGGCCATCTGCTGCACATCGACGACACCGACGACTCCGAGCTCGGGCACAGCTGACAGGAACGGGGCAATGGGGGAGTACAGCTCACACGAAGGCGTGCTCGATGCCGTCGGCCTGCGCTTCGGCATCGCCGTGGCGCGCTTCAACCGCGACATCACCGAGCGACTGCTCGAGGGGTGCACGGCCGCGCTCGCGGAACACGGAGCCCGCGACGCCGACGTCTCGGTCTGGTGGGTGCCCGGCGCGTTCGAGCTCCCGGTGCTCGCCAAGCGACTCGCCGACTCCGGACGCGTCGATGCGGTGATCTGTCTCGGCGCGGTGATCCGCGGCGACACGGCCCACTTCGAGTACGTCGCGGGCGGCGCCACGCAAGGACTCGTGCAGGCCGCGGTCGACACGGGGATACCTGTGATCTTCGGCGTGCTCACCGTCGACACGCGCGAGCAGGCCCTGGAGCGACTCGGCGGCAAGGAAGGCCACAAGGGCGAAGAGGCCGCGTGCACGGCGATCGAGATGGCACGCCTGCTGCGAGAGATCTGACCCGACCGTGGCCCGCGCCGCCCACGTATGACCGACTACGAACGCATCGGTACGGGCTACGCGATGCAACGCCGTGCGGATCCGCGCATCGCAGCCGCGATCAACGCCGCGCTCGGCCATGCGCCCCGCGTGCTCAACGTCGGCGCCGGCACCGGGAACTACGAGCCCGTGGGTCCGTCGCTGGTGGCGTTGGAGCCGTCGCCGACGATGCTCGCGCAGCGTGATCCCCACGCTGCGCCCGCTGTGCGCGGCATCGCCGAGGCGCTGCCGTTCCCTTCGCGTTCGTTCGACGCCGCGCTGTGCGTGCTCACCGTGCACCACTGGCGTGACCGAGCTGGGGGCCTTCGTGAGCTGCAACGGGTTGCGCCGCGCCAAGTGGTGTTCTTCTTCGAGCCGGCCCGCACCGACGAGGCCTGGATGATGGACTACTGGCCCGAGATCCGCGACCTGCCGAGCGAGATCGACCCGCCCGGCGAAGCGTTCTTCCGACGCCATCTCGCCGTGCGCGACGTCGTGATCGTTCCGGTGCCGAACGACTGCACCGATGGCTTCGGCGGCGCGTACTGGTCGCGGCCCGAGGCGTACCTCGACGCCGGTGTGCGCTCGGGGATGTCGTCGTTCGCGCAACTGGCGCCGTCGCTGGTGGCGGCGGGGGCCGAGCGATTGCGCGCCGACCTCGCGTCGGGCCGCTGGGACGCACGGCACGGCCGGTTGCGCACGCTCGCGACCCACGATGTTGGCTACCGCATCGTCATCGCCGGCGACTGACGCCGCGAGCGTGACGCCTGCCGCGGCCTGAGGTCGCTCAGTCGCCGGGCCCGATGTCGCGGTTGGCGATCTCCATCGCCAGGCGGTTCGCGGCACCGAGGTGCGTGTCGAGTCGAGTGAGCGTGGCGCTCACCATGGTCACGAGCTCACCGGCGCCGTCGGCGCCGACCGAGTGTGCGACCGCGTCGCGTGCCTCGCTGAGCTCGTTGCGCAGGAGCGAGTGCTCGGCGCTCAACGCTTCGAGGCGACGGATGAGGTGCGGCGCCTGGGCCTCGCTCGTGTCGAGGAAGCCGCCCGGGCCGTCGGCCCGCACGATGTGGTCGTCGAGCGCCCGACCCAGCTGGTCGAGGGCTTCGACGATGGCGTCTCGCCACATCGACTCGAACATCGTCGGCGACTCGAGGGCACGTTGCGCGGCGGCAAGTGCGGTCTCGGTGGTGTCCGGCGCCGCGCCCTCCGCCGTGACGGCGTGACCGGCCGCCGCGGGTGTGCAGGTCGAGATCCTGAGCGCGCGCAACCGGCCCTTGTGGGTTTCGAGTAGCTCGTAGCTGGAGCCTTTCGGCACGACCGCGAGGCTGTGTTCATCGATCGCATCGGTGTGGCCATCGACCACGAGCTGGCCTTCGCCCTTCAGGCAGTACACGACCACGTCGCTCGATTCGGCAGCACCCCCGGTGCGCGCGCCGGGCGGGAGGTTGATGACCTCGACCTGCAGACCGTCATCTCGGTAGAGGGTCGTCTGACGACGGTCCGCGTCCTTT
Organism: Acidimicrobiia bacterium; assembly: GCA_017882905.1. GTDB lineage: Bacteria > Actinomycetota > Acidimicrobiia > IMCC26256 > PALSA-610 > Chersky-683. The sequence continues at coordinate 2,351 of JADGOO010000084.1, read as the reverse complement.
GCGGCGTGCTTGGCGTCGACCACGAATGCCGTCATGATGCCGGTCCTTTCGTCGCTCACCCACAGCCTCCGACGGCGCCGGGCGCGCGCCAAGGGGCGAAGGTCCCGCTATCCCTACGCCATCGGGACGATCGCCCCTGGTCGGGACGCGCGGCTCGGGTCGAAACTCGGACCATGAGTGCTGTCATCTGGTTCGAAGACATCACCCTCGCCGACGTCCCCAGGGCCGGCGGCAAGGGCGCCAATCTCGGTGAGCTCACGCGCGCGGGGATGCCCGTTCCGCCTGGCTTCGTGATCACGGCCGGCGCGTATCTGGAGGCGATGGCCACGGGTGGTGTGCGCGACGAGCTGGCGGTGGGCGCCGGGGGTGCCGACGTCGACGATCCCGCCACGCTCGCGGCCGTCTCCGAACGGCTGCAACAGCTCGTGCGCAAGGCGGGCGTGCCCGAAGACGTGCGGCGCGAGGTCGCCAAGGCCTTCCACCGTCTCGGCGTAGGTCGGGTAGCCGTGCGGTCGTCGGCGACGGCCGAGGACACGGCGGGAACGTCGTTCGCGGGCATGAACCAGACCTTCACGAACATCGACAACATCGATGCCGTCCTGGAGCGAGTGCTGGATTGCTGGGTGTCGCTGTTCGGCGCGCGCGTCATCGCGTACCGGCTGCGTTCGAACGTCACCGACGAACCCGCCATCGCGGTGGTCGTGCAACGGATGGTCGATTCGGAGCGCAGCGGTGTGATGTTCACGGCCGACCCGGCCACGGGAGCGCTCGACCGCGTGGTGATCGAAGGCGCGTTCGGGTTGGGCGAAGTGGTCGTGGGCGGTCAAGTGGAACCCGACACGTACATCGTGGCGAAGGACGGTCCGCGGCTGATCGACGTGCGCGTGGGTGTGCAGACGCACATGATCGTGCGCGACGACGGCGGCGGCGACCGGCGTGTCGATCTCCCGGCGGCCGAAGGCAGCCGGCGCGTGTGCAGCGACGACGAGGTGCTCGAGCTCGCGCGCCTCGGCCTGCGCATCGAAGAGCACTACGGCGAGCCGCAAGACGTGGAATGGGCGCTCGCGGGTGGCGCGACCTACATCGTGCAGTCGCGCCCGATCACCACGCTCCAGCCCGCCGACCATGTCGGCGAAGTGCTCGTGCGCGGCTTGAGCGCGTCGCCCGGCCGCGTGAGCGGCAAGGTGCGCCTGCTGCGGTCGCCCGAGGAAGGCGACCGTCTCGTCGATGGTGAGATCCTCGTGGCGCCGATGACGAATCCCGACTGGGTGCCGGTGTTGCGGCGCGCGGCGGCGCTCGTGACCGACGGCGGCGGCATGACGTGCCACGCGGCCATCGTGAGCCGTGAGCTGGGTGTGCCGTGCATCGTCGGCGCGCGGCGGGCCACCGAGCTGTTGCGCGACGGCGAGCTCGTCACGGTCGACGGGGCCAAGGGGGTCGTGCTCGCAGGCGAGCTGGTCGAGTCGGTGCCGGCAACGGCAGTGACGACAACCGGCCCTGCTGTCGAGGTGGTCGAACCGCTCGCCACACGCCTCTACGTGAACCTGGCCATTGCCGATCAAGCCGAGCGCGTTGCCGCGCTGCCGGTCGATGGCGTCGGCTTGTTGCGGGCCGAGTTCATGATCACCGACGCGCTCGGCGGCGTGCATCCGCGCGCGTTGCTCGCCCGCGGCGAGCGGGAGCAGTTCATCGCCAAGATGTCCGCGTCGCTGCTACGGATCACGGGTGCCTTCGCGCCACGCCCTGTCGTGTACCGCACGATCGACTTCCGGAGCAACGAGTTCGCCAAGCTCGAGGGTGGCAGCGACTTCGAACCGGTCGAGGACAACCCGATGATCGGCTACCGCGGCTGCTATCGCTACGTGCGTGAACCCGAGCTGTTCGCGCTCGAGTGCGAGATGCTCGCTCGCGTGCGGGAGGAGACGCCGAACCTCCACGTGATGATCCCGTTCGTGCGCACGCTCTGGGAGCTCGAGGCATGCCTCGAGCTGCTCGACGCGAGCCCCCTCGGCCGCCAACGCGGCTTGCACCGCTGGGTGATGGCTGAGGTGCCGTCGGTCGTGTATCGCATCCCCGAGTACGCCGCACTCGGCATCGACGGCGTGTCGATCGGGTCGAACGACCTCACCCAGCTGATGTTGGGGGTCGACCGCGACTCCGAGATCTGCAGCGAGCTCTTCGACGAATCGGATGCAGCCGTCCTCGATGCGATCGCCCGGATCATCACCGCGGCGCGCGAGGCTGGGATCACGAGCTCGTTGTGCGGTCAGGCGCCATCGAACCGGCCCGAGTTCGCGGAGCATCTCGTTCGCTTCGGCATCACGTCGGTATCGGTGAACCCCGACGCCGTC
>JADGOO010000083.1 GCA_017882905.1 Acidimicrobiia bacterium | reverse complement strand
GTTCGTCGACGTCACCCAGGAGCACGTCACGGGCGAGGTGCGCCTGCGGCTCGAAGCGGGGCGTTGCTATCCGGCCGGGCGGCGTGCGCCGCGCGGCCTCTACGACCACGACCTCGCCACGTACGACGCCGGTGACACGTTCCGCCATGAAGACAGCGCGGGCTTCGTGCGACTCTGGGGCCTGTCGGCTCAGACCTGGTCGCGCCGTCAGGGCCCGGGGTCGAAGTCGTGACGCACGACGGCAAGGCACCGCAGGGTCTCACGTTGTGGCACGGCCGCTTCGGTGAGGGGCCGGCCGAAGAGCTCGTCGCGTTCACCGCGAGCCTGCACTTTGACCAGCGCCTCGCGCGCCACGACCTCGCCGGCTCACGAGCCCACGTGACGATGCTGGCCCACCAGGGCCTGCTCACCGACGAGGAGCGCGCGGTCATCATCACTGCGCTCGATCGCGTCGAGAGCGAGCTCGCCGACGGCACGTTCGTCTTCCTCGAATCCGACGAGGACATCCACACCGCGATCGAGCGGCGCGTCACGGAGATCGCCGGAAGCAGTGGCGCGAAGCTGCACACCGGCCGCAGCCGCAACGACCAGGTGGCCACCGACCTTCGGCTGTGGTTGAAGGACGCGGCGCGCGACCAGATCGGTCGGATCACGGCGTTGCAGGAGGTGCTGGTTCGCAGGGCCGAGGAGGCCGGCGACGCGTACTTGCCCGGCTACACGCACCTGCAGCGTGCGCAGCCGGTGCTGCTCGCACATCACCTGCTCGCGCATGTGTGGGCGCTGGCCCGCGATGTGGATCGATGGTCCGACTGCCTCACACGGGCCGACGTCTCACCGCTCGGTGCGGGCGCACTCGCCGGTTCGAGCCTGCCGATCGACCCGGTGCTGTCGGCGCAGCTCTTGGGCTTCGCCCGGCCCTTCGACAACAGCCTCGACGCAGTGGGCGACCGTGACTTCGTCGCCGAAGCGCTCTTCTGCGCGGCCTTGTGCCAGGTGCACCTCTCCCGCATGGGTGAGGAGATCGTGCTGTGGACCACGGAGGAGTTCGGGTTCTTGCACCTCGCCGACGCGTACGCCACCGGCAGCTCGATGCTTCCGCAGAAGAAGAACCCCGACATCGCCGAGCTGGCGCGCGGCAAGGCCGGGCGGCTCATCGGCGACCTGGCCGGGCTGCTCGCCACGCTGAAGGGCCTGCCCCTCGCGTACAACCGCGATCTCCAAGAAGACAAAGAGCCCTTGTTCGATGCGCTCGACACGTGTGCGCTCACGCTGTCGGCACTCGCCGGCCTCTTCGACACTGCCACGTTCCGCATGGAGCGCATGGCCGTTGCGGCCGACTCGCCCGAGAATGCGGCGACCGACCTGGCCGAGTGGCTCGTGCGGGCAGGGATGCCGTTCCGCGACGCGCATGCCGTGGTCGGCAACCTCGTTCGCCAGTCGGTGGAGCGGGGTGTCACGCTCGACGAGCTGGTTGCCACCGATCCGCGCCTCGGGCCCGACGCGCTCGTGCTGCTCGAGCCGGGCGCGGCGGTGCGCCGGCGTTCGTCTCGAGGTGGTGCCGGTCCGGAGCCTCTCGTGAGCCAGCTCGCGGCGGCGCGGGCCCGGCTGACCGCGCAGCACGTGATGCTCGTCGGCTCCTGACGCGGCGGTTCGGGTGCGCACCCTGCCGCGCCGCTTCTACGACCGCGACGCTCGCGAAGTCGCGCCGGAGCTGCTCAACAAGGTGCTCGCGCGGCCCGGCGACGGCCTGGCCGCGCGGCTCGTGGAGGTCGAGGCGTACTGCGGCTCTGATGATCCGGGCAGTCACGCGTACCGCGGCCCCACACTTCGGAACGCGTCGATGTTCGCCCGGCCCGGCACGCTCTACGTGTACTTCACGTACGGCATGCACTGGTGCGCGAACGCCGTCTGCGGCCCGGGCGCGCAGGCGCACGCGGTGCTGCTGCGTGCCGCGGTTCCGCTGCGTGGTGTGGAGCTCATGCGCACGCGCCGACCGGCGGCGCGCCGCGATGTCGAGCTGCTCCGCGGTCCGGCTCGTCTCGCGCAGGCGTTCGGCCTCGATCGCGCACTCGACGGATCCGATCTCGTGCGAGGTGGCGCGGTCCGCATCGCCGACGACGGCACGCCGCCTCCCGAGCACGCTCTGATCACGACGCGCATCGGCCTCGGAGCCGGCAAGGGTGATGCACTCCTGTTGCGCTATGCCGTCGCCGACGAGGCGCACGTGAGCGGGCGGCGGGCAGCACGCTGAAGCGTGCTCGGCGCGCCGGGCTGGGTAAGCAGTGGGCATGGCAGATGCGAGCGCAGTCGACGGCGAACCGCAGTGGTTCTGGTGCCTTGATCACAAGGCCGTGGAAGGTCCGGGCGGGTGCCCACCCGACCGGCGACTCGGACCGTTCCCGACACGGGCCGCGGCCGCGAGCTGGAAGGAGACCTTCGACGCACGCAACCGCGCCTGGGACGAGGAAGACGAAGCAGCGGACGCGCCGGCGACGGGGGAGCGCCCCACCTGATCGGAGCGGGGCGACGCGCCGGCGCGGTCAGGCCCCGTCGAGCCCGTCCGGGGGCGCGGCGATGCCGGCCACATGCACGGTCTTGTCGCGGGCGTGCTGACCTCTGCGTATCGCCACTGCCGCGCGGCGCACACCGAGGCGCGTCGCGATCAGCTGCTCCAGCTCGATGTTCGCTCGCCCTTCGATGGCACGCGCGGCGATGCGCACGCGCAATCGCTCACCGTGCCGGCCGACGATCTCCGAGCGAGCCGCGCCGGGGACCACGTGGACGAAGAGGTCGACGCCGCCGTCGACGGGCGCCCACCACGATGGTCGCTCGCCCGGCGTCGTGGTCAACCGGCTCGACGTGCGATACGACGCAGCGGTGGTTCGGTGGTCGGCGGCTGCTGGCGGGGCGGAAGCTCCGCGAGCAGCTCCAGGCTCGCCGCGGTGATCGTCTCCACCGCGTGATCGATCGCGTGCTGCGTGCGCGGCGACAGCGTGCGCACACCGCTGATCTTGCGCACGTACTGCAGCGCGGCCGCGGCGACCTCGGCGTCGGTGGCGGGCGGTTCGAGACCTCGAAGCGTCGTGATGGTCCGGCACATGCCGTCAGGCTACGACGGGTTCACCCAGACCGTGATCGTCGTGTCGGGTTCTACCGATGTGCCCGATGCGGTCGCCTGCTTCCACACGCGTCCGCGTCGAGTGGGTGAGCCAGGCGGTGGTTCTGCGGCCACGATCACGGTCACGGTCAATCGGGCCGCCGCCGCGGTCGACGCGGCCTGGGCAGGAGTGAGTCCGAGGAAGGCGGGAACGGTGGCGGCCGACGCGGGATCGGAGGCCACGGTGAGGGTCACCACGGTGTTCGCCGGCACGGCGACGTTGGCATCGGGAGTCTGGGCGATCACCGTGCCGGGCGGGTACTGGTTGCTCGGCTGCGAGCTCGTCGACACGGCGTAGCCGGCGTCGTGGAGCAACGTGGTGGCTTCGTCGACCGGCATGCCCACCACGGCGGCGATCGGCGCGCTCGGCAGCACGCCGCTGCCGACGCCGGCCGGCGGCGAAGGGAAGTCGTCGATCGGCATGTTCGCCGTGGCCGCGCTCATGAACTGCGCCCAGATCTGGGCGGGCCATGTGCCGCCCGTGACCTTGAGTCGCGTGGTCGGAGGCACCATCGCCTTGGGCTTGTCGGCGAAGCCCACCCACACGGAAGCCGTCAGTTGCGGCACCGAGCCCACGAACCAGGCGTCCTTGTAATCCTCGCCCGTTCCGGTCTTCGCCGCGACGGGCCGCCCGATGCGCGCGTTGAGGCCGGTACCGCGCGTGACCACCTGCTGGAGCACCTGGTTCACGGTCTCGGCGATCGGCCCCGAGAGCTGACGGGTGCGATGCGGTTCCGCTTGGTAGATCACGGTGCCGTGCCCGTCGACCACGCTCGTCACGAGCACGGGATCGGTGCGCATGCCGTCGTTGGCGAACGTGGCGTATGCGGCGGCCATGTCGATAACGCGAACGTTGTTGCTGCCGAGCACCGCCGAGGGCACTGCCTGTAGCGGTGTCGTCACGCCGAGGCGCTTGGCCATCGACACGGCGTACTGCGGGCCGACGTCGAGCATCAGCTGCGCGTACACGGTGTTGACCGAGTGCACCGTCGCGTCCACGAGGTTGAGCTTGCCGAACGGCTCGTTCTCGTAGTTGTGCACGAGCCACGGAGGCCCGTAGGGCGGGTGCAGTGTGAGCGCGGCCGGGCCGGCATACGTGCGCGACAGCGGCACGTGCTGTTCGAGCGCGGATGCGAGCACGAACGGCTTGAAGGTGGAGCCGCTCGGTCGTCCGGCCAGGCCGGCGAGGTCGTAGCGCGCGTACGGCTCGGGCCCGTCGTAGCCGCGGCCGCCGACGTAGGCGAGCACGTGGCCGTTGCGTGGATCGATCGCCACGAGGGCGCCCGCAGGGTCGTGCGCGCGATCCGACAGCACGGTCGCCACCGACTGCTCGGCGAGGAGCTGCAGTCGGGGATCGAGCGTGGTCGTGATGCGCAGGCCGCCCTGGTTCAGCGCCGTGGCACGATCGGCCTCGGTGCGACCGAACACAGGATTCGCGAGGAACCAATCGCGCACACGCTCCACGAAGTACGGCGCGAGCTCGTGCTGCGGCGCGGGCGGCTTCACGCCGAGCGGCAGCGTCCGGGCGATCGCGACGGCGGCTTTGGTGGCCTCGCCGTAGCGAGCCATCGCGTCGAGCACGTCGTTGCGACGAGCGAGCGCGGCGTCGGCGTGACGGTACGGGTCGTAGGTGTCGGGCGCCCGGAGCAGACCGGCGAGCAGCGCGCTCTGCGAGAGCGTGAGATGGCGCGCGTCGGTCGCGAAGTAGCGCTCGGCCGCGACCTCGGCGCCGTACGCGCCGTTACCGAAGTACACGGCGTTCAGGTACCGTTCGAGGATCTGCTGTTTCGTGTAGTGCTGCTCGAGCTGGACGGCCAACACTGCTTCGCGGAGCTTGCGGTGCACGGTCCGCTCGTTCGTGAGCAGCACGTTGCGCACGTACTGCTGGGTGATCGTGGATCCACCCTCGACCACGCCGCCGGCCGACACGTCGTCCTTGATGGCGCGCACGATCGACCGGTAGTCGACGCCGCTGTGCTCGAAGAACCGGTGGTCCTCGATGGCGACCACGGCGCCGGGCAGCGTGGTCGCCATGGCCGACAGCGTGATCGGGCTGCGGTGCTGGCCGAGGTCGACACGCGCGAGCAGCGTGCCGTCGGCGGCCAGGATCTGGCTCGAAGCGGCCGGGTCGAGGGGTTTCGGGTCGAGCGTGGGGGTGAAGGCGCAGCCGGCGGCCAGCACGCCCGTGGCGACGAGCGCGGCCAGGGCGCTTCCGACGGGCCGCCGCGCGCGGACGCGACGATCTGCACGGCCATGCCGCGCTCGGTCGCGCTGAGGCTCACCTGCCACACTGATCACATCGGCAACATCGTCGCACACCGGACGGCCTCTCGGAAGGCGGCCATCCGTCTCGGCGGGCGCCGGTAGCCTCCCGGCGCCCGATGCCCGACCCAGCGGACGACGCCCGCTGGATCCCCGATCGATGTGGCGATGGATGTGGCCATGGATGTCGCAATGAGTGTGGATCGGCAGATGCCGCTGCTCACCCAAGGAGCCGTCGACGTCATCACCGAGGCCGAGCTGCGGGAGCGCCTCGGGGCCGGCCGGCCGCTGCGCGTCAAGCTGGGCATCGATCCCACGGCCTCCGACATCCACCTGGGCTTCGCGGTAGTACTACGGCGACTGCGCCGGTTCCAGGACTGCGGGCACACCGCAGTGCTGATCCTCGGCGACTTCACCGCTCGGGTGGGCGATCCCTCGATGCGGTCGGCCACCCGGCCCATTTTGAGCAAGGCCCAGATCGACGAGCACGCCCAGAGCTATGTCGAGCAGATCACGAGCATCCTCGATCCGGATCCCGGCCGCCTCGAGGTCCGCCGCAACTCCGAATGGCTCGGTGTCATGGACATGGGCGACGTGCTCGCCCTCGCCGCCCGCACCACCGTCGCGCGCATGCTCGAACGCGACGACTTCTCTAAGCGCTATGCCGCCGGCGTGCCGATCTCGGTGAGCGAGCTGCTCTACCCGTTGATGCAGGGATGGGACTCGGTGATGGTCGAGGCCGACGTCGAGCTCGGCGGCACCGACCAGCTCTTCAACCTCCTCGTCGGGCGCCAGCTCCAAGAGCAGATGGGGCAGCGTCCGCAGGTGGTGCTCACGACGCCGCTGCTCGTCGGGCTGAGCGGACCGGATCGCACTGGTCCGAAGATGTCGAAGTCGGCGGGCAACTACGTGGGCATCGCCGAACCGAAGGCGGAGCAGTTCGGCAAGCTGATGTCGATCCCCGACGCGCTGCTCGAGATGTACCTGCAGTACGTCACGGCGTGGCCGCAGGGTGAGATCGACGAGCGGATCGCCGCGCTCCGAGCCGGGACGCTGCACCCCAACGAGGCCAAGCGCGCCATGGCGAGCGCGGTGGTCGACCTCTACCACGGTGCCGGCGCCGGGGCCCAGGCCGAAGAGGCGTTCGATCGGGTGCACAAGCATCACGAGCGGCCCGAGGAGATCGCCGACGTGGACCTCGACGCGTTCGACGGCGGGATGCGCTTGTCACGCGTGCTGCACGCCGCCGGGCTCGCTCCGTCACTGAAGGAAGCGGGTCGGTTGATCGTCCAGGGCGGAGTTCGCGTCGATGGTACGAAGATCGAGACTGACACCGACTACGATGCTCTGGCGCTCGACGGTCGTGTGCTGCAAGTTGGCAAGCGTCGTTGGGCACGAGTTCGGATCCACCGCTGAAGCAGCTCGCTGCTTTCTCGGGCTCCGAGTTGACAGTGCACCACAGACTCCATAGAATGGCTCTTCGCCCCTGAAGCCGGCTTGCCGGTGTGTGGGGGCTTGACACGAACGCCTGGTCACCGGCCGCTTCCCGCGGTCAGGGGCCCAAAGCCCCAGCGACCAGGACGAGTGTCGCTCCGATCTCACCGTGCTTGCGCGGCCGTCGGAGGATTGCTCCTTGACAACAGAGTAGTGAATGCCAAAAGCCAGTGCGTGGTATCCGGCGTGCCTCAGTGCGTCGAGATACCCGTCAAGCAAATTCAATGACACGCGGCTGTTTCCCTTGGTCGGGCGCAGTCGCGTGAAGCCAGTTGCAACGGGTCAGTGCCCGAAGCGACGGCTCTCCAATCGTTTCACCGTTCTGGGTTCGCCCAGCTCGGTGGACAGATTCCAATGGAGAGTTTGATCCTGGCTCAGGACGAACGCTGGCGGCGCGCCTAAAACATGCAAGTCGAACGGGAACCTCGGACTTCGGTCTGGGGGGAGAGTGGCGAACGGGTGAGTAACACGTGAGGAACCTGCCCCGGAGACCGGGATAACCCAGGGAAACTTGGGCTAATACCGGATGCCATCGTTGTATCGCATGGTACGACGATGAAATGGATTCCGCTCCGGGCGGGCCTCGCGGCCCATCAGCTTGTTGGCGAGGTAACGGCTCACCAAGGCATCGACGGGTAGCTGGTCTGAGAGGACGATCAGCCACACTGGGACTG
>JADGOO010000082.1 GCA_017882905.1 Acidimicrobiia bacterium | reverse complement strand
CGGCAAGCAGCTCCTGATCACGCGTGGGTCGCTCACCACGTTCTCGATCGCCAACGACGTGGCGAAGTACTTCGCCATCATCCCGGCGATGTTCCAAGGCGTCTTCCCGCAGCTGAAGACGCTGAACATCATGCGGCTCGACAATCCCCACACCGCGATCTTGTCGGCCGTGATCTTCAACGCGTTGATCATCGTGGCGTTGATCCCACTCGCGCTGAAAGGCGTGAAATTCCGTGCGATGAGCGCGGCGGCGGTCTTGCGCCGCAACCTGCTGATCTACGGCGTCGGCGGGATCATCGCCCCGTTCATCGGGATCAAGGCCATCGACCTCATCCTGTCGGCTCTGGGAGTGCACTGATGTTGCGTCGCCAACTGCTCACCGGTCTCCTGATGACCGTCGTGCTCACCGTGCTCCTCGGGCTCGTCTACCCGCTGGCCATCACTGCCGTCGCGCAGGTGACGATGCAGCACAAGGCCAACGGCTCGATCGTCTCCGTGAACGGCCACGAGGTCGGCTCGTCGCTGATCGGCCAGTCGTTCACCGACGCGAAAGGCAACGCGATCCGCAAGTACTTCCAGAGCCGGCCGTCGGCCACGAGCGGCACGCCGTACAACGGCTTGGCGTCGGGCGGTTCGAACTACGGCCCCGGCAATCCCGACTTCCTCGCGGCGGTGCGCCAGCGCGTCGCCGAGTACCGGGCACTGAACGGCCTCTCGGCCAAGACGTCGGTCCCGGTCGACGCAGTCACCGCGTCGGGTTCGGGCCTCGACCCGGAGATCTCGGTCGCCAATGCCGATCTCCAGGCGCCTCGTGTTGCCGCCGCGCGTGGCCTTTCCGTCGCCACGGTGCTCCAGCTCGTCAAAGCGCGCACCAACGACCGGTCGCTCGGTTTCCTGGGCGCGCCGGGAGTGAACGTGCTCGGGCTGAACCTCGCGCTCGACGCCATGCGCAAATAGGCTTCGCGGCATGCGGCGCGGCCAGCTGCGGATCTACCTCGGCGCCGCCCCCGGCGTCGGCAAGACCTTCGCGATGTTGAACGAAGGTGGGCGGCGCGCGGCACGCGGCACCGACGTGGTCATCGGCTACGTGGAGACCCACGGGCGCGCCCACACGAGCGAGCAGATCGGCGAACTCGAAGCGGTACCTCGCCGGTGCATGGAGTACCGCGGCGCGGTTCTCGAGGAGATGGACGTCGACGCCGTGCTCGCCCGCCAACCTCAGGTTGCGCTCGTCGACGAGCTCGCGCACACGAACGTGCCCGGTTCGCGCAACGAGAAGCGCTGGCAAGACGCCGAAGAGCTCCTCGCCGCCGGCATCGACGTGATCTCGACCGTGAACATCCAGCACCTCGAATCGATGAACGACGTGGTCGAGGAGATCACCGGGATCCATCAGCAAGAGACCATTCCCGACAGCTTCGTGCGCAGTGCCGAGCAGGTGGAGCTGGTCGATGCCACGCCGGAAGCACTGCGTCGCCGGATGGCGCACGGCAACATCTACCCGGCCGAGCGTATCGACGCGGCGCTCACCAACTACTTCCGGCCTGGCAACCTGGGCGCGCTACGTGAGCTTGCTCTCATGTGGGTCGCCGACAAGGTCGACGACGCGCTCATCGCGTATCGAGAGCAGCACGGCATCGCCAAGCCGTGGGAGACCCGAGAGCGGGTGGTCGTTGCGCTCACCGGCGCGCCGCACGGCATCGACCTGATCCGGCGCGCGGCGCGCGTCGCATCGCGTTCGCACGGCGAGCTCGTGGGTGTGCACGTGCGGTCGTCCGACGGTCTGTCGAGCGGCCCCACCGATGCACTCACGGAGCAGCGCCGGTTGCTCGATGATCTCGGTGGCACCTATCACGAGGTCGCCGGTGCCGATGTCGCGCGATCGTTGACGCACTTCGCGCATGGGCAGAACGCCACGCAGATCGTGCTCGGCGCGAGCGGGCGGTCGCGGTGGGCCGAGATCGTCAGCGGATCCGTGATCAACGACGTGTTGCGGCGGTCGGGCACCATCGACGTGCACGTGATCTCCACGCAGGCTGAGGCACGCGACGAGAGCGGGTCGACGGCCGGAGGAGTGCACCTTCGGCGCAACCGCTTGCGGTTCTCCGGCCGGCGCATCACGTTGGCCTGGCTCATCGCCGTGTTCGCGCCCCTGCTCGTGACCTTCGTGCTCGCCCGCGTGCGCGATCACGTGGCGCTGCCCACGGATTTATTGCTCTACTTGCTCGTGGTGGTGGGGGTCGCCGCGATCGGCGGGATCGCGCCCGCGGCGTTCGCGGCGGTGGTCAGCTTCCTGTTCGCGAACTGGTACTTCACGCCGCCGATCCATCGCTTCACCGTGGCCGAGCCGCAGAACCTGTTCGCACTCTTCGTGTTCGTCGCCGTGGCGATCGTGGTCGGCTCGTTCGTCGCCGAAGCTGCTCGCCGAACCGCCGAGGCGGCCCGCGCCCGTTCCGAGGCCGAGACGCTCGCCGCGCTCGCGGCCACGATCGGCTCCGACGACGATCCGCTCAGCGCCATCGTGGAACAGGTTCGCGTCGCGTTCGGTGCAACCGCCGTCAGCGTGCTCCGCGGCAGCGACGAGGCGTGGCGCACCGAAGCCGCGGCCGGGAGCCATGCGCCGTCGACTCCGAGTGAAGCCGACCTGTCACTGCCGCTCGCGCCGGGCGCAGTCGTCGCAGTGCGCAGCCCGGGCCGTGACGCTGTCGACGTGCCCACGCTGCGGGCGTTCGTGACCCAGCTCGGCGTTGCGCTCGAGCGGCGCCACCTCCGCGCCGCGGCGGCGAGCGCGGCCCGATTGGCCGAGGTGAGCGATCTGCGCGCCGCATTGCTCGCGGCGGTGTCGCACGACCTGCGCACCCCGCTCGCGTCGATCAAGGCCTCGGTCTCCACGCTGCGCCAGGGCGACATCGAATGGTCCGAAGACGACCGCACCGAGCTCCTGGAGACGATCGAGATCTCGGCCGACCGTCTCACGGAGCTCGTGACGAATCTGCTCGGGATGAGCCGCATCCAAGCCGGCACCGTCGAGCTCGCCACACGAGACGTCGACCTCGAAGAGGTGGTGTCGCGCGCGGTGGTGGGCCTCGACACGCGGGGTCACGACCTCAAGTTCGATCTCGAGGGTGGCGTCAGCGCGGTCAGTGCCGACGCCGCCTTGCTCGAGCGCGCCATCGCCAACGTGATCGACAACGCGTTGAAGTGGTCGCCCCCGGGCGGCTCCGTCTGGGTGCGCTCGGACGAGCACAGCGACCGTGTGGTGTTGCTCGTGGTGGATCAGGGCCCGGGCATCCCGGTCGCCGACCGCGCCCGCATCTTCGAACCGTTCCAGCGGGTCGGTGACCGGCCGACGGTCGCCGGCACGGGTCTCGGTCTGGCCGTCGCGCGTGGTTTCGTGGAGCTGATGGGTGGCGAGCTCGAAGTGGATGACACGCCGGGTGGCGGCACGACCATGGTGATCTCCCTGCCGGCGGCTCGATGACCGGCGCCCGATGACCGGCGAGCGGGTGCTGATCGTCGACGACGAAGCGTCGATCCGGCGCACCCTCGAGATCTACCTGCACGCGCGCGGGTACACCGTCGACGTGGCGGCAACGGGCGAGCGGGCCCTCGACCTCGCGGCCCGCAACCATCCGGCTGTTGTCGTGCTCGACCTCGGGTTGCCGGGGATCTCGGGGCGCGAGGTGATCACCGGTCTGCGCGGCTGGACCGACGTGCCCATCATCGTGCTCTCGGCGCGTGACGCGGAGGCCGAGAAGGTGGCCGCGCTCGATGCCGGCGCCGACGACTACGTGACGAAGCCCTTCGGGATGAGCGAGCTGTTGGCGCGCGTTCGGGCTGCAGTGCGGCGCGGGCAGTCGCAAGAAGGTGAGCTGGCGGCGGTGGAGACCCCCGACTTCACCGTCGACCTCGTGGCCAAGCGCGTGCGGCGTGACGGTGTGGAGGTGCGGCTGACGCCCACCGAGTGGCATCTCGTCGAAGCGCTCGTGCGCAACCGCGGTCGCCTCGTCACGCAACGTCAGCTGCTCCAGGAGGTGTGGGGCCCGCAGTACGGCACGGAATCGAACTACCTGCGAGTGTTCATGGCGCAGATCCGCCGCAAGCTCGAGCCGAAACCCGCGCGGCCGCGCTACTTCATCACCGAACCGGGGATGGGCTATCGATTCGACGATTCGTCTCCGGACGGAACGCCGTCGCCAGTGGCTCCGCCGGCGTGACCGCGCGGTGGGCCGCCACCCAGGCTGCGGCGTGCACCGACGGCATCGGTGGCGAGAACAGATAGCCCTGCACGACATCGCACCCGAGTGCCCGCAGCTGATCCAGCACGGCCTCCGTCTCGACACCCTCGGCCACGACGGTGAGACCGAGCTGATGGCCGAGCTCGATGACCGATGCGACGATGGCGCGATCTTCGCTGCTCGACTGCATCGCGGCGACGAACGAACGGTCGATCTTCAGCTCCGACACCGGTAGGTGGCTCAGCAACGACAGTGACGTGTAGCCCTGGCCGAAGTCGTCGATGCTGATCCGCACGCCGGCGTCGTCGAAGCGCTGCAAGAGCTGTGTCGCTCGACTCATGTCACTGATGAACGACGTCTCCGTCACTTCCAACACCAAGCGCCGCGCCGGAACGCCGAAGCGGTCGAGCTGCGCCAAGACCCAGTCGGCGAAGCGCTCGTCGCGCAGATCGCGGGCCGAGATGTTGACCGCTACGTGCAACTCGGCGAGCTCGTCGCCCCACGCCGCGATCTGCGCGAGCGCCTGTTCGATCACCCAATGCGTGAGTGGCCCGATGAGCCCGGTCGACTCGGCCACGGAGAGGAACGCGCCCGGGGGGAGCAGGCCGCGAGTGGGGTGATTCCACCGAACAAGCGCTTCGAGCGCCAGCACGCGACCGCTCGCCACGTCGAGCTTCGGCTGATAGTGCAGCTCGAGCTCGTCGCCGGTGATGGCGCGGCGGAGCTCGCTCACGAGGGCGAGGCGAGACGGGTCGAAGCGTTCGAAGTCGTCGCTGTAGAGCAACATGCCCGCGCGCGCCCGCTTGGCCGCGTACATGGCGAGCTCGGCATTCTGGAGCAGCGTCGCCGGGTCGTCATCGTCAGCCGACCAGACGGCCGCGCCGATGGTCGCTTCGGCGCTGATCGTCATGCCGTTCAGCTCGATGTCATTGCTGACGGCTGTCTGAACGCGAGCCAGGATCGCCGGTGCGGTGACGCGGTCGATATCGGTGAGCACGATCCCGAACTCGTCGCCGCCGAGACGGGCGAGCGTGTCGCCGGGCCGAAGCGCCGATTGCACACGACTCGCGATGTGCCGCAGCAACAGGTCGCCGTTGTGATGGCCGAGCGTGTCGTTGACCTCCTTGAATCGGTCGAGGTCGACCACCGCCACGGTCACGTCGCTGCCGTCGCGGCGCGCCCGTCGGATCGCGACCGTCAAGCGATCGCGAAACAGCGTGCGGTTCGGGAGTCCCGTGAGCATGTCGTGCAACGCGAGGTGCTCGTTGTGCTCACTCTCACGCCGCAGCCGACCGGTGACCGACCACACGATCACTGCGAGAACGAGCCAGGCCGCGACGAGCCCATCGAGCAGCGTGGTGTACATGCGGTGGAGCGAAGCATTGCGAACGGCCGCGATGGGGCCGTAGGGGATGTAGACCTCGAGCACTCCGAACGGCTTGCCCTGCTGGTCGTCTCGCAGCGGCAGGTACACCTCGATGCTCGCCGCACCATCGTGGCGCTCGCCGTCGACGCCGTCGGAGTTGAGCGTGGTGCGCAACGACACGACCCGGCCGTGCGAGGCGGCGGTGATCTCGTCGTCGGGCTCCGGGGCCAGTGACGCAGGCGCATAGGGATGGGCGGCGTCGAACACCACGGCGCCGTTGTTCGCCCGGATCCGCAGGCGTTCCACCGAACCGTGTGCCAGGAGCGGGCTGGTGGTGCGCGCCAGGCTGCCCCGCTCCGCGATGTTCACGCCGGCTCGGAGATCCCGGCCGTCGAGCTGCGAGACGACGCCGGCCTCGGCGATCGCCTTGGCATGCAGCACCCCCTCGTTCAGGGCCGCCCGATCGGTCTCGTTCGCGAACGTGCGCGCCAGGACGACGCCGAGCCCGGTCACGGGGATCAGCGTCAGCAGCGCATAGGCCGCGAAACGGATGAGCGTGGAGCGCCGGGCGCCGCCAGTCACGAAGCAAGGAATCGACGCCCGCTTTGAGCCCCTTGAGGCCGGTCTGGCGCCGCCGTGTCGTGGCCCGCCTCCATAACCTTCGAGCGTGGTGCCGCGCGGCTGGAGAGCGGGTGGGGTGGGCGACCTGCCGGTCGTGCTCGGGGGCACCTCGCTGCGGGCGGGGAAGGCGTGGCCCCGTTGGCCGCAGTGGGATGCCGCCGAGCGGGCTGGGTTGTTGGGCGTGCTGGAGTCGGGCGATTGGTGGACCGGCGCGGGCACCGAGGCGGCTGCGTTCGCCACCGAGATGGCGCACTTCCACGACGCCCGCTATGGCCTCGCGGTCACGAACGGCACGCACGCGCTTGAGGCGGCACTCGTCGCGTGCGGCGTGGGTGCCGGCGACGAGGTCATCGTGCCGGCGCTCACATTCGTGGCCACGGCCACCGCAGTGCTGGCGGCGAAGGCAACACCTGTCGTGGTCGACATCGATCCGGATTCGCTGTGCATCGACGTCGACGCGGCCGAAGCGGCGATCACCCCGCGTACCCGCGCGATCATCGCGGTGCATGTCGCCGGGGCCGCGTGCGACCTCGACGCGCTCACCGACCTGTGCACGCGTCGCTCGGTGCAGCTCGTCGAGGATTGCGCGCACGCGCACGGCACTCGCTGGCGGGGCAGAGGCGTGGGCGGCTTCGGGAGCTTCGGCACGTTCTCGTTCCAGGCCTCGAAGCTGATGACGGCCGGTGAGGGTGGTGCGATCGTCACGAACGACGACACGTTGCGCGCCCGCGCGCAGAGCTACATCAACTGCGGCCGCGTCGAAGGTGAGCATTGGTATCACCACGCCACGTACGGAACGAACCTGCGCATGACGGAATGGCAAGGCGCGGTGTTACGGGCCCAGCTCGCGCGGTTCCCGGAGCAGCACCGGGTGCGCAACGACAACGCGCGGCTGCTCGACGGCGCGATCGCCGAGATCCCCGGCCTGCGTCCCCAGGGCCAGGACGCGCGTATGGACAGTCAAGGGCGCTATTGCTACGTGTTCCACTACGACGCGCGGGAGTTCGCCTCGCTCCCGCTCGATGCGTTCGAGGCCGCGCTTGCCGCGGAAGGAGTGGTGCACGACGTGTCGTATCCGAGCCTGAGCCGGCTCGCGCTCTTTCGCCACGAGAGCTACGCACGAACGTGGAGCGTGCCGCGCGCCGAGCGCGCCGCGTCGAGCACCGTGTGGCTCGAGCATCGGATGCTGCTCGCCCCATCCGACGACGTGCTCGACATCGCCCGCGCCGCCGCGCGCATCCATGCGCACGCCGGCGCGGTTGCCCGTGAAGCCGCTGATCGGCGCGCCTGTTAGCGATCACGCCGATCAGCCGGCATACACCGGTCGTGTCACGACGGGTCGTGCTTGACCACCTCGTCGTCGCGCCGCGCGCCGTCACGCACGCCGGCGTGGAACTCCTTTTGCGCCTGGCCGAGTGACCGCGCGAACTGCGGAAGCTTGGAGCCGCCGAAGAGCAACATCACGATGGCAAGGACGATGAGCAGCTCGGGAGCACCGAGTCCGAACATGTTGGTTCCCTTCTGGATCAGACGACCCCGTCGACCAGGCCCCGTGCGCGGCCTTGAACTTGGTCACACGGGTGTTCGGTGCCGTGGCACCGCGCGGATCAGGCGGCGGGCTTGTCGAGCGCGAAGCGGTATGTGCGCTGGCCGCCGTCGGCCTCGGCGGTCGTCGGGTGGTGGCGCAGCACGAGCCGCATCGCAGGGCGGTTCTCGGCGAGCACACTGGCGGTGAGCGCCGTCACACCATGGCGCCGTGCATCGCCGGCCGCGGCGCGCGCGAGCGCCGTGCCGAGCCCACGATGTTGCCACGCTTCATCGACCACCATGGCGAGCTCGGCATGCTCGGGTGACTGTGGGACGCGATCCCATTGCGCAACTGCCACGACCTGGTGGCGGTCGAGCACGACGAGGGCTTGATGGTCGCGGTGGTCGACCCGTTCGAGATGGCGCGCGACGAACGGGCTCGGATCGGGCATGAGCGTGAAGAAGCGCCGGTACAGGCTCTGACGCGAGAGGCGCTTGAAGGTGGCGACCGTACCTTCGAGGTCGGCGTGGCCGAAGGGCCGCAAGGTCAGCTCGGGGAAGGGTTCCCTGCCGTTCATGGCGCACCTCGTCTCGGTTCCGTGACGGGACATCCAGGTGGGTTCTGATTCTGAACTGTAGAGAGTTCTGTTTCAGAACGCAAGCGATTATCCTCGCGGGATGCGCTGGACGGACATCGGTGACGAGCAGTGCTCGATCGCCCGAACGTTGTCGGTGATCGGTGATCGGTGGACGATGCTCGTGCTGCGCGAGGCGTTCTTGCGCACGCGGCGCTTCGACGACTTCCAGCGCCGCACCGGAGCACCGCGACCCCTGCTCGCCGATCGGCTCAAGCGCCTCGTCGCCGAAGGCATCCTCGAGCGACAACCGTACGGGTCGCGCTCGGATCGCTTCGAGTACCGCCTCACCGAGAAGGGCGTCGATCTCTATCCGGTGATCGTGTCGTTGCTCACCTGGGGCGACCGCTGGATGCCCGGCGAGTCTGGACCGCCGATCGAGCTCCAGCACAAGGCGTGCGGCCGCTCGATGCACCCCGAGCTCGCGTGCCCGGAGTGCGGCGAGTGGGTCGGCGCCCGCGACATGCTGGCCACGGCGAGTGATCGCTGAGGCGACCGCACGCCGCGCGACGCGCGCCGTGCGGTCTTTGGTGCCCCTCGTTCGTCACCTGAGAGTGGTGGGCACGGGCGACGCAGCATCCGAAGCATGATGCCGTCGTGAGTCCGGGGCCGATCGACACCACCACCTCGCCGGTTGTCGCGCTGGCCGACCGGCTGCCCTGGCGTTCGCGCGTCGTGCGGCGCTGGCGCGTTGTCGTGGCAGTCCTATCGATCGTCCTCGTCGCGGTGGTCACTGCGCTCAAGGCGAGCGACGTCACCTGGGCCCTCGGGCGCTTCCGTCACATCGCCGGAGGCCGCTTGGGCATCGCGATCGTCTTCGAGATCGTGTCGCTCGCCATGGTGGCGGTGGTGCAACGGCGACTCTTCCGCCAGGCCGGCGCCGACATCAGTCGCACGCGTGCGGTCGCTGTTGCCTACGCGCAAGCTGCGATCGCACTCTCCGCGCCGGGCGGGCCTCTGCTGTCGAACACGTACGTCTACCACGAGTTCCGTCGCCGCGGTCTCAACGAAGTAGTCACCGCGTGGATCCTCGGCACGATCGCCGTGGTCTCCACGATCGCGCTCACGGTCGTGACCATCGTGGGCGCCCGCGACACGAGCAGCTTCGGAGCCGCGTCGGTTGCCACCACGTTCCTCGCCCTCGCGGTCCTGTCGTTGCTGCTCGTGGGCGCTGTGGCACCGTTGCGGCTCGCGGTCATCGTCGTTCCCACGTTGCATGTGTGGCGCGCCCTGTTCCGCCGCCCGACCGATCCGTACGCGACCTGGTCGCAGTTCGCGACTCGGCTCGGCACGATGCACCTGCGGGTGCGCGACTGGGTCACGCTCTTCACCGCCTCGATGATCAACTGGGCGGCCGACTGCGTGTGCTTCATCCTCTGCGCGCGAGCGCTCCACGCGCATGTGTCAGTGACGGGCGTCGTGCTCGCCTATGCAGCCGGGCAGGCGATCGTCACGTTGCCGCTCACGCCGGGGGGATTCGGCCTGTTCGAGGTCGCGGTTCCCGCCGCGCTCGTTGCGGCGGGCGTGCATCAACGCACTGCGTTGGCGATCGTGCTGCTGTACCGGTTCATCAGCTTCTGGGGCGTGCTGGTGATCGGGTGGGCATGCTGGGCGGTACTCCGATGGATGAGCGAACGCCAGACGTACGCTGGTTGACGTGGACGCCCCCGAAACGGTCTCCGACGCAGTCCGATTGCTCGAGTCGAAGGGGTACGACGCCACCTTCGGGCTCGAGCCCGGCGAAGCGAGCTGCTCGGTGTGCGGTCACCGTCACCCAGCCGATGCGCTCGTGGTGCTCGAGACGTTTCGATTCGAAGGCCAAACCGACCCCGGCGACGAAGCGATCGTGCTCGGTGTGGAGTGCCCGGCGTGCGGCACGCGGGGGATCGTGGTCTCCGCGTATGGGCCCGATGCCGACCCTCAGCTGCTCGCGTTGCTCGATCGGCTCTCGGGCTGAGCGATCGCGACCTTCGCAACGAGCGCGTGATGGTCGCTGCCGTGCATCCGCAGGTTGCGGATTGACACGGGGCGCGTCCCTGGTCCGGCCAGGAGATGGTCGACGCGAAGCAGCGCGAGCCAGCTCAACGGTCCGGTCGCCGCGGGCTTCAACGACGGCAACAGTCCGCGACCGAGCGTGGTGTGCGCGTCGGCGAAACCGTTGCGAACCAGCTCGCGGATCTGTGGCCGGTCGAGCGTGCCGTTGAAGTCACCGGCGATCACCACGCGAGGATGGCGAAGGCGAACCATGTCGGCGAGCATCGCCGTCTCCGCGAGCCAACGTGAGTGGCCACGTCGCTCCACGGCGGCCCGTAGGTGCAGCCCGACGAAGCTCGTGGGCGAGCCTCCGACGTTGACTCGTGCGCACACGAGGCGCAGCGGCCCGGCCACGAACACGCCGCTGCCCGCTTCGAGCGGCAGCCGAGCGGCGACAACCGTGCGGTAGTCGGGTGACGCCTCGTGATCGATCACCCGATAGGGCATCTGCGTGGCACCGCCGGCGGCGTCGAAGCACGCCATGAACTGATCCGATGCCTCGTTCAAGACGATCACGTCGGCGTCGGTGTCGAGCAGCTGCGACGCGGTGCGCTGCATCGTGCGGTTACCGACGAACACGTTGGCCGACGTCACGATGACGCTCGGCGCGTCGGCGACCCACGCCGGTACGCCGGCCGCGACGAGCCGCGGCAACACGGTCGCGAGACCGGCGCCCGTGAGCGCGGAGCCCTCGATCGCGAGCGCCCACTGTCGCTCGATCACGGCGGCCGCAACGGCGATGGCCGACGCGATCACGAGCAAGGGCAACAGGTCGCAGGTGAGCGCCACGATCACGCCGACCGGATGGCGCAAGCCGCGCACGACCAACACGGCGGCGAGCAGTCCAGGCAGCACCCAGTCGGCCACCGACGCCGCGATCGACACACCCGATGCGAACCCCGCGGTGACGAGCACCGTGCCGATGAGCACGTGCGCCAGCACGATCACGAAGAAGATGAGTGAACCGGCACGCGTCCTGTACAGCCGGCGCTCCGCGTTGGTCACCAGGCAATTCTTGCCGCGCGCTGACCTCGCGCACGATTGGACTTTGCCTGACCGGGCAGACTCGCGCCGATGCAGACCTTTGCGCACCCGTCCGGGAGGCGCCCGGCGGGCTACTGGCCGTCGCCCTGGCCCGCTGAGGACGCCGGTCCGCAGCGCCTGGCGTGGCCGTGGCTCGGCCGCGGGCCGGGGTTCGCTCGCGAGGCGGTGGTCGTGCAGTCGCGCGAGGCCATCGCGTGCACCATGGTCGTGCTGCGCGAGCCCGGCGAGGTGTACCTGTTGCGCCACACCGCCGGTGCCGGCGCCGTCGCCTGGGTCGAGCGCATCGACCCGAAGACGCTCGAGCCGATCGCCCGATCCGACGACCTCGCGGGCGGCCCCACGTGGCCCGGCGGACTCGCAGCCCACGCCAACGGCTCGCTGTACGTGGTGTTCGGCAATCATGCCCACCGTTTGTCGGCCGACCTCACTGTGCTCGCCACCCGCGCGCTCGGGAGGCCGCGGCCGTACAACAGCTTCGTCGTGCTGCCCGACGGGTGCCTGGCCACCAAGGACTTCGGCGGCCTGCTGCCTGGCGAAGATCCCGGTGCGCACGAGGACCTTCCGGCCGAGCTGCTGGTGCTGGCGCCCGACGATCTGTCGGTCGTCGGGCGTTGTGCACTGCCCGAACCGTCGATCGCTCGACTCAGCAGCGACGGCGACAGCGTGTACGTGGTGGGGACCTCCACGCTGTGGCGGGCCGAGTGGGACGGCGCGGCGGTGACGCTCGACGAACGCTTCGCAGGTCGTTACCGGCTGGATCCCGGCCAGACCTACGGATGGGATGCCGTGCTCGCGCTCGGCGCGGCGTGGTTCCTCGACAACGGCGAAGGGAGTGAGCGCTACGTGGGGACGCTGCGCGATCGTGGCGTGTCGCGTGCTCCGCTGCACCTCGTGCGCGTGGATGTCACGTCCGGCGCGGTCTCGCTCACCGAGATCTGCGGTGCTCCCGATGGGTTGGTGGCGAACCCGCCGTTGATCGATGAACAGCGCCGCATCGCGGTCGGGTACGACAGCGGCAACGGCGTGCTCGCGGCATTCGACGTCGCCGCCGACGGTGCCACGACACCGCGCTGGACTCGCGCCCAGAACCACGGTTGTCATCCTCTGCTGTTCCCCGACACGGGCGAGCTCGTCACGAATGACCACGATGCGACTCGGATGGCCGACTCCGTGGTCGTGCTCGACATCGAGACGGGCGACGAGCGCCTGCGCGTCGATTCCGGCAGCCCGGTGCAGTCGGTCCTGTTCCCGGCCGCCGGGTGGGACCACGACGTGTACACGTGCTCATTCTGGGGAGTGACCCGGATATCCCGCGGGGCCCGCTGAAGCCGGGCGACACGATCGGCGCGATGAGTCTCGCCGTCGGTGCTCGTCTCTGCAGTGTGTCGCGCGACGAAGTGGTGGTGGTGGTGGTGCTCGTCGCGCAGGGCACCGAGGTGGCGCGCTGGCCCGTGAGTGGCGGCGCCGTCGATCTCGAGGTGATCGACCGGCTGGCCCGGCTCGCCCTGGCCGCCCGCCGCGCGGGAGTGGTGCTCGAGCTGCGCGAACCGATCTGCGAGCTGCGCGCGCTCATCGCACTCGCCGGGCTCGACGAGGAGTTGCCTGTCCGCGAGGACGAATGACGTCGTGCGACGACGAGTGACGTCAGTCGTCGAGGTGCGGCGGGAGGCCGAACACGGCGAACAGCCGCGTGTCGAGGAAGGTGTGGAGACCGATGATCGTGCCGTCGGCGATCTCGAGCACCACAAGACCCCACGGTGCGTGACCCCCGTTCGGGTCGACCCGGTACTGGCCGAACGCGGGGCAGCCGTTCGCCGCGGTCGCGATGAGACGTGAGCCACGACACCCGCTTCCGGGTCCGAGCAGCCAGCGGCCGACTTCGTCGGCGCCGCGGATCCACATCGAGTACGGCGGCATCGACTGCACCACGTCGTCGCGCAGCAACGTGACGAGGGTCGAGACGTCGTAGCGCTCGAACGCGTCGACATAGCGATTGAGGAGCGCCTGCTGATCGGCATCGGCCGGTTGCAGGCGCGCGTCGTCGATGTTGGCGCTCGCGAGCGTGGCGCGCGCACGCTGGAGCGCGCTGTTCACAGAAGCCACGCTCGTGTCGAGCAGCTCGGCCACCTCGCTCGCCTGCCAGCGCAACACCTCACGCAGGATCAGCACCGCGCGCTGGCGGGCCGGCAGGTGCTGGAGCGCGGCGACGAACGCGAGCCGGATCGTCTCCTTCGCGGCGGCGACCTCCGCCGGGTCGCCGTCGGGCACGACGCGGCCATCGGGGATGGGGACTACGAACGCGTGCTCGGCGAACTGTTCGCCGGTGAAGGCCTCGGTCACCGACGACGGTCCGAGGTCCATCGGACGGGCCCGGCGTTGACGGCCGCGCAGCATGTCGAGGCACACGTTCGTCGCGATGCGATACAGCCACGAGCGCACCGCCGAGCGCCCCTCGAACCGATCGAGGCCGCGCCACGCGCGCAGCATCGTCTCCTGCACGGCGTCGTCGGCTTCGAAGACCGAGCCGAGCATGCGGTAGCAGTAGCCCGCGAGCTCGCGGCGGTAGTGCTCGAGGTCTTCCGCTACCGGCGTCGGTGTGGTTGCGACGTGCATTCGGCCGGGGTCGTGTTGGAGAGCCACGAGTGCGATGCTACGCGGCTCGTGCGAGCGCCCGCAGGCCGCTTCAGGCCGCCATGGCCGCGGTGGCCATGGCGCGCAAGATCTCGGCCAGGTCCTCTCGGGGTATGCGCGACTGGTGGTTCGCGACCGAGTTCAACAAACCAAAAACAGCGTGGACCGACGCTCGGTTCGCAGCCCGTGGGCGCGTCGGGCGTACCACCGCGACCACGTCGACCCAGAGGTTGGCGTACGCCACCTGCTTGCGCCGCAAGCGCTGGCGATCTTCGGCGGGCAATGTGTGCGCCTCTTGCGCGTGCACCGCGATGATGGCGCGCTCGCGCAGTGCGAAGTCGACGTGCGCATCGATGAGCGAAGCAAGTGCCTCGCGAGGCGTCGCCGCGTTGGCCACCGCGGCTCGCGCCCCATCGGTGAGCTCGTCGACGGAGCGTTCGATGAGCGCCACGAGCAGATCGTGCTTGTTCGCGAAGTGGCGGTAGATCGCCGCGCCCGACACGCCCGCCGCGGCGCCGATCTCGACGATCCCCACCCCATGGAAGCCGCGTTCCGCAACAAGCTCGGCGGTGGCCTCGAGCAGCGCTTCGCGGCGCGCCCGCCCGCGCGCGGTGACCGCGGTCATCAGTACGACTTCGGAAGGCCGAGTGATTGCTGCGCCACGAAGTTGAGGATCATCTCGCGGCTCACCGGCGCGATGCGCAAGAGGCGGACCGTTCCCCAGAGATCGGCGAGGCCGTACTCCGACGCCATCCCGTTGCCACCGTGCGTCTGGATGGCCGCATCGAGCGCATGCAAGCCGGCCTCGGCCGCCGCATACTTGGCCATGTTCGCGGCTTCGCCGGCTGCGACGCGGTCCTCCGCGTGGTCGTGCATCCACGCGGCCTTCTGCGTCATCAAGCGCGCGAGCTCCACTTCGACCTTCGCCATTGCGAGTGGGTGCGCGACACCCTGATGCTGGCCGATCGGCACGCCCCACACCACGCGCTCCTTCGCGTAGGCCGCGGCCCGGTCGATCGCGTACCGGCCTACGCCCGTGCAGATCGTGGCGCTCATGATCCGCTCCGGATTGAGTCCGAAGAACACCTGACGCAGGCCCGCGCCCTCTTCGCCCACGAGCCGGTCGGCGCCAACCTCGACGTCGTCGAAGAAGAGCTGGAACTGCTTTTCGGGTGCGCGGATCTCGACCGGTATCACGGTGCGCTCGAGGCCCGGCGCGTCGGTATCGACCACGAACAGCGAGAGCCGGCCGCGGCCTGTCTCGCTGTCGGTGCCCGTGCGCGTGACGACGAGCATCGTCGGCGCTTCGTCGACACCGGATATGTAGGTCTTGGCGCCGCGCAGACGGTAGATGTCGCCGTCGCGGGTGGCCGTCGTGGAGATGTTGTGGCTGTTGGAGCCGGCGTCGGGTTCGGTGATCGCGAACACCATCTTGTCGCCCGTGGCGAGACCCGGCAGCCAACGGGAACGTTGCTCGTCGGTGCCGAAGCGAGCGATCACCTCGGCGCTGATGGCGGCCGAGACCAAGATGAGCAGGAGCGGGCATCCCT
>JADGOO010000081.1 GCA_017882905.1 Acidimicrobiia bacterium | reverse complement strand
GTCAGCTGCGTGAGTACCAGTTCGGCGGCGGACCGAAGCTCTTGTTCTGGCACGATCCGTTCTACTCGGCGGTGGAGTACTGCCCCGCGATCCCGCCGTCGACCGACCCGAACGTGAAGCCGAACCCTCAGGGTCTGTTCTGTGATCCGTCGGCCGGCACCCGTTGGTTCCTGCTGAGGTACGACTTCGGCTCCATCCGGCTGCCACCGTTGTTCTATCTGCTGTTCTCGGGCTTGCTCTTCTCGGTGTGCCTCTACGCGTTGCACACCCGTGAGCTCGCTCAGCGCCGCGCAGCTCGCGCCGGCGGTCTCGTGACGCCGCCCGCAGTGGCGTGAGAGGTTGACGCTCCCATGAACCGTTTCGCGCTCCGGGCTTATGGCGCACTCGCGGTCACCGTGTTCGGCCTCTTCGCGCTCGCCGCGCCGGCGGGCGCGCTCGCGCCGCAGCCGATCGACGCGTCGGAGCAGGGGCCGCTCGCCTTCGTGGCGATGACGGTCATGTGCGTGCTGTTCGTGCTCTCGCTGTTCTACATGGACCGCGTGCGCCAGCGCCGCGAGCGCGAAGCCGAGCAACGCCGCCCCGTCGAATAGACGCCGGTTGGTGGGGTTAGAGGTTGGTGGCGGCGTGTTCGAGTGCCTGCGCGGTCGTGTCGAGCGCGCCGGCGTCGTGGGCGAGACCTGGGAACAGCGTCTCGTAGCCGCTCGGCGCGAAGTACACGCCGTGGTCGAGCAAGCCGCGGAACAGCTTGGCGTAGCGGCCGTGATCGGCTCGTTGGGCCGCCGCGTAGTCCACGACGGGCGCCGCCGCGAAGAACAGGCCCACGAGTGTGCTCACCCGCGTGATCTGCGCGTCGGGGAGCGTGCTGGTCAGCATCCCGGTCAGTGCCACCGCGGCTGCTTCGAGACGTGCGTACGCGGCATCGTCGAGCAGGTCGAGTGTGGCAAGCCCCGCCGCCGTGGCCAGCGGGTTCCCCGACAGCGTGCCGGCTTGGTACACGGCGCCCACCGGCGCGAGGTGATCCATCAGATCGGCGCGGCCGCCTAGCGCCGCGAGTGGCAGGCCGCCGCCGACCACCTTGCCGAGGATCGTGAGATCGGGTGTGATGCCGAACAACGCCTGCGCGCCGCCGCGGGCCACGCGAAATCCGGTGATCACCTCGTCGAACACGAGCAGTGCGCCGTGCTCGTCGCAGCGCGCCCGCAAGCCTTCGAGGTAGCCCGGCTGCGCGGCCACCAGGCCCATGTTCGCGGCGATCGGCTCCACGATGATCGCCGCGAGATCGTTGCCGCGCTCGGTCGAGTCGAACGCTCGCTCGAGCGCCTCGTCGAGTGCGTCGAGGTCGTTGTACGGCGCGACGATCGTGTCGGCGACGGTGCCCGGTGTGACGCCGGCGGAGCCCGGTAGGCCGAGCGTGGCCACGCCGGATCCGGCCGCGGCGAGCAGTGCGTCGAAGTGGCCGTGGTAGCAGCCCGCGAACTTCACGATGGCGCGCCGGCCCGTGGCGCCACGCGCGAGGCGCACGGCGGTCATGGCCGCTTCGGTGCCCGACGACACGAGCCGCACCTTGTCGATCGACGGCACACGCGCGGCGATCTGCTCGGCGAGCTCCACTTCGGCGGTGGTCGGAACACCGAACGACGTGCCGAGCGCCGCGGCGCGTTGCACAGCCTCGACGACGTGCGGATGGGCGTGGCCGAGGATCAGCGCGCCCCACGACTGCACCCAATCCACGTAGCGGTTGCCGTCGGTGTCGATGATGTCGGCGCCAACGCCTCGTGCTGCGAAGAACGGATCGCCGCCCACGGCGCCGAACGCACGAACCGGCGAGTTGACGCCGCCCGGGATGACGCGCTGTGCGCGCCCGAACCAATCTTCGGTGGACAAGTGAGTCAGGCCCCGAGCATCTCCGCCGCGGCGCGAGCCGCGTACGTGAGGATCACGTCGGCGCCGGCGCGCTTGATCGAGACGAGGTGTTCGAGCATCACGGCCTGGCCGTCGATCCAGCCCGCTTGCGCGGCCGCGTGCACCATCGCGTACTCACCGCTCACGTGATAGGCCGCGAGCGGTTGCGGATGTGCGGCGCGCACGGCGGCGATCACGTCGAGGTAGGCGAGTGCCGGCTTCACCATGAGCATGTCGGCACCTTCGGCCACGTCGAGCGCCACCTCGACGGCCGCTTCGCGCGTGTTCGCCGGATCCATCTGGTAGCTGCGCCGATCACCGAAGCTCGGTGCGCACTCCGCGGCATCGCGGAACGGTCCGTAGAGCGCCGACGCGTACTTCGCCGCGTACGCGAGGATCGGAACCTCCACGTGCGACGTGCTGTCGAGTGCCTCGCGGATCCGAGCGACCTGGCCGTCCATCATCCCCGATGGTGCGATCACGTCGGCGCCGGCGTCGGCCTGCGCCACGGCGATCGACGCGTAACGGTCGATCGTGGCGTCGTTGTCGACCGAGCCGTCGCCGCGCACGATGCCGCAGTGACCATGATCGGTGTACTCGTCGAGGCAGTTGTCGACGATGAGCACGAGCCCGTCGCCGATCTCGTCGCGCAGGTTGCGCAACGCCACTTGCACCACACCGTCGGGCGCGTCGGCGCTGCTGCCGTGCGCGTCCTTGTGCGCGGGAATGCCGAACAGCACCACGGCCGGTATGCCGAGATCGGCAAGCGCGCGCACTTCCTTGCGCAGCGACTCGTGCGTGTGCTGCATCACCCCAGGCATCGACACGACCGGCTCGGGGTGATCGATGCCCTCCTTCACGAAGAGCGGAGCGATCAGGTCGTCGACGGCGAGTCGGTGTTCGGCGACGAGGCGGCGCAGTGCAGCCGTGCGGCGGAGACGCCGCGGGCGCTGCTGCGGGAAGCTCATGGCCGCGATGGTAGGGCCGCGAGCAACGCGGTCACGACGCCATCGATGTCGTGGGTGGCTGCCTCGGCGTCGATCCTGAGGCCGTGGCTTCGTGCCGTGTCGGAGGTGACCGGACCGATCGACACGACGAGTGGTTGCGGTCCGGTGAAGTCGCCGACCACCGAGCAGAAGTTCGAGACCGTCGACGACGACGTGAAGGTGATCGCGTCGACGTCGCCCGCCCGCACGCGCGCCACGTCGTCGGGCGCCGGATCGGCCCGCACGGTGCGGTACACGCTGAGCACGTCCACGAGGTAGCCGCGCGCGGTGAGGCCGTCGGGCAGCACGTCGCGCGCCACCTCGGCCCGGGCGAGCAACACGCGTGCCCCTGGGTGCGATGGTTCCGGGAATGCCTCGAGCAATGACTCGGCCACGAAGCGCTCGGGGATGAGGTCGGCGGTGATGCCATGGTGCGCGAGCGCACGGGCCGTGCCCGGTCCGATCGCCGCGACGCGAACGCCGCCGAGCGCCCGGGCATCGAGCCCACGTGGTGCGAGGCCACGCGCGAAGAGGTGCTCCACGCCGTTGGCCGACGTGACGACGAGCCAGTCGTAGGCGCCGAGGTCGGGCAGTGTGAACTCGACGGGTTCGAGCGCGATCGACGGCAGCTCGATCACCTGCGCGCCGAGCGCCTCGAGCCGCTCGCGCAGTGCGCTCGCCTGTTCGCGCGCCCGCGTGACCACGACGCGCCGCCCGAACAGCGGGCGTTGCTCGAACCAGCTCAGCTCGAGCGCGGCGACGGCGCCGACCACGATCGCGCTCGGTGCTTCGATGCCGGCTGAGGCGGCGCGCGCGAGCGTGGTGCGCACGGTGTGCTGGTTCGGGGTGGTTCCCCACCGCACTGCGGCGACGGGAGTCTGGGGGCTGCGGCCGCCGTCGATGAGGGCCGCCGTGATCTGCTCGAGGTGCCCGGCTCCCATGAGGATCACGAGCGTTCCGCCCGCTCGGGCGAGCGCGGCCCAATCGGTGTCGGTCGTGGCCTTCGTCGGATCTTCGTGCCCGGTCACGATCGTCACGTGCGTGGAGAGGCCGCGGTGCGTCACGGGGATGCCCGCATAGGCCGGTGCGGAGATGGCGCTCGTCACGCCCGGCACGACCTCGAACGGCACGCCGGCCGCCATGAGGGCTTCGGCTTCTTCGCCGCCGCGACCGAACACGAACGGGTCGCCGCCCTTCAGGCGCACCACTCGATCGTGGGCCCGGCCTTCCAGCACGAGCAGATCGTTGATCTCGGGCTGGGTCATGGCGGCGCGCCCCGGAGCCTTGCCCACGTCGATGAGGCGGGCGTCGGGGCGGGCCAGACCGAGCAGCGCGGCGGTGCCGAGCCGGTCGTGCACGACCACGTCGGCGGTCTCGAGCAGCTCGGCGCCGCGCCGGGTGAACAGGCCGGGGTCGCCGGGTCCTGCCCCAACGAGGTACACGGTCACGTCGGCCCTCCTCGGCCTTGTGCTGCGCCGGGAGCGGTGCCGTCGGGCCCGGGCGCCAGCTCGCGAGCGGCTTGTTCGCCGAGCGATTCGGGCGCGGTGCCGGCATCGGCGCCGCGCACGGTGGTGCGGTGGATGGTCCCGCCCGAGTCGGCGAGCAGCGCGTCGAGGGTGAGGGCACCGTCGGCGCCGCGCACCGCGAGCGCGCCGAGCGGCTGATCGCATCCGCCGCCGATGCCGGCGAGGAAGGCCCGCTCGGCTGCGACGCAGGCATGCGCGTCGGGGTCGTCGATCGCGCGGAGTGCAGCGTGCGCGATGGTGTCGTCGGCGCGGCATTCCACGGCGAGCGCGCCCTGCGCCACCTGGGGCAGCATCAGCGTGGGATCGAGCACGTCGCCGGCGTGCGCCGTGAGCCCCAACCGCACGAGCGCGGCGTAGGCGACCACGATCGCACCCGATTCGGGCACCTTCTTCAGCCGGGTCTCGATGTTGCCCCGCAGCTCGGCGAACTCGATGCCGGGCACGAGGGCCGCGAGCTGCACGCGGCGGCGCACCGAACCCGTGGCGGCCACCGAGCCCGCGTGGAGCTCGCTGAGCCGGGCCCCGACGAGGGCATCGCGCACGTCGGCCCGCTCCGGCACTGATGCGAGCACGAGCCCGGCGGGCGTCGCGGCCGGCAGGTCCTTGGCTGAGTGGACGGCGAGGTCGGCCCGGCCAAAGAGCACGGCGTGCTGGACCTCGTGCACGAACACGCCCGTGCCGCCCATGGCGTGGATGGGTACGTCGGTGCGTTCGTCGCCGGTGGTGGAGACCACGACCAGCTCGGTCGAGTGGCCCTCGGCGGCGAGCAGCACAGCCACTCGCTCGGCCTGCCAGCGCGCCAGACGGCTCCCGCGCGTCGCGATCCGCAGCGTGGTCATCTCAGGAGTCGCGCTCGCCGCGCGCACCGCGTTCGGCGCCCCGATCGAGGCCGGCGACCCTCAGCGACACCACGCAGCACCTTCCCGGCTTCGAGCATCGGTCCGACGCGTCCCCCCACGATGCCCTTCGGCCCCCACTCGCTTCCAATCGGAGCGTCGATCGCCCCGCCCCGATGCTGAGAAGCGCGACCGCGTACCTCGGGCGCAGCACGATGGGTCGCAATGCCCATACAGGCGCGTACTGAGATGATCCGGTCGGACCTTGACTAAACTCCCTTATTCGTCCACGCTTGACGAAATGGGCCTGAAGCGGTCGAGTACCGCTTTTGTAGTGCGAGAACGGTAAAAAAATGGGCGGCACGGCGCTGCAGGGCAGCGACATGAAGCGAGGCGCGGGCGTCGACATCCAGGTCGATCTGCCCCCGGCCGGCCCGGTCGCGCTCCGTGGGCTGCCCACGGCGATCGAACCGTCCGTCCGGTCGCGCGCGACCACCTGGCGCGGCCGCGGCCTGCAGGTCGGGGCGGATGTCGTCGCCGTCGCGGCCGCCGCGTACCTCGTGCGCTTCGTGCCGTTCGCCAACCGGGTCGACAGCACCGACCAGGGACTGCTCTGGCTCGTCACCCCGCTGATCTTCGTGGCCGTCTTCGCACAGCTGCGCTTGTACAGCGCGCGCACGGTCGCGTTCGCGCTCGAGGAGCTGCGCCGCATCGTCTATGGCGCCGCCATCGCCGCGCTCATCGTCGGCTACGTGGTCGCGCTCAGCGAACCCACTCGCGAACCGCGCGAAGACGCGCTCCTCGCCGGCATGGCCGTGATCGTGGTGATGATCGAGCGGCGGATCACGCGGCGTTACTTCTCGTGGCGGCGGGCTCGTGGTTGCGGTGCGCGCCGTACGGTGCTCGTCGGCGACGGCGACGACTTCGATGCGCTCTCGCGCATCATCGCCGACAATCCCGATCTCGGATACCGGATCGTCGCCATGTTGCCAGTGGCGCGCGGCACTGGCGCGGCCGACGCGGCGCTCGATGTGAT
>JADGOO010000080.1 GCA_017882905.1 Acidimicrobiia bacterium | reverse complement strand
GAGCCTCCGACAGGTTCGGCCAGGGATGCCCCGGCGGCGCGCACGGGTACAGGGTCGTAGCCCCACGTGCCGCCCGGACGACAACGGGCGATGCGGCCCAGCGCGAGGCGCGTGCCGCGACCAGCCCCGTGCTGCTCGATCGCCTCGAGGGCGTAGCTCGAGCAGCTGGGTATATGACGACAAGATGACAGGCTGCCGGCGCGCAGGTGCTGGTAGGCACGCACGGTGCGATGCAGCAGGCGAGCAGTACGGCTCACGAGGCGACTGCCGGTTGCGCGCTCGACGCGGTCAGGCACGCGCGCAACGTGGTGGCGAGCTCGTCGAACGTGAGCGAATCGGCACCCGGGCCGACTCCGACGAGGTAGGCGCAGCCGTTGCGCAGCAGATCGGTGCTCTGGGCCGCAGCCGCGCGCAGGCGGCGGCGAACCCGGTTGCGCACCACGGCCGGTCCGACGTTGCGGCCGATCGCGTAGGCCACGCGCGGCGGCGTGTCGTTCGCGTCGCAGATGACGCGGACGCTGAGCGGTCCCCGCGCCTGGCGGCGGGTTCGCGACAGTGCCGCGAACTCGGCCCGACCGCGGACCCGCCAGATCACGCCGAGAGCCGGTTGCGGCCCTTGTCGCGCCGGCTCTTGACGACCGCGCGCCCGGCGCGAGTGCGCATGCGCAGACGGAAGCCGTGCTTGCGCTTGCGCTTGCGGTTGTTGGGCTGGAAGGTGCGCTTCACCCGGACTCGCCTCCTACTGCCGTCGGGCGCACGTACGGCGCCGCGACGCGCCGCCGCGCGGACTCGAACGCCGGCGCGGCACACGTGATCGAAGTGGGGGAGTGTAGCGGTACGCCCGGCCGGCGCCGAAGTCACGTGCGGGCCGGCGCCCCCACCGGGGCCGCTTGTCGACTTCCAGACCCGGTGCTACGTTGCCCCTCCCCGGCCGGCGCCGCGCCTCCGGCGGTCTTCCCCGCGCTGGGACAACACTGACCTTCTCCACACCTGTGGACGGATCTGTGGACAAGCGGGGATGACCATCACCACGAGAGCGGCCGCCGAAGAACTTTGGTCACGAGTTGGCGCCGCTGTGCGCCAACAGCTCAACGAGAGCACCTGGGACGTGTGGTTCCGCGGGGTGCGCGCCCTCGACTACGACGGCGAGTGCCTCACCCTCGCCGTGCCCAACCCCATGGCCGCCGATCGCATCCGCGGCAGCTATGCCGGGATCCTCGACGACGCCACCCTCGCCCTCACGGGCCTGGAGCTGCGCTTCGCGCTGGTCGTCCAGGCCGAGGCCCGCGACACCAGCGACGACTCGGTCATCGACCTCGTTGCGCTCGAGAGCCCGGGGCCATCGACGCCGTCGGGCCCGCCGACCGGGATCGGCGCTCCGGCGTCCGACGGTCCGGTCGCCGACCGGAACGCGCCCGCCTGGTCGCCCGGATCGCTCAACTCCCGCTACACGTTCGAGGAGTTCGTGATCGGCAACTCCAACGGCTTCGCCCACGCGGCCGCGCTGGCCGTCGCCGAGCACCCCGCGAAGTCGTACAACCCGCTGTTCATCTACGGGCCGGCCGGGTTGGGCAAGACGCACCTGCTCCACGCCATCGGCCACCACGTGCGCACGCTCTACAGCACCAAGCGCATCCGCTACGTCTCGACCGAGACGATGATGAACGAGTTCGTCGACGCCATGCGCACCAACGCGATGTCGGCGTTCAAGCGGCGCTACCGCGAGGTGGACGTGCTGCTCATGGACGACATCCAGTTCCTCGAGCGCACCGAGAAGCTCCAAGAGGAGTTCTTCCACACCTTCAACGAGCTGCACGCCCGCGGCAGCCAGATCGTGATCAGCTCCGACCGGCCGCCCAAGTCGATCGCCACGCTCGAAGACCGGCTCCGGAGCCGGTTCTCATGGGGGCTCATCACCGATGTCCAGCCCCCCGACTTCGAGACGCGCCTCGCGATCTTGCGCAAGAAGGCCGCCGCCGAAGGCATCGAGGGCGTTCCCGACGACGTGCTCAGCTTCATCGCCACCCACGTCACAGACAATGTGCGCATGCTCGAAGGCAGTCTCACGCGCATCGCCGCCTACTCGTCGCTGCATCGGGTGGCCCTCGACGCGGAGCGCGCCAAGGTCGTCCTGGCCGACCTGTTGCCCGCCAGCCAGCCCCGCCAGATCACGCCCACATTGATCCTCGGTGAGACCGCCGAGATGTTCGGCTGGTCGGTCGAGGACCTCACCGGCCCGAGCCGGCGTCGGCCGCTCGTCGGCGCTCGCCACATCTCGATGTACGTGTTCCGGGAGCTCACCGATTACAGCTACCCGCGCATCGCCGAGGTCTTCGGCGGCCGCGACCACAGCACGATCATCAACGCCTGTGAGAAGGTGCGGGCTCAGATGGCAGAGAAGCCCCTCGTGTTCAACCAGGTCAATGATCTGATCAACCGCGTCAAGCACGGCGCCCGTGGATAACGCTGTGGACTGTTGTGGACATCGGGGCCGCGCGCCTGTGGATGGCGCGAGCACGAATGTGGGCGACCCGGGATCATCGGCTCGGCCTGTGGACAACAGCCTTGCTTCGTGTGGACGCAGAAATGCCTCGCGACCGGCGGCGATGCCGGCTCATCCCCAATCCACAGGCACTACAACTACTACCCAGCAGGATGACATGACATCGTTCGTGATCGCGACCGTTTGGAGGCAGTGGTGAAGTTCCGCTGCGAACGTGACACCTTGGCCGAGGCTCTGGCCACCGCTCAGCGAGCTGTGGCGAGTCGCAACGGTGCCCTGCCCGTTCTGTTCGATCTGCGCATCACCGCGATCGCTGATGCCATCGAGCTCGTCGGCTCCGATCTCGAGATCACCAACCGGGTCACCGTTCCGGCTGCGGTCGAACAGACCGGCGTTGCCGTGCTGCCCAAGATCCTCGGTGATGTGGTGCGCAAGCTCGAGGCCGGTCCCGTCACCGTGGAGGTCGAGGGTGACGAAGCCAAGGTCTCGAGCGGCGTGTTCGCCACCACGCTGCGGCTCAAGGCCGTAGAGGAGTACCCGAGGATCCTCGCCACCGACGGCGCGGGCGCCAAGGTCGATGCGCACCTGCTCGCCGGTGCGCTGCGCCAGGTGGTCAAGGCCGCGTCGAAGGACGAGATGCGCCCGCCGCTCACCGGTGTGCTCGTCGCGGCACGTCCGGGCGGAACTGGGATCCGTCTCGTGGCAACCGACTCATACCGGCTCGCGTTGCGTGATCTCGACGGCGTCTCGATGCTCGAGGACGGCCAGAAGGTCCTTGTCGCGGCCAAGGGCCTCAACGAGGTGCAACGGCTTGCCGGCGACGGAGAGATCACGGTGGTGCTCGGTGAGCGCGAGGCCGTGTTCCGCACCGACAAGGCCGAGGTCACGGTCCGCCTGATCGAAGCCGACTTCCCGAACTACGAGCAGTTGATCCCGCAGGGATACCCGAACCGTCTGGTGGTCCCGAAAGAGGCGTTCCGGGAAGCTGTCGAGCGCGTCACGGTGGTCGGCCAGGGTCGCGACAACGCCAATGTTCGCTTGCAGATGAGCACCGGTGGCGGCCTCGAGCTGTCGGTGAGCGCGGCCGACGTGGGCACGTCCACTGGGCACCTCGACGCGAAGTATGAAGGTGCCGACCTGACGATCGCGTTCAACCCGCAGTTCCTGCTCGATGGCATCGATGCCGTCGACGCATCGGAGATCGCGCTCGAGACGGTCGATCACCTGAAGCCGGCCACGCTACGGCCGGCCGATGGTGGCGACTTCCTCTACCTGCTGATGCCGGTGCGCACTGCATGACGCGACCGTTCGCGTAGCCATGACGGCGCAGGCCGCGCGTGTAGCCCGGCTCGCCCTGACCGACTTCCGCTGCTTCACGAACGTGGAGGTCGAGCTCGGCGAGGGCCTCACGGTCTTGCGCGGACCCAACGGTCAGGGCAAGACGAGCTTGCTCGAAGGGCTTGCATGGCCGGCGCGTGCCCGCTCGATCCGAGGCGTGCCCGACGCCGCGCTCGTACGAGCAGGCGCCGACGCCGCGGTCGTGCGCTGCGAGATACGTGAAGGCACGCGCACGCAATCCTTCGCAGCCGAGATCCATGCCACGGGTCGCAACCGCCTGCAGCTGAACGGCAACGCCATCACGCGTCACCGCGACCTCTTCGGCGTGCTGCGCGTCACGGTGTTCACGCCCGACGATCTCGAGCTCGTGAAGGCCGGTCCGGCGCTGCGGCGCGAGTACCTCGACGAGCTGCTCGAGATGCTCGCGCCGCGTTACGTCGCCGCTACCTCCGACTTCGATCGTGTGTTGCGCCAACGCAACGCCTTGTTGAAGTCCGCCGCGCGCGAAGGCCTTGATACGACGACGCTCGCGGTGTTCGACGAGCAGCTCGTCAGCGCGGGGGGCGAGGTCGTGCGCGGCCGCCTCCAGCTGCTGACCCGTCTCGTCGAACCGGCGCGCGACGCCATGCGGGCCCTGGGCGAAGGCGACGACATCGCATTCGCCTACGTGGCCGAGTGGGGTGGGGGTGAGCTCGTTCTCGACGATCTGGATTCGGTGGAAGACCGGTTGCGCGAAGGCCTCGAGACGTTGCGCCGTCGAGAGCTCGAACGCCAGATGACGTTGGTCGGGCCGCACCGCGATGAGCTGCGGATGCGGCTGAGCGGACTCGAAGCGCGCACGCAGGCCTCGCAGGGTGAGCAGCGCTCACTCGCGCTGGCGCTGCGGCTCGCCGGCCACAGCGTCGTCACCGAGCTCACCGACAGCGCGCCGGTGCTCTTGCTCGACGACGTGTTCAGCGAGCTCGACGCGCGGCGTTCTGCCGTGCTCGTCGGGCTGCTCCCATCAGGACAGACGTTGCTCACGACCGCCACAGCAGTACCGTCAGGCGTGCAACCGGCCTGTGAGCTCTTGGTGCAGGATGCCAAGGTGGGTGTCGCGTGAGCGGCCCGAGCCTCGGTCGTGGCCGCCGCGACCCAGCATCGCTGCGCTCCGTGCTCGACCGGGTGGCCAACGATCTCGAAGGCGCGCCGAGCGGCACCATCGCCACCATCGTGCACAGCTGGGTCGAGCTCGTCGGTGCCGATCTTGCGGCGGTGGCCCAACCCGGCTCGCTCGCCGACGGTGTGCTCACCGTGGTGGTCGACGAGCCGGCGGTGGCCACGGCGCTGCGGCACCGGGCTGGGACACTGCGCACGGCACTCGAGGCCCGCTGCGGGCCCGGTGTGGTGCACTCGGTGCAGGTGCGGGTGCGGCGGCGCTGAGAGCGTCGTCCACGTCGCCGGCGACGGCTTGATCGAGCCCGCCGTCGACACCGTGCGCGCTCGGTCCCGGAGTGGGCTTCCACGACCAGTGGCGACCGCCGCCAGTGGTACACTGAGAGCACCGTCGAAGGCGCTCTGACCTGGGCTTTCGCGGTTGCAGGCGATGCTCGCCGCGACCACTTCGGCGGCCTTGTCACCTCGAGGCAGTGGGAGTAGCAGGCTTGGCCTACACGGCGCAGGACATCACGGTCCTCAAGGGTCTCGAACCGGTCCGCGAACGGCCCGGTATGTACATCGGCTCGACTGGTCCGTCCGGCTTGCACCACCTCGTGTACGAGGTCGTCGACAACTCGGTCGACGAGGCGCTCGCGGGCTGGTGCACCCGTATCGTGGTCACGTTGCTGGCCGACGGCGGCTGTCGCGTCGAGGACAACGGGCGCGGCATCCCGGTCGACGAGCAGGCCGATTATCCGGGCAAGTCGGCCGCCGAGGTCGTGCTCACGGTGTTGCACGCCGGCGGCAAGTTCGGCGGCGAGGGCTACAAGATCTCCGGCGGCTTGCACGGCGTGGGCGTGTCGGTCGTCAACGCTCTGTCCACCCGCCTCGAGCTCGAGATTCACCGCGACGGCGGCAAGTACGCCATGACGTTCGAGAACGGCGGCGAGCCCGCCGGACCGCTGCAGCGCGTCGCCGACTCCGACCTGCACGGCACGATCGTCACGTTCTGGCCCGACCCGACCATCTTCGAAGAGACCGAGTTCCGTGCCCAGACGCTGCTCGAGCGCCTGCGCGAGATGGCATTCCTGAACCGCAGCCTGCAGATCGACTTCCGCGACGAGCGTCCCGACCCGCCCGTCGATCAGACGTACTGCTTCGAAGGCGGCATCATCGACTTCGTCCGGCACCTGAACGCGGCCAAGGAGCCGTTGTTCACCGATGTCGTGTCGTTCGCCGACGGTACCGACACGAGCGAGGTCGAAGTCGCGCTCCAGTGGAACACCGGTTACTACGAAGGCATCCACTCGTTCGCGAACAACATCGCCACCACCGAGGGCGGCATGCACGAGGAAGGCTTCCGCAGCTCCCTCACGGCGGTCGTCAACAAGTACGCCCGGGCCAAGAGCCTGCTCAAGGAGAAAGACGAGAACCTCGCCGGCGAAGACATCCGCGAGGGCCTCACTGCGATCGTTTCGGTGAAGCTACGCACCCCGCAGTTCGAAGGTCAGACCAAAGCGAAGCTCGGCAACACCGAGATGCGCTCGCTCGTGCAGAAGGTCACCAACGACAAGCTCGCCGAGTGGTTCGAGGAGCACCCCACCGAGGCGCGCCTGATGGTCGCCAAGGCGATGCAGGCGAACCGCGCGCGCATGGCCGCGCGACAGGCGCGCGATCTCACGCGCCGCAAGTCGTTGCTCGAGTCGGGCGGTATGCCTGGCAAGCTGGCCGACTGCGCGTCGCGCAACCCTGAAGAGGCCGAGGTGTTCATCGTCGAGGGCGACAGCGCCGGTGGTTCCGCGAAGCGCGCCCGCAACCCGCAGTTCCAGGCGATTCTGCCTGTGCGCGGCAAGATCCTCAACGTCGAGCGCGCCCGGCTCGACCGCATGCTGCGCAACGAAGAGATCCAGGCGCTCATCACCGCAGTCGGCACCGGTATCGGCGAGGAGTTCGACGCCGAGAAGTGCCGCTATCACAAGATTGTGATCATGACCGACGCCGACGTCGACGGCGCGCACATCCGCACACTGCTCCTCACGTTCCTGTACCGCCAGCTTCCCGAGCTCGTG
>JADGOO010000079.1 GCA_017882905.1 Acidimicrobiia bacterium | reverse complement strand
GAGCCAGTGCTCGTGATGGCCGCGTGGAGAGCTTCCCGTTCCGGGCCGCCGAAGCATCGGCGAGACGACACCGGCTTCAGCCTGCTCGAGCTGACGATCGTCGTCAGCCTGCTGCTGGTCGTCGTCGGTGCCCTGCTCGCGCAGATGTCGAGCGCGCAGCGCGCCGAGCACTTC
This sequence comes from Acidimicrobiia bacterium, assembly GCA_017882905.1. GTDB lineage: Bacteria > Actinomycetota > Acidimicrobiia > IMCC26256 > PALSA-610 > Chersky-683. The sequence continues at coordinate 10,025 of JADGOO010000079.1, read as the reverse complement.
GCCTCGGATCGCGCCGCGATCCTCGACCAGACCCGCGCCTCGATGGCGCGCCTGACGCTCGATATCCGCCAGGCGACCGTGATCGACCCCGCGTCGACCGAACGGCACCTCGGCATGACCACCTACGTCGACTCGGTGCTCCTCCACGTCGACTACGACATCAGCGGCACGAACCTCCTGCGCTCCGTTGCCGGCCGCGCGAGCGAGAAGCTCCAGACGAACCTGGCGTCGGCGTCGATCTTCACCTACGAACCCGATGTCACTTCGGCCGACGTCGTGAAGATCCTGCTGCAGGTGATCCCTCCTGCGTCGCCGGCCGCCACGGTCTGGCTCACGTCCGAGGCTCGGCCTCGCAACCTCGGGGGAGGATGAGATGCGCACGCGTCGACACACCGAAGACGGCTTCGCCATGATGACCGCGGTGATGGTGATCATGATCAGCGCGGCGCTGGCCCTGGTCGTCATCAACACGGGTCAGCACGCGCAACAGACCGCCCGACGCGGGCGCAACTGGGATACGGCGCTCCAGTCTGCCGACGGCGGGATCCAGCGCGCCGTCGCGTACCTCCAGTCGACGGGTGGTGGTGTGCCGCCTGCGCTCTCGGGCGCCACCGACGCCGGCGTGTACACGACCGTCGTGACGTACCTCGGACGCAACCGCTACCAGATCGACAGCACCGGCACGAGCGGAGGGACGGTCAAGGGTCTGACGGCGACCCGCAAGATCCGAGAGATCATCGGTCCGCCCCGGTCGTTCCGCGACGCGGTGTTCTCGCTGACAGACGTGAGCACGAAGAACAACAACTACGTGGTCGGCGACGTGTGGGCCAACGGCAGCGTGAGCGTCTACCAGAACGACACGATCGAGGGGAGCGCCGTCGCCGCGACGGGTTGGCTCTCGATGAGCAACAACTCGACGATCACCGAAGACGCCGTCACCGGTGGGTACGACGCGTCGAGCGGTGACAGCATGCTGCTCGGCAACGGGGCCCACATCGGCGGCAAGGCCACCGCGTCGTCGACGGCGCCCGACTGCTCCGATGACCCGAGCGGGAGCCGGTACGTCATCGACGTCGGCGGCTCGATCAGCGGCACGACCACAACCTGGGGCACCAAGATCGGTGGGGGGTCGACCGGTTCGCTGCGCACGCACGTGTGCACGAACGCGCCGCCCGCCGAGGCGATCCCGACGTTCACGTACAACGCGGCGAACTACAACCCGGCGCCGATCGTGTTCGCTTCACCAGCCGACTTCACGAGCTGGGTGAGCACGCACGGAGCCAGCATCTCGGGAACCTTCTATGTGAACGGTGGCGACGCGACGCATGCCGTCGACGTGAACGGGCTGTCGCTCGCCGGCGACACGACCATCATCGCCGCGGCGGCGCCGATCGATGCTTCGGGTGGTGGCATCGGTGTCGCGAACGATTCCGACAAGCTGCTGGTGCTCGTCTCCTACTACCAGCCGGACGTCGGCGCGACATGCACCAACAACGGCGGGAACCCGGGGGATTGTGCGATCGGCATCAAGAACAACTTCCAGGTCAACGATCGCACCGCGACGTTGCTCTACGCGCCGAACGGTCCGGTGTCGTTCAAGAACAACGCCGACTTCGTGGGTGCGGTGTACGCCAAGAACGTCGCCTTGAAGAACAACATGAACCTGACCTACGACTCGAGGGTCGACCAGATCATCGGGTTCGGGCCGGTGACCTTGCAGTCGGAGAGCTGGGTCGAGACGACCTGACCGAGCCTGAGCGCGGTGGCTCGATGGCGGCGGCGCCGGGCTATTTGTCACATTCGCGTTCAACTCCGCCGGTTCGGCGGTCGATATCTCGAACCGATGACTGCTCGGAGTAGCGCGAACAGCCTACGCAGAGCCGCCCGTACCGCGGGCGGCGGGCGCGCGCGCCGGCACCCGAGCCGCAGGGCGCATCGCGACGACGCGGGCATGACGCTGCTCGAGCTGGTCATCGCCATGACAGTGCTCTCGCTGCTGATGCTCGGCGTCGCCGCCACCATGGGCAGCGGCCTCACGCTCGTGCGCAACAACCGCAACCGCAGCGTCGCCGCCAACCTCGCCAGTCAAGAGATGGACACGGTCCGAGAGGCGCAGTTCTCCTCGCTCGCGGCGGCCACGACGACCCAGACCGTAGGCAGCGTGCCCTTCACCGTGCACCGCGAGCTCACGTGGGTAGCCAAGGAAGCGACGAACGGGCCGTGCGACGCGACGAACGAAACGCCGCAGGTGCTCCGTGTGCACGTGTGGGTCGACTGGCCCGACCGCCAAGGCATCCCACCCGCCGTCGCCGACACCGTGATCACGCCACCGGTCGGCGCCTACGACCCGAACACGGGCCACATCGCCGTGAACGTGATCGACTCCGACGCCAATCCGGAGTACGGCGTGAGCGTGGCCATCGCCGGCCCCACGAACAAGACGCTGACCACCAACAGCGACGGATGCGCGTTCTTCGCCTTCTTGCCGGCAGGCACGTACACGGTGACGCTCAACACGCCCGGCTACGTAGACCGGCAAGGTTCCCCGACGCCGACGCAGACCGTCGGCGTGACCGTGGGCCAGGTGAAGTCGGCCCAGTTCGACTACGACCGTGCGAGCCAGATCAACGCAACGTTCGACGCGGCCAACGGCGGCCAGGTGCCCACGAACCTTCCGATCACGATCGCGAACACGATCCTGGTGCCGAGCGGAACCGCCGCGTTCACCGGTTCCGGCAACCCGCGCACGCTGTCGAACCTCTTCCCGGCCAACGACGGCTACGAGCTGTGGGCCGGGCAGTGCGCCGACGCCGATCCCGAAGGCAAGGACGCCACGGGTGCAGTCTTCTACCCGGGCGCGAGTCGCGCCGACCCTGTCTCGGTGGACCCCGGCCAGTCGACCAGTACGCACATCGCGCTCACGCCGCTGACCGTGCACGTCGTGAACCAGACCGGCGTGGCCATGTCAGGGCGTTCGGTGGTGCTGGTGCATGCAGCTGACAACGTGTGCGCGGCCGGCGAGACCCACACGATCGGCACCACCGACGGCAGCGGCAACATCTCGCTGAGCCTGCCCTACGGCCGGTGGCAGATCCAAGAGCAGGGTCACGCCGTGTCGGGGAGCTGGCCGACTGCCACGCTCAGCCCGCTCGACACCTTGCCTCGCTCGACCGTCACCGTCGCGGGAGTCGGATGATGCAGCGAACCCTCATGGAACTGCGCCGTCGGCATGCCGCGTTGCGGCACGGCCATGAGGGCCGCCGTTCGGAGCGGGGCACGCAGCTGCTCGAGCTCGTCATCACCGTCGCGTTGCTGAGCATCGTGTCGGCGGTGCTCTACACCGGCATCGCCACGACGACGAACGCGCTGGAGAACGCCGGCAAGCGGCTCCAGAACCTCGACGAAGCGCGCGTGCTCATGGCCCAGACGAGCAAGGACGTGCGCACCGCGGTGCGGCTCCAGGCCGGCACGTCGCCGTTCGTGCTGGCGGCCAACAACGAAGCGATCCTGTACGGCAACCTCGAGACGACCACGGCGCCGAAGAAGATCCACCTCTACGTGGACCCGAGCGGTGAGCTCATCGAGCAGGTGTGGAACGCCGACGCCGGGTCCGTGGCACCGAACTACACCTACACCGGCACACCGTTCGTACGGTTCGTCGGTCGCTACGTGGTGATCAATTCCACGCCGATCTTCACCTACCTCGACGCCAACGGCAATGCGCTCACGAACACTCCGCTCAACGCGGCGGATCTGCTCGCGGTGACCGCAGTGCGGATCACGCTGGTCGTGAAGCGCTCGACAGTGGCACCCCTCGCTCCGGTCACACTCGTGAACCGAGTGCGTCTCCCGAACATGGACTACAACGCGGTGGCCGGATGATGCGCAGGCTCACACGACATCTGTTCCCGGCCCGCTTCCCGCGCCACCGCGGCGAGGACGGGTTCGCGCTCGCGGCAGTGATGGTGAGCTCGACGGTGCTCACCTTGCTCGCCGTCGCGATCGTCGCCTACGGCGTCGGATCGCAGAGCATCTCGCGCCACGACCAGGACTGGAACGGGTCGCTGTCGGCCGCCGAAGCCGGCATCGACGACTACCTGTTCCGCCTCAACGAGAACGGCAACTACTGGCAGTACAGCGCGACGAACCTCCCCACCGACGGGAATCTCGCCTTCTCGTCCTGGGAATACGTCTCGGGTGGTAACACGAGCAGCCAGTTCCACTACAGCGCCGATACGTCGACGATGGCCGTCGACGGCCGCATCCGACTCACCTCGACCGGACGCGTGAACAACACGCGCCGCACCGTGTCGGTGACGCTGCGCCGCCGGAGCTTCCTCGACTACCTGTACTTCACCGACTACGAGACCGTCGACCCCGCCCTCTACACGGGAACACCGTTCACCGCGGCGCAGGCGCAGACGTACTGCGCCAAGTACTACTACGGCGGTTTCGGCAACCAGCGCGACGAAGCGAGCACCAGCGACTTCACCGGTGACGACGACAGCAACGGCCAGTACTGCAGCGACATCACGTTCATCTCTGCCGACACGATCAACGGTCCGATGCACACCAACGACGCGTTCATGGTGTGCGGCACGCCGCACTTCAACGGCGCCACCTCGACGGCGTGGACCGGGGCCAACGGGCAGCGCTGGCGGGACAACTGCCCGACATCGCACCCAGTGTTCGCGAACGCCGGCGACCCGAGGCTGCTCGCACCACTCACGATGCCGCCGAGCAACTCGTCGATCAAAGCCGAGACGGCCGCCGGCAAGGGCGGCTGCCTGTACACAGGCCCGACCCGCATCATCTTGAACTCGAACGGCACGATGACGGTCAAGTCTCCGTTCTCGAAGCAGACCAACAACACGAACTGCCCGCTCAACGGGACCTCCGGGCCGCTGCCGTCGAACGGTGTGATCTTCGTGCAGAACGTGCCGTCGACGACCGGCGACCCGAACTACACGAGTGGCTGTCCGTACAGCGTGAACGGCCGTGCCCACCCGCTCGGCATGCCCATCGCGAACGACATCACGACGTACGGATGTCGTAACGGCGACGCCTTCATCGAGGGCACCCTCAAGGGCCAGCTGACCGTCGCCACCGACAACACGATCGTCGAGACCTGGCAGCTGCAGTACGCGAACGGTGTCAACGGCAGCGACCTGCTCGGGCTCGTGGCGAACAACTTCGTCGAGATCTACCACCCGGTGTCGTGCACGTCGGGGCAGACGTCGTCGTGCAACCTCAACGCCAACTTCCCTGGCGAGACGGCGCGCAACGCCACGTTCAACGACCCGTACCTGTACGCCGCGGCGCTCTCGGTGAACCACTCGATCCGCGTGCAGAACTGGGCCATCGGCTCACCGCTCGGTGGGTTCCACGTGCGAGGCGTGCTCGCCCAGCGCTACCGAGGCCCGGTCGGAACGAACAGCAGCGGCGTCATCACGAGCGGGTACACGAAGGACTACGTGTACGACCAGCGCCTCCACTACCTCGCGCCGCCCAAGTTCCTCGACCCGGTCGCCAGCCAATGGGGCCAGAACACCTGGGCCGAGGTGAAGACGCCGAGCGGACTGCCGAGCTGATCTCGCGGCTCACGGTGGGCCGCGCCGGCCAATGAGCCGAGCCGGCCCGAGGCTGCCAATTAGCCTCGCCCGACCATGGCCGAACGCGATGTGTTCCGGGCTCCGAAGGGCACGCGCGACGTGCTGCCGCCCGAATCGGCGCGGTGGGGCGAGCTCGTCGCGCGCTTCGCCGACCGTGCCGCGCGGTTCGGCTACGGGCTCGTGGTCACTCCGATCTTCGAGCACTACGAGGTGTTCGCGCGGGTGGGGGAGAGCACCGACGTCGTCAGCAAGGAGATGTACGACTTCCTCGACAAGGGAGGGCGGCGGCTCGCGCTGCGCCCGGAGGGCACCGCGGGAACCGTGCGGGCCTTCGCACAGCACCGCCCGACCGCCCCGTGGAAGGTCTGGTACGTCGCGCCGAACTTCCGCTACGAGCAGCCGCAAGAGGGCCGCTACCGCCAGCACTGGCAGGTCGGCGTCGAGGCGATCGGCAGTGACGACCCCGACATCGATGTCGAGGTCATCGACCTGCTGCACGGCTTCTACCGCGATCTCGGCCTGCGCCAAGTGCGATTGCTCGTCAACTCGATGGGCGACGCCGACACTCGTGAGCGCTACCGCGCCGTCCTGCTCGACTACTGGCGCGCGCACGCCGACGTGCTCGGCGCCGAGCTCGCCCGCGCCGAGCAGAACCCGATGCGGATCCTCGACTCGAAGCTGCCGCACTGGCAGGACATGATCGAGCGCGCGCCGCAGCTCGCCGAGCATCTGAGCGAGCCGAGCGCGGCGCAGTTCGAGCAGGTCCAAACGGGGTTGCGGGCCCTCGGCATCTCGTTCGAGATCGCGCCGCGGCTCGTGCGCGGCTTCGACTACTACACCGCCACGGTGTTCGAGTTCCAGGGCGACGCCCTCGGCGGCGCCCAGAACGCGATCGGAGGCGGTGGCCGCTACGACCGGCTCGCCGAGGAGATGGGTGGCCCGCCGTCGCCTGCGATCGGGTTCGGCTCCGGCATCGAACGTGTCCTGCTCGCGTGCGACGCCGAGGGCGTGTTGCCCGCACCTGCGGACCGAGTCGACGTGTTCGTGATCGACGCGGTCGGAACGGTCGATGCCGTGGTGCTGCTCCACGAGCTGCGCGAAGTCGGCTTGCGGGCCGATCGTGCCGCCGCGGGGCGGTCGGTGAAGAAGCAATGGGGTGCCGCCGATCGCGCGGGCGCACGGTGGGGAGTGATGCTCGCCCCGACGGAGCTCGAATCGGGCCATGTGGTGTTGAAGGACCTCGCCACCGGCGAGCAGCTCGAGGTCCGGCGTGAGGCGATCGCGGCGCGCATCGCGACCCTGCGCGAGTCGTGACGCGAAAGCTGTCGATGCGAAGGAAATCGATGCGAAGGATGATGATGCCGCGATGATGCGTACCCACCGACCCGGAGAGCTGCGGTCCGGCGACGATGGCACGCGTGTCACCGTGTGTGGCTGGGTCGCGCACCGTCGCGACCATGGCGGTGTCGTGTTCCTCGACCTGCGCGACGCCACCGGCCTCCTGCAGGTGGTCGTCGATCCGGGCGTCGCTGGCCTCGAAGACGTCCGCCGCGTGCGTTCCGAGTGGGTGTTGCGCGTGTCGGGTGTCGTGCGCCCGCGGCCGGCGGGCACGGTCAACGACTCCATGCCCACTGGCGAGATCGAGCTTGGTGCCGACAGCCTCGAGGTGCTCTCGGAGTCGGAACCGCCGCCGTTCCCGCTCGACGAGCGAGCCGACATCGACGAGGTCTTGCGCCTGCGCCACCGTTACCTCGATCTGCGCCGTGAGCCGATGCAACGCAACCTGCGGGTGCGCGCCGCGGTGAACGCGGCAGTTCGAGCCGCGATGGATGCCCAGGGATTCTGCGAGATCGAGACGCCGATGCTCATCGCGTCGACACCAGAGGGGGCACGCGACTTCGTGGTGCCGAGCCGTCTGCACCCGGGGAGCTTCTACGCGCTTCCGCAGAGCCCGCAGCTCTTCAAGCAGCTGCTCATGGTGGGTGGGTTCGACCGCTACTACCAGATCGCGCGCTGCTTGCGCGACGAAGACCTGCGGGCCGACCGCCAGTTCGAGTTCATGCAGCTCGACCTCGAGATGAGCTTCGCCGATCAGGCGGATGTCCTCGCGGCCACGTCGGTCGCAGTGCTCGCGGCCGCCGAAGCGGTGCGGCCGGGCGACGCACCGGATGCAGTGGCGCAGATCACGTGGCGTGAGGCGATGGATCGGTTCGGTTCCGACAAGCCCGACCTGCGGTTCGGCATGGAGCTGATCGACCTCGGCGAGGTGTTCGCAGCCACGGAGTTCCGCGCCTTCCAGGGCGCGGCGTGCGTCAAGGGCCTGTGCGTGAGCGGTCACGGCGAGTCGTCGCGCAATGTCGTCGATGGGCTCGTCGAGCGGGCCAAGCAGCTCGGTGCCGCCGGCCTCGTCTGGATGCGGGTGCGCGACGTCGACGGCGTCGCCACGCTCGAATCGCCGGTCGTGAAGTTCTTGTCGGAGCCCGAGCGGCTCGGCATCATCGACACGCTCGGCGCCAAGGTGGGCGACCTCGTGCTGCTCGCCTCGGGTTCGTGGGCGACCACGGTGAGCGTGCTCGGCCAGCTGCGCCTCGACCTCGGCCGACCGCCGGTCTCGGAGGGCGGCCTGCACTTCGTGTGGGTCGTGGACTTCCCTCTGTTCGAAGGGCTCGGTGAGGGTGGCCGCCCGAGCCCGGCACACCATCCGTTCACGATGCCGCACCCCGACGACTTCGACCTCCTCGACAGCGATCCGCTCGCGGTGCGCTCGCAGGCCTACGACCTCGTGCTCAACGGCTGGGAGCTCGGATCGGGCAGCGTGCGGATCCACCGGCGCGAGGTCCAGCAGCGCATCTTCGCCCTGCTCGGCATCGACGAAGACGATCAGCAACGCAAGTTCGGGTTCCTGCTCGACGCGTTCCGTTTCGGGCCGCCGCCCCATGCCGGCTTCGCGTTCGGCATCGATCGCCTCGTCGCGATCCTCGCCGGCGAGGACAACATTCGCGAGGTGATCGCCTTCCCGAAGACGCAGTCGGGAACCGATCCGCTCACGAACGCGCCCACGCCGATCGATCCCACGCAGCTGCGCGAGCTCGGCCTGGCGATGCGGGCCACGCCGAAGTCGTGAGCGCACGCCGGGCGGCGCCGAGTTGAACGCGCCGTCGCTCGAAGGCCGGCGGTTCCGCATCCAGGGCCTCGTCGCCGACATGCACGAACACGACGGTCTGGTGTGGGCCGACCTGTGGGCCGATCGTTCGGTCCATGCGTTCCTGCATGGCCATCTCACCGGCACGCGCGACGGTGATCGGCTGCGCTACGGCGTGACGATCGCGGAGCGGGCGCGCGGTGTGCGCACCTGGGAGGCGGCCGGGCGCGTCGTCGAGCAGCCCGACGGCCGGGTTCGGATCACGGGCATCGGCTCCGACGACGAGGCGGCCGACGACCTCGATGAGCTCGGCCCCTTCGCCACGGTGCTGTTCGTGTGCACCGGCAACTTCTACCGGAGTCGCTTCGCGGAGGTCTTGTTCAACGCGCGGGCCGTGGAGCGCATGCTCGACTGGCGGGCCACCTCGCGGGGATTGCGTGCGTGGGACACGGGTGCTCGCGGTCGGATGTCTCCGGTGACGATCGAGGCCCTCACGGCGCGCGGCATCGGGCTCACGCCGGCGTTGCTGCGCGCTCCGGCTCTGGCCACGCCGACCGATCTCGAGGCGGCCACGCGAGTGATCGCCCTCGACGAGGCCGAGCACCGCCCGCTCGTGGCGCAGTGGCTCGGCGCGTTCGCCGACCGGTTCGAGTTCTGGAGCGTTCCCGACACGGCCGACCTCGACCCCGCCACGGCGATCGCGCGCATCGACGCCGCCGTGCACGACCTGATCGCGGAGCTTGCTGGGCTCGACGTCGCTGGGTCAGAGCTCGTTGGGCTCGCGGACGGCGCGCTCGAGCCGGGTGCCGCTCAGGTCAGCGAGCTTCCGGTGGGTGGGAACTCGACGTAGGTGGCGACGAGCAGGCGCGCGAAGTCACCGTCGTCGTCGGGTCGTGCCTTCGCGGCGCCGCGGGCTGCGAGGTCGTCGGTGAGCACCGACAGGATCTGGTCGAGCGTCAGGTCGTCGTCGTGGACCTTCCAGCGCTGCACGGCGGCTTCGTCGGCGAAGCAGTATGCCTTCCACGACACCGAGAAGCGGATGTCGGCCCACTCGTAGCGGGCGATCTCGGCGTTGTCGGCGTCGTGCAACGCCCATGTGCGCGAGGCGCGGTCAAAGTCGAGTGCGCAGCCGGGGCGGATCCGAGCGACCTCGGCGTCGGGCCCGCCGACACAGTCGACACCGTGGAAGACGCTGTCGGTGTCGAGCACGATGGCGCCATTGTGGCCCGGCGCGTGCACCTGCACCGCGCCGCCCGGCCCGTCGGGCCAGT
>JADGOO010000078.1 GCA_017882905.1 Acidimicrobiia bacterium | reverse complement strand
GTCGGGGATCTCGGGCATCGAAGTCGTCCTCCCCTTACAACGGCCCGGAGAGGCCGCCGTCCTTGCGGACTCGCCAGAAGTGGACTGCCATGAAGATGACGATCACGAAGGGCAGCAGCAGGACGTGCAGGGTGTACCACCGCAGCAGGGTGTCGCCGCTGATCTCCTTCGATCCGAGCAGCGCGTACCGGATCTGGCCACCGAACACGGGCGTGTAGCCCATCATGTTCGTGCCGACGGTGACGGCCCAGAGCGCCAGCTGGTCCCACGGCAGCAGGTAGCCGGTGAACGAGAGCAGCAGCGTGAGCGTGAGCAGGATCACGCCGATCACCCAGTTGAACTCACGCGGCGACTTGTAGGCACCGTGGTAGAAGACGCGGCTCATGTGCAAGAACACCGACAGCACCATGAGGTGCGCGGCCCATCGATGCATGTTGCGCACAAGGGAACCGAACGCCACCGCCGTTTCGAGGTTCTGCACCGTGGACCACGCTTCGGTGGCGGTCGGTCGGTAGAAGAACATCAAGAAGATGCCGGTGACGGTGAGCAAGATGAACAAGAAGAAGCTCAGCCCGCCGAGACACAGCGTGTAGCTGACCTTCACCGCGTGCCGCTTCACCTTCACCGGGTGAAGGTGGTACAGCACGTTGTTCATGATCACGTAGGAACGGTTGCGCGGGCTGTCGCTGTAGCCCTTGCGGAACACCGACCCGGGTCGGAAGATCGCGTTCCAAGCCTGCGAGCCCTGGACGTTGCCCCAGACCTCGCTGCCCTTGTCTTTGAGCTTCAGGCCGCCACCATGGCTGCCGTTGCCGTTCGAGCTGCCGTTGCCGTTCGCCAACGAAGGAACCTTCCGTGCTCGCTAGAACCGCACGCCGTAGGCGTAGCCGTGACGGTTGGTGCGGACGTTCGGGTCGCCCTCGGCCCAGTCTGCTGTGACCTTGCCGAGGATGATGACTCCGGTCGGGCAGCGATCGACGCACAGCGCACAACGCGTGCACACGTCTTCGTCGACGACGAAGAACACGTGGTCACGCGGATCGTCGCCGGGCTTCTCGGTGCCGACCGCTTCGTCGATCGCATCGACCGACAACATGTGGATGCACTTCCACGGGCAGATGTCGACGCAGCCTTCGCAAAGGATGCACTCCGCCTGATCGATGTGCAGGAACTGCTTCGGCTTGACCGCTTGCGTGAGCCAGGTCGGATCGACTTCTTGCACGGTGTACGAGTCGGAGAACTCGGGCATCGGCGGGTTCGCATCCGTACGCGCCACTGTGTGCCCCCTCAGCCCTTGACCGTGACGGGACGACCGTAGGCCGACTGGCCGACGACTCGCTCCTCGGCGTCGCCGGCAGCGGGCGCTTCGGTAGCGGTGGGTCGCTTCTGCCACTTGCTGATGATGATGACGTTGAGCGTCAGCATGACGACGTAGATGACCACGGCACCGAGGTCGCTGAGCACTTGCTTGTTGATCGAGAAGTTGAGCCAGTGGATGGGGCCGATCTTCTGGCCGCCGTGCACGATGAACTTCGCCGCGTTCCACTTCAGGTACGAGTTCGAGAAGTTGAGCCACTCGTGCGGGATCGTGCCGTAGCCCAACAGCATCAGCGCGAATGTGGCGACCGCGCCGAGCATGCACTGCGCCCACGTGGGCGGTTCGGCCGGCTTCGGCTTGCTGATCATGAACATGATCCCGCCGATGGCGATCACGAACAGCAGCGTCGCCCAGATCATCCGGCCCGCGGGCTGGAAGAAGTGCCACTTCGGGAGCAGGTTCGGGATGTCGATGGCGACGACGGAACGCGTCATGGGTACCGACGAGGCTCCTCGGGCGAGATTTCCTGCGAGATGCGTTACAAGCTGCGTTGCGAGATGCGTGCGAGATTCCCGACGCCGTGAGACCGGTTGTTGATCACGGCGACGAGACCGGGCGAAAGCGACCTGTTCCTATCACGCTACGCCACAACCGGACACATCGAAGGACAGCTGTGCACAAGCGCGCGAACGCGCCACGCGCCCGCACGATCGCGCGAGCCCGATCGCGACCGACGACCCGCCCGAGCGCACCGGAGATTCCGCGCCCGGCGACCGGCCGCGCGAGGATCGTCGACGATGTACGACGCGTCCAGCTACGACGTGCTCGTCGTCGGCGCGGGCCCCTCGGGCGCGGCGACGGGCTACTGGCTCGCGCAGCGCGGGCACCGGGTGCTCATCGTCGAAAAGGCGCACTTCCCGCGCGACAAGACCTGTGGCGACGGCCTGACGCCGCGTGCCGTGCGCCAGCTGAACGACATGGGGCTCGCCGAGCGACTCGCGCCCCACTTGCGCTACGACGGCCTGCGCGCCATCGGCCACGGGTTCACGCTCGAGATGCCGTGGCCCGACCACCCCGACTTCCCCAGCTACGGCTACGTGGTCCGGCGCCGTGACCTCGATGCCATGGTGGCCGAACAGGCCGTGAAGGCCGGCGCCACGCTGTGGACTGGTGCGGTCGCGACGGAGCCCCTGCTCGAAGGGGGCATCGTGCGCGGCGCGGCGGTGCACCACAAGGGCGACAGCCCCGGATCTGCAGGCCGCGACGAGGCCGTGCGCGCCCGCTTCGTGGTCGTGGCCGACGGCGCCAACAGCCGCTTCGGCCGCGCGCTCGGCTGCGCGCGGCGCCGCGACTTCCCGCTCGGCATGGCGATTCGCGGCTATTACACCAGCCCGTACCACGACGAGCCGTGGATCGAGAGTCATCTCGACATCCGCGACCGCGAAGGCAACCACCTGCCCGGCTACGGCTGGATCTTCCCCGTCGGTGACGGCACCATCAACGTGGGCTGCGGGCTCCTCTCCACCTTCAAGGGCTGGAAGGACATCAACACCTCGCAGCTCATGGACGCCTTCAGCGCCACCGCGCCGGCCCGCTGGGGTATCTCCCCCGAGACCTCGACCGGCGCCCCCACCGGAGGCCGCCTCCCCACCGGAGGCTCCGTCGTGCCCCACGTGGGGCCCACCTGGCTCGTGGTGGGCGATGCCGCCGGCTCGGTGAACCCGTTCAACGGTGAGGGCATCTCGGTGGCCTACGAGACCGGGCGCCTCGCCGCCGACGTGGTGCACCAAGCCCTCGAGGCCGACGACGGCCTCGCGCTCGCCACCTACGAGCAGCGCCTCGAGGCCACGTACGGCCTCTATTTCAAGGTGGCCCGCACGTTCGTGCGCGCCATCGGCAACCCGGCCGTGATGCGCGAGCTGGTGCGCGCCGGCATGCAGAGCCGCCCGTTGATGGAATGGGTGCTGCGCATCATGGCCAACCTGTTGCGACCCGACGAGCTGGGGCCGGCCGAAGCCGCCTACAAGCTCGTCGCCGCGATCGTGGCTGCCGCTCCCGTGGCCTGAGCGCTCAGCGCGTGGCGATGAAGAAGACGGCGTTGGCGGCGAGGATGGCGAACAGCAAGAGGATGAGCACCAGGCTCGTGCCCCGTCTCATGATCGGCGTCCCATCTGGATCGGGGTGTCGATACCTTCCGGCGCGCTGAACGCGCTCGGCGCGGGCACGATCGTGATGTGACTGCCCACGCGCAGCTGAGCGACATCGGCCGCCGACTGACGGTCGACCGCCAACGACAGCAGCCCGTAGCTGTCGGTCACCAACACGAGCTCGGACGGTCGGCCCTCGGCATACGTGGGGACCCATCGCGTCCGGCGGCCTTCGCTGCCGATGCGCAGCTCGACGCCATCGCCCATCCCCACCTGGCGCGCCGTGAGCATGTCGGGATCGACGTTGAGCTGCGCGTTGCCGAAGCGATCGATCCACAGCACCTCGCCGTCGATCGAGCCGTCGTCGCGCTCGTTCGGCAACGGCAGTAGGCCCGGAACGAGCAACGCCGGATCGATCTCCTCGCCGAGCTCGCTCAGCTCCACCCCCGCGGCGAGATGCCCGGCGGCCGGCGCCATCACATCGCGTCCGGCGAACGTGCCGCCCGGCGCCTGGAGCTGGTACTCGGCGTTCGTGAGCGCGAACGCGCGCTGCGCTCCGCCGAGCATGGCCACGCTCGGTGCGAGCAGACCGTTGTCGGGACCGACGAGCACGCCGTTTTCCACCTCGACGGCGATCGCCCGCCGATCGGTGCCCACACCCGGATCGACGATCGCGAGCACCACACCGCTCGGCAGGTACTGGATCGCGCGCACGAGCGTGAGGGCGCCCGCCCGCACGTCGAACGGCGCCACCTCGTGGGTGACGTCGACGATGGTCAGCTGCGGTGCGAGCTCCAGCATGACCGCTTTGCACACGCCGACGAACTCGTCGCGCGTGCCGTAGTCGGACAAGAAGGAGACGAATTCCATTGCGACTTCCCTTGCGACGGCTCCGCCTACCGCGGCGAGCTCGCTGCGCACCCAGTCGCAACTGGGCTGCTTCGGTCGCCGCGTTCGATCACGCTGAGAGGCTGACCGTAGCGGGCGTGCAACGTGTGGCGCCGATGCGCCGAGGCGCCTCGGTCAGCCGGCCTGCGTGTAGCGCGACGCGAGGTAGGCGTCGACGTCGACGTCGGAGACGCGGAACGACCGGCCGACGCGCACGGCCGGCAGCTCGCCGGCCTTGATGAGCCGATACACGGTCATCGACGACACGCGCATGAGGCCCGCCACCTCTTGCACCGTCAGAAAGCGCGCCTTGCTCAACCCATTCGCCACGCGGGACTCCCTACTCCTCCGCCGAATGGTCACGGTACGCCATGGGAACGGCTGTTGTCCATCGACGCGCCCGTTCACGGCTGGTGCTGGTGTGTTGTTGTGGCGGGTGTCTCTTGCACCAGACCACCCGTATCCATCAGCTTGCGCCGAGCTCCTTCGAACGCCGCGTGGCGGCGCCGACCGCATCGAGGAAGGCGCTGCGCACCGCACGGCCTTCCAGCACGGCCAAGCCGGCCGCGGTGGTGCCGCCGGGCGAGGTGACAGCAGCGCGCAGCGATTCGGGCCGTTCGCCACCGTCGGCGAGCAACGTCGCGGCGCCGAGCAGCGTCTGGCGCACCAGCGCATCGGCGGTGTCGCGCGGCAGGCCGGCGAGCACGCCGGCTTCGATCAGGGCTTCGGCGACGAGGAACACGTAGGCGGGTCCGGAGCCCGACAGACCGGTCACCGCGTCGAGCAACGACTCGGGGACGCGGACCACCGTGCCCACTGCGCCGAGCAGCTGCTCGGCGAGCTGCAGGTGGACCTCGGTGGCGTGGGCGCCCGGCGCGATCGCCGAGGCGCCGAGACGGACGACCGCGGGCGTGTTCGGCATGGCGCGCACGACGGGGCGGCGGGGAGCGTGCTGTTCGAGCTCGGCGATCGGCACGCCGGCGGCGATCGACAGCACCAGGGCGTCGGCCGCGAGCGCTTCGAGGCAGCTCTCGAGCAGGGCGCCGACGTCGGCGGGCTTCACCGCCACCACCACGACCTCGGCATCGGCCACGGCCCACGACGCCGACGGCACCACCCGGATGCCCGCCAGCTCGGTCTCGACCACGCGCCGGCGCTCCGGGTCAGTCTCGGCCACGCGCAGGGAGTCGGGCTCGAAGCCGGCGTCGCGCAGGCCGCCCACGAGGGCGCTGCCCATGCGGCCACCGCCCAGGACCGCCACGTTCGTCACGGCCGTAGCGTACCGACACCGATCGTGGGCGCACCGGGATCTGGGCGCAGGCGGAAGGCGCCGCTCGGGCAGCTTCCCCGACCGTCCGTACGGCACCTTCCGCCCGCTTCAGACATCTTGACACAACTTGACATGCAAGATCAAGCCGGGCGGCGCGGCGCGCGCAACCAACCGACCGCCACGCTGAACCAGCGCTCGGTGAGTGCGTACAGCTCGCCGAGGATCCGGTCGAGCGCCGGCTCGTCGAGGTGCTCCAAGAGGATCCGCCCGACGAGGTAGAGATCGTCGTCAGGACCGATCGAGAAGTGCGCCCCGAGCGTGTGGTGGTTGGCGCGCAGCAGCATCCCGTAGAGCTCGGCGTGGCCGGCCGGCGGGTCGGGCAGGAAGTACACCTCGTAGTGCAGCGACCGTTGCTTCGGTTCGAGGTAGATCGTGGCGGCGTCGCGGCCGTCGCACCCGAAGCGCACGTAGAAGCGCGGGATCGAGGCGTCGAACTCCACGGCCTGGACCCACTCGGCCGCGGCCACCGGGCCTTCGAGGTGCCGGTGGAGCAGCGCGAGCGCGGCCTCGAGAGCCGCCGGATCGGGCGCCGCGGCGTCGGCGTCGCTCAGCGGCACCGAACCGGCTCGCGCGCGGCGAGGTCGCCGTAGAGGCGGCGCAGCCGGGCGGCCGTGATGCTCCACGAGTACCGCCGGGCCCGGGCGGCGGCCGTGGCGCCCATGTGGGCCGCGAGGTCGGCGTCGCCGAGGAGCTTGCGCAGCGGGGCCGCGTATTCGGCCGGATCGCGGCCCTCGACCAAGAAGCCCGTCTCGCCGTCGTCGACCAGGGAGCGCAAGCCATCGACGGCCGCGGCCACGACGGGTGCTCCACAGGCGGCGGCTTCGAGCGCCACGAGACCGAACGACTCCGTGTGCGACGGCACGATGCACACGTCGGCGGCGCGGTAGTAGCGCGCCAGCTGCGCGTGGGGAACGGCGCTCATGAAGCGCACCTGCTCCTCCAGCCCGCGTTCGGCCACGAGCGCACGCAGACGCTCGAGCTCGCGCTCGCCATCGGCGCCGCTCGGTCCGCCGACGATCAACAGCAACACGGTCGGGTCGTCGAGCTCGCCGATCGCCTCGATCGCGAGCCCGGCACCCTTGAGCGGCTGGATCCGGCCCGCGAACAACACCACCTTGCGGTGGTTGAGCCCGAGTGACTCGCGGTCGCGCGTGCGGTCCTGGTCGTGGAAGAGACGATGGTCGACACCGGGCGGGACCACTTCGACGCGATCGGGCTCGGCGCCGTAGAGCTCACGGAGCTGATCGCTCTCGTCGGGTGTGGACGCGAGGATCAAGTCGCTGCAGCGCACGACATCGCGCTCCACCGACAGACGCGACGCCGACTCGTGATAACCCGCGGCACCCTTCACCGCACCGAGCGTGTGGAACGTGGTGACGAGCGGTCGGTCGAGCTCGTGCTTCAACCGGTGCGCGACCGCGCCCGACATCCAGTAGTGCGCGTGGAGCACCTCGTGGCCGCCGCGCTCCAACACGACGCCCGCGTTGGCCACGAACTCATCGAGGTGACCGACGAGCTCATCCTTCGGCAGCGGCTCGGCGGGACCGGCGTCAATGTGCACGACACGGAACCCGGGCTCGACCGTGAGCACCGACGGCAGGTCGGGACTGTCGCGGCGCACGAACACGTCGCAGTCGACGCCGGCGTGCGCGAGCGCCGACGCGAGCGACGCCACGTAGACGTTCATTCCGCCGCCGTCGCCGTGACCGGGCTGGTGGAGGGGCGAGGTGTGCACGCTGATCGCGGCAACCCGGCGAACGGACATATGCGTCGATGCTAACGCCCGCCACCGGCAGATCGCCCAGCGCCACGCGACACGGGGCCCGGCCCGCTACCGGGCCGACTCGGCCTGGAACGAGCGGTAGATGGCGATGAGCGCGTCTTTCTGGCGCTCGGAGATCGTGGTGTCGCGGGAGATCTCGGCGACGAGATCCAGGTGGTCGCCCCGCTGTTCGAGCAGTCCGGCCCGCTCGTACAGCGTCTCGGCCGAGATCGCCAAGCCCCGTGCGATGCCTTGGAGGATCTCCGCCGACGGCTTGCGCAGCCCGCGTTCGATCTGGCTCAGGTACGGGTTCGAGATCCCCGCGAGCTCCGAGAGCTTGCGCAGCGACAGCCGGGAATGACGGCGCTGATCACGGATGAAGTCGCCCAGCTCGCGCAGGCGCTCGATCGATTCGGCCACGACGGCACTCAGGCGTCGGCGACGGTCCGGCGCGCGAGCTCGTGGTCGATCGCGTCGAGTGTGTGATGCAAGCGCCGGCGATACTCCGACAGCTCACGCTCGAAGTCGGTGAGCTCGGTGATCACCGTGGCGAGCGCGCCGTCGGCGAGCACCGGCAACGAGGCCAACGACGCGTCGTCGGTGACGAGCCGCTCACGACCATCGCGCCACTCGAGCGACTCGATCGTCATCTCGGCGGGCGCGCCGGCTCGTGTGTTGGCCGCGCTGGATCGGCCGTGATCACTACCGAGGATCTGGGGGAGCTTGGCCACGAGATCGGCAACCGAACCGCCGGTGGCGCGCCGTTCCTGCTCCGCGGCGAGGATCTCCATGCGGCCCTGCGCGAGGCGCCGGTAGTACGACACGGTGTTCTCGACGCTCGCGACATCGGCCTTCATCGTGCGCAGCACGGCCTCGTCGCGACCCCCGAGGTTCACGGTGTAATCGTCGGCGACAAGCGCCTCGATGCGGTCGATGGGACACCTCCGGATGGTGCTGGCCTCAGTCGCGAAGGGTACCCCCGGTGCAGCGTTCATCGGGTTCCCATCGGCGGCCACGACGGCTGGTTGAGCAGCTAGCCGCCCGACACCGGCGGCAGGACGGCAACCTCGTCGCCGTCGGTCAGGGTCAGTCCACTGTGCGCCGGCTCGTCGCCGTTGACCCACACCCGTGCCGTGGCGAGCACCGCGGCGAACCCGGCGCCGTATCGGTCGCAGGCGAGCGCCAACAGCTCGTGCAAGTGCGCCGCGTCGAGCTCGTCGCTCGATCGTCCGGCGGCCTCGCGGGCCGAGGCGAACAGGCGCAGAGTGACGCGCGCCATCAGCTGACCCGGTTCAGCGCGGCGAGTCGAGCGTGCTCAGCTCGGCGTCGATCGCCGCGACCGCAGCCTCGAGCTCGCCGAGCATGCGGCGCTCGTCGGCCAGCGCAGGCAACGGCACCTCGGCCGGCGCGGTCTCGGGCGCCGGTTGGGACGGGCGGCTGGGCGCGGCCCATGGTTGGGAGCCCGGCTCGGGGCTGACGTTCGACATCGCCACCACGATACGCAGCGGGGAGCTACTCGCCGTCGATGCCGCTCGCGCGCGCCACCAGGATCCGATCGTCGACGACCTCGCCGAGGAGCACGAGGCGCGCCACCGGATCAGGTGCCGCCAGCAGTCGCTGGCGATCGAGCGGACCGAGGGCGAGCGCCTCGCCGAGCATCCAGGCCGCCACGTCGTCGTCGCTCGGCAGCACGGGCTCCTCGGGCTCGCCGGCATCGCCGTGCGCCGCGCCGAGCGCGTCGACCAGCTCGTGCAGCTTGGCCTCGAGCGCGTCTCGCGCTCGCGCTCGCAGATCCGGATCGATCGCCGGCACCACTCGCCGGGCGACGCGCGCCATCGGGTACGGATCGTCGGGGAGCCACTCGATCACGTCGACCGGCTCGAGCCCAACCACCGCGATCGCGAAGCGGCCGTCGGGGAGCTCTTGGGCTTGCGCGACGCGCGCCAGACATGCAACCGGGAACCGCGTGTCGCCGCCGCCGACCTCGTGGCCCCGCTCGATCAGAACGATGCCGAGCTCGCCGTCGCCGCCGAGCACCGCGCGCACCATCATGCGGTAGCGCGGCTCGAACACGTGGAGCGGCAGCACGCCACCCGGGAGCAACACCGTGCCCAACGGGAACATCGCCAGGGTGGTGGGTTCGGGCATCGGTTCGGACACCACGCTCAGTTCGTTCGGGCGCGCGCGGCTGCGGCGCGGGCCCGTGCCGCAGGAGCGGTCTCGTCGGGCAGGGCGGCAGCCGCCGCGCCGGCCTCGCGCGCGGCCGCATCGAACGCGCCGAGTGCCTCGAAGCGCGCCGCGAGGCGCAAGCGCTCACCCGGAGGCAGATCGCCGATGCGCCGGTGCAGCTCGAGCATCGTGAGCAAACGATGCGAATCGGATGCCCACCGCGACCCTTCGAGGTTCGCGAGCACGCGCGCCAGCACCAACGGGAGCGGCGTGGGCGCGAGCAAGGCCGTCGAGAAGCGCTGACGCTCACCGAACAGCGCGCGGAAGCGTGCCGCGCAGCCCGCTTCGTCGAGGAGCACGCCGCCGGCGAACGGATCGCAGTACACGCGCGTCGATCGGTCTTGCACGAGGAAGTGTCCGGGCATCCCGATCGGGTCGATCGAGACGCCCGCCCGCCGTCCCACCTCGATCACCACGACCGACAACATGATCGGGATGCCCCGACGCCGCGCGACCACGGCATCGAGCATCGAGTTCTCAGGATCGCCGTAGTCGTCGACGTCGCCGACGAGTCCGACACGGTCGAAGAGCACGGCGTGCAGCGCGCCGAACGTCGGCGCTTCGCAATCGGCCGCCCAGCGGTCGAGGATCGCGAGGGTGCCCGTCTCGTCGGCCGGCGGGCGCAACGCCGCGGCGATTGCCAGCACTGCGGCATCGAGCGGCCCGGAGCGGGCGAGACGCTCGAATCGCTCGATGGGCTCGATGCGCCCTTCGGCGTCCACGCGCTGCACGCTAATGGCATGCGCGCGACCATGACCCCGATGCGCACCGCTCGGTCGCGGGGGTTCCCGTCCTCGATGGCGCGGCACGCCGTGATCTTGGCGGGCGGGCTCGTCGCCGCGGTCGCGGCGCTCGCCACAACCGCGACGCCCGCATCGGCGCACGCCACCGGAGGCCTTCCGGCGACGAACTGGCGCAGTGCGGTGACCGCAGTTCGACCCGACAACGGCGTGCTGCAGGCGCGGGTGACCGATCTCGGCAACCACATCGAGCTGCGCGCCGCGCCGGGCCACGAGGTGATCATCGAGGGCTACGCGGGCGAGCCCTACCTCCGCTTCGACGCGACGGGCGGCGTCGACGAGAACACGCGATCTCCGGCCACCTACCTCAACCGAACGTCGACGTTGCCCGGCACGCCGACGCCCAAGTCGTACGACCCGAACGCCGCACCTCAATGGACGCGCGTCGCGAGCGGCCACCTCTGGCGGTGGCACGACCACCGCGCTCACCACATGGCCGGCGACACGGGTGGCCACGAATGGATCGTGCCGGTGCTGGTCGACGGCCACCAAGGCGTGATCGCGGGCCGCATCACCTACGTGGACGCGCCCGCGCCGTTGCTCCCCATCGCCGCAGGCGCCGTGGCGCTCGCGCTCGCACTGCTCGTCGACCGCGCGCAGCGCGTGACCCTGATGTTCACCGGTCTGGCGTGCGTGGCGATCGTGCTGCTCGTCGGCATCGCGCGCTTCGGTACCGGTGGGCCGTTCCACGACGCCGCCGGGATCCTCTATGCGCTGATCGCCATCGTGGGCGCGCTCGGCGCGGCGGTGTTCGCCGCCCGCCGCCCCGCGTCATGGTCGCCGAGCGCGCTCCTCGGCGGGCTCGCGGTGCTCGTCGCCGGCGGACTCACGTTCGTTGGGTGGATCACCCACTCGCAGCTGCCCGCCACGCTGCCCGGTGCGCTGGCGCGCGTGATCGTGGCCGTGTTCATCGGTGCGGGCGCGGGGTGCGTGGCGAGCGGCGTGCGCCGGCTCCGGCCCGTCGTGCCCGCGGCCTCCCCCACGCCCTAGGCGCGTGGCTCAGCGGAGCCCGGCGGCGATGCGGCGTTGCAGGTACGCAGACATCCAGCCCCGATAGCGCTCCTGGAGCGCATCGAGCTGCCAGTCGGCGCTCGTGACGACCCCGCGGCACGTGTCGGCGCCGCACTCACAGACGAACTCGTCGTAGTCGGCGGCGTCGCACATCGCGTAGTCGAAGCTGATCTCCTCACCCGGCGCGATGTCGGTCATGGCCACGAGGAGGATGCTGCCGACGATGCCGGCGTTGGGCGCACACGAATGGTTCGCGTAGTCGGCCGGTTCGAGCTCGTCGCCGCCGACCATGAAGAGCTCGTCGTCGATCTGGATCCCGTGCACGCGACGCAGCTCCGGCAACAGATCGAACTCGGCCTTGGTGATCACCGAACCGCCGAACGCGGCGACGGTCTCACCGGCTCGGATCGACTCCGACGCGAACACGCCGAGGCCCTTGCGCCCGGCCCCGCGCACCTCGGCCTTCGCGCACAAGAAGGAGTGGCCCATCGGCGCGACGCTACCCGTCTGTTCGCGGCGTTCCGAAGCGACGCGGAGCCGTCGCCACGACGCGTCGGACCGCGCACGGCGATCGACGCGAGACTGCTCGTCGGAAGGAGCCGCGGGCATGGGCACCGATGTCACCGTGTACGAGATCGTGGGTGGAGCGCCGTTCTTCACGTCGCTCTCGGCCGCGTTCTACGCGCGTGTCGAGACGAGCGCCGTGCTGCGGCCGCTGTATCCCGACGACCTCACCGAGGCGCGCGACGCGCTCGCCGGGTTCCTCGCGCAGTACTTCGGCGGGCCCCCCGAGTACAGCGCGAGCCGCGGGCACCCACGCCTACGCATGCGCCACGTTCACCTGCGGATCGGACCGGCCGAGCGCGACGCCTGGTACGGCGCGATGGCCGAAGCCCTCGACGCAACCCTGCCCGCGGCCTTGGCCGCGACCCTGGCCGCGACACCGGGCGCGACACCGGCTGGGCACACCGGATCCGGACCGATCGACGGGTCGGGGCTCGGCGATGCCGTCCGAAGCGCGATGCTGGAGTACTTCGCCCGCTCGGCCGACTGGATGATGAACGCCGAGTGAGCCCCGAGACACGACCTGGGCCCCGACCCGGTCACGACGTGAAGATGACGCGATGAGCCGACGACAGCAACGACGACGCGAAGACCGCCGCAAGGTCGCGGCCGACGTGCAGCGCGCCAACGAGGGCGGCGGCACCGTGCGGGTGAGGCCGGCCAAGGTGAGCAGGGGCCGCGTGAGCCCGCCCCGCACGGTTCCCGTCGGCATCCTGCGCCCGCCGTACGCACGCACCGCCGGCGCGCTCGCGCCCACATTTGCGCCGGGCTCGTTCGCCGACCGCATGCGCGCCGCAGGCAAAGCCGCCGCCGAGGTGCTCACCGTGGTGGGGCGTGCCGTCGCACCGGGCGTGACCACCGAGGAGCTCGACGCGCTCGCGCACGACACCTACATCGCGCTCGGCGGCTACCCGAGCACGTTGCACTACAAGGGCTACGAGAAGTCGATCTGCACCTCGGTGAACGAGGTGATCTGCCACGGCATCCCCGACGACCGCCCACTCGCCGACGGCGACATCGTCAACTGCGACATCACGATCTTCCTCCAAGGCGTGCACGGCGACACGAGCGCGACGTTCACCGTGGGCGAGGTCGATCCCGCCGTCGAGCGGCTCGTGCAGGTGACGCGCCAGTGCCTGTGGCGGGGCATCCGCGCCGTCGAGCCGGGCGGCCGCCTCAACGCGATCGGTCGCGCCATCGAGGAGCACGCCACCGCCAACGGGTTCTCGGTGGTGCGCAACTTCGTGGGGCACGGCATCGGCGAGGAGTTCCACACCACGCCGTCGGTGCCGCACTTCTACGACCCGCGCTCCGATGAAGTGCTCGAGCCGGGCATGACCTTCACGATCGAGCCGATGATCAACGTGGGCACGTGGAAGATCGGCCGCATCTGGAACGACGGCTGGACAGCCCCCACCGCCGACGGTTTGCCCTCGGCCCAGTTCGAGCACACCCTGCTCGTGACGGCAACCGGTGTCGAGGTGCTCACCCTCGCCGAAGGCGAGACGCCCGATTATGGGTGAGGGTTAGGGCCGCCGCGTGCGGATGCAAGGCGAGCGGGCACTCGTCACCGGATCGACGTCGGGCATCGGCAAGGCCGTCGCGACGCGCTTCGCCGAAGAAGGCGCGGCGGTGTGCGTGACCGGACGCGACGCAGCACGCGGCGCGGCCGTGGTGGAACAGATCGAGCGCGTCGGCGGCACTGGCGTGTTCATCCCTGCCGACCTGAATGACGAGGCGGCGTGCGGCAAGCTCGTCGAGGCTGCCGCGGCGGCGCTCGGCGGGCTGACCGTGCTCGTGAACAACGCAGCCGGTGGTGAAGGGGGCGACGGCCCGATTGCCGATGTCTCCACCCACGCGTGGGACGCCGTGTTCCGCGTGAACGTGACGGCGCCGTTCTGGCTGTGCCGCGCCGCGATCGTCCCGATGCAGGCGGCGGGGCACGGCGCCATCATCAACGTGTCGACACGCCAGGCCGAGCGCGCGAGCAAGGGCTTCACCGCATACGTGGCGAGCAAGTCGGCGCTCAACGGACTCACGCGCGCCATCGCCGTCGACTACGCCGCCGACAACATCCGCTGCAACACGCTGAGCCCCGGCTATGTGCTGAACGAACGACGCGACCGCGATCTCGC
Organism: Acidimicrobiia bacterium; assembly: GCA_017882905.1. Classification (GTDB taxonomy): domain Bacteria; phylum Actinomycetota; class Acidimicrobiia; order IMCC26256; family PALSA-610; genus Chersky-683. Next base: position 25,626 of record JADGOO010000078.1, on the reverse strand, counting down.
GCCGGAACGTCGGGAGCGGTACGAGGCGATGCACCTCACCCGGCTCGGGGTGGCCGACGACATCGCGCACGCCGCCGTCTACTTGGCGAGCCGCGAATCGGAGTACCTCACGGGCATCAACCTCCAGCTCGACGGCGGCAGCAGCATCGCGAGAGGTCTGGTGCTCGGATGAACGTGATCGACGACACGAGCGAGCGCCGCGACGTGCGCGACCGCATCTCGGTGAGCGCCATCTCGACGTTCCGACTGTCCCTCACCGAAGACCTCGAGTTCTGGGCCCGCCACGGCGTGCGCGCCGCCGGCGTGTCGGTGGCGAAGCTCGAAGCCCACGGTTGGGACGACGGCGTGGCGCGCGTGCGCGCTGCGGTCGACAGCGGCGCGCTCCGGGTGAGCAACCTGATCGGCTTGGGTCCGTTCGCGCTCGCGGAACCGAGCCGGTGGGACGCCCAGCGCGGACGGCTCGTCCGATCGCTCGACGCCGCCGTTGCCCTCGACGCCGGGTGCCTGGTGTTCACGACCGGTCCGGCCGGCCCACTCACGTGGGCGGAAGCCGCCGATGCGGTCGAAGCCGCGCTCGCTCCGGTGCTCGCCGAAGCCCGCCGGCGCGGTGTGCGCTTCGCGATCGAGCACACGAACTCGTTGCGCGTCGATGTGGGCTTCGTACACACACTCGTCGACGCGGTCGATCTCGCCCGCCGGCTCGGTGCGGGAGTGTGCATGGAAGTGAACGCGTGCTGGGCCGAACGCGACCTCGCTGCGACGGTGCGCGCGGCGGCCGATGTGATCCGCCTCGTGCAGCTGAGCGACTACAAGATCGGCACGTTGAGCACGCCGGCACGGATGGTGCCCGGCGACGGTGACATCCCGTTGGCGCGCATCGTGAGCCTGCTCGCCAAGGCCGGCTACGAAGGCGACTTCGATCTCGAGCTCATCGGACCGGCGATCGACGCCGAGGGCTACGAGTCGGCGGTGCCTCGTGCGGTCGCGGCCGTGGAGAAGCTCGTCGCCGACGCGTACCACTGAGGCGCCTTCGCGTCAGCGCTGATCAGTAGGGGCGCGCCACTCGACCGGCGGACCGTGGTAGCCGCTGAACGCGAGCACCTCTTCGTCGCCGCCCGGCCACATTGTCAGGCGCAGGTCGGCGTGCACGATCTCGGGTGCAGGCTCGAGGCGCAGCCATGCGAGCGGCGAGCTCGTCGTTGCCGTTGCCCCTCGTATTCGCATCGTGGCCCCAACTCGCTGCTGCACGTCGGCGGGCAGGTACTGCCACATGATCGAGTGCATCAGCACCGTGCACGTTCCGGCCTGCGGCTCGACGCGAGCTTCCACCCAGTGGTCGGCCGATTCCGTGTCGATCACGACGGGCGCGCCGGCTGCGATGTCGAGTGCGGCCCGCAACCGGGTCTGACGCATCTGTTGGTCGGGCCACACGTAGGAGAGCAGCTGATTGCGGCCGTCGAACGCGGTCGCGTCGATGGGATGCAGATCGCAGCCGCGACGTTCCACGATCGTTGCGTTCGCCTCGAACGGCGGCGCGCCCGTGTACGACGCCGAGTCGAACCGCACCGCCGACTCAGGATCGCCCCACTGTGCCGTGCCGGCCGCGAAGGCGTATCGGTCGAGCCGGAGGTTGAGACCGGCCGAGCTCCCGATCTCGAAGATGCGCAGGCCAAGACACGCGCGCCGCGTGATCTCCGCGAGACCGGCGGCAAGCGCGGCCGACCGGCCCACCTCGTTCGTCTGCGGGTCGCGCTCGAGCGCGGCGAGCACGGCGGCCGGTGGTGACTCGAGAACAGCCGCGAGCTCACGCCATGCGGCGTCGACATCACCGGGCCAGTGCGCCGCGAGCTCCGGCAACACGCCGTCGAGGACGGCGCGGTGCACACCGCCGAGCAGCCGCAGCGGGCTCGCCGCTTCCACCGTGAGCGGCGCACGCGCCAGCAGCTTCACGACCGGGCCGCCGCGCTCGGCACTTTCGGCCATGAGTGCGAGGAGCCCCGAATAGAACGGCGATGGAGACGCGGCCATGCGACAGCCCGCCTCCTGCCAGCGCAGGAGCTTCGAAACCTGCTCTCGCAGCGACCGGTCGCCCCGGTCTCGTGATCGGTTCATGCGCGCCACCCGGAGGGAACGTTCATTCGCCCGGCCCGAACGGTCGGTGCGGGCGGTCGCGACGTTCGATCCGCACGCCTTCGATCTCCGCGACACGATCGAAGTAGCTGTCGGGCCAGTCGACGACCGCGCCGTCGTGGAGCAGCAGCTGCACCACCCACGCCCGCGCCACCAGTCGATGCGTCACGGATTCGACGAGCTGCTCTTCGAGCAAGGCCGACTTGCCCTCGCGCCGCAGGTATCGCATCGCGCCGACGAACGACTCGCCGGGCAAGCCTTCCGATTCGTACAGGACGTGCACCTCGCGCGCCGCGACCACGAGACGGTCGCGACGGAGCGTCTCGACCCACTCCATTCCGATCGCTTGCTGCACGTACACGACGCGCAGGTCGTTGAACATGCGCACGATCGCCGCGTTGTTGAGATGGCCCTGCGCGTCGAAGTCGGTGCCGACCGTGGTGATCGGCGCCACGAAGCGGTAGCCGTGGAGCTCGCTCATGACCTCAGGCGAACATGAACGCGCCACCATCGGCCATGAAGGTATGGCCGGTGACGTAGCGGCACGCGTCGGAGCACAGGAACCAGGCCAGCGGCCCGAGGTCCCACTCCGGATCGCCTTGACGGCGCATCGGACAGCTCTCGATGAACTGCTTGTAACCCTCGCTCTGCTTCGCCGAATCACCCTTGTGGGTAGCCGCGGCGGGCGCGATGCAGTTCGCCACGATGCCGTCCATCGCCCATTCGCGCGCCGCGGTGCGCGTGAGGGCACGGATCGCTTCCTTCGACGCGTTGTAGGCCGCGAAGCCCGTACCACCGGTGATGCCCATCGACGACGCGAAGTTGACGATGCGACCCCACTTCTTTGCCGCCATGTGTGGGTACACGGCTTGCATCGCCCACAGCGAGCCCTTCACGCCGCTCGTGTAGAAGACGTCGACGTCGTGCTCGGTGACGGTTGCGATGTCGTGCAGAGGGCGGAAGGTCTGCGCGTTGTTGATCAGCGCGTCGACGCGCCCGAAGCGCGCCACCGCGGCTGCGACCATGGCGTCGATCTGATCGCGTTCCATGATGTTCGTGACGACGCCGAGGCACTCGCCGCCGAGCGCCTCGATCTCACCGACCGTGGAATCGAGGAGCTCGTCCTTCCACTCCGCGACCACGACCTTCGCGCCACCTTTGGCGAGGTGCAACGCCATGCCGCGGCCGATCCCCCGGCCGGAGCCGGTGACGATCACCACCTTGCCCTCGACCGCGTGCATCGAGCGCGCGTCGGTGGGTGTGGCCAGCGGGTATTCGCCATCGGTGTAGGTCCAGGTGGTCGCAGTCATTTCCGCCTTTTCCGCCTTTGCCGGATGGCGGCCGAGCGTACGAGACTCCCGCCTCGTGAGCGAGTTGACCGATGCAGTGGTGGTCGTGACGGGCGGCGGGAGCGGGATCGGTCGTGCGACCGCATTGTTGTGCGCGCGCCGCGGCGCCGCCGTTGCCGTGCTCGACCTGCACGCCGAGCATGCCGAGAGCGTCGCCGGCGAGATCACCGAGCAGGGTTCGCGGGCGCTGGCGATCGGTTGCGACGTGGCCGACGACGCTTCGGTGGGCGCGGCGATCGATCGGGCGGCCGGCGAGCTCGGTCGCATCACCGGTCTCGTGACGTCGGCGGGGATCTTCCACGGACCCGACATGCAGCCCGTCGAGCGCATCGGGATCGACGACTTCATGCGCGTGATCGCGGTCAACCTGGGCGGAACGTTCTCCGCCGTGCGCCACGCGCTCCCGCACCTCAGCGCCGGCGGCGGAGCCGTTGTGACGATCGCGTCGACGGCCGCGATCCGAGGGCACGGCTTCGGCGCCGGGTACACGGCGAGCAAGGGTGGCGTCGACGCGTTCACCCGGCTGATCGCAGTGCAGTGCGGGCCGGCGGGTGTGCGGGCGAACTGCGTGTGTCCGGGTGGCGTCGACACCCCGATGACGGCCGGAGTGTTCGCGTCGGACGACTCGAAGGCCCGCGCCGCGCGCACCATCCCGCTCGGCCGCTACGGCGAGCCCGACGACATCGCGCAGGTCGCGGCCTGGCTGCTCTCCGACGGCGCCCGCTACCTCACGGGGCAGACGTTCGCGGTCGAGGGCGGTTCGACGATCGCCTGAGGCCCGATGCGGTAGTGGCTGCCAAGGCTGCCGGCCAGCGCGGCGCTCGCTCGGAAGCACGCGGGCGCAGCGACGCGGCGGGCGACGAGCACACCCTCACGGTCGTAGACGATGCGGAACTCGCCGCTCAGGAGATGCGCGAGCAGCTCGGCCTGGTTCTGCTGGTTCGTGTCGCGCGCGCCCGGGGAACCGAGGAGGGCGCGGTCGACCGCGAGGTACTCGACGCCGGCGGGATCGCGCTGGTGCTCGTTCTTGTCGCCCCAGTTCGTGGGGATCCACGGGTTCGGCCACTCGTAGATGTCGGGACGGTGCGACAGGTGCGCATCGAGGTTGTACGTGGCCGTGACCGACGCGCCGCCCGGAACGCTCCGCAGTGCTGCACGGCGCGCCGCGTCGGTGGCGTCGGCGTTCGCATTCACGCCGCGGAGCACGTCGACGATCGACTCGCCGTGATGGATCGGCCAGAAGCCGTCGTCGTACTGGCGTGCGCCGGGTCCGATGCCCCACAGATGGAACGTGACGAGCGCCGTGACGACCAGCGCGCCGACAAGGCCGGCGGTCACTGCCTCGCGATTGCGGCGGGTGTGGCGCGCCGCCAACGCCACTGCCTCCACCGTGGCGAGGCTCACCGCCACGAGCGGGAGGCTCGAGTAGTGGAACCGGTAGTCCTCGGTGAAGCTGTTCACGCTGATGACGTTGACGATCACCATCGGCACGCCGATCAGCAGCGCGTCGGGCGCGAGGAACGGGATCACGACGGCGACCGGAGCGATCAGCTTCCAGTAGTACGAACGGTCACCGCGATCGCTCATGAGCTTCCATGCCGTGCCCGGATGGCGCAGGAGGTGGAAGGCCACCGCGAACGTGGAGCTGCCCAGCTCCGACGGGAAGAACGACTGCTCGTAGAACGCGCCGTACGCACTGCGCCACGGCAACAGCAGCTTGGTCACGAAGAGGTACCAGCCGGTGGCGCCGACGGCGACGCCTGCGCCGCGCCGGCGCTCGCCCCGGACCACGAGCACCACGCCGAGCAGCGCCAGGCTGAGGGCGACGTCTTCCTTGCACGCGAGTGCGATGGCCGCGTTCACCCAGAACAACGGCCAGCGCTTCGTGCGCGCAGCCCAGTAGGCGAGGAGCATCGGGCCGATCGCGAAGGCGTCGGGGTGGAAGTACTCCCAGACGAGCCACCCCGATGTGGGATGCAGCAGGTAGACGATCGCCAGGCCCGACCCGGCCCAGCGGGCGAGGCGCGACGGGATGATGTCTCGGGCGAGGAGGTAGAGCGCCACCGCGCCGCACACCTGCGACGTGATCTGCGCGGCGAGCAGCGAGCGCGTGCCGCCGCCGAGCCAGTAGAAGGGCGCGAAGACGTAGAGCACGAACGTGCCGTGGTGGCCGAAGACGTCGAGGCCGCGCATCGTCATGAACGACCGACCGTGGGCGAGCAGCCAGGTGGCCTGGTCGTAGATGCCGAGGTCGAAGCCGAAGGTGGCGAAGCGGTCCTGGCGCAGCGCGCCGAGCCGGAAGAACACGAGCGCCCAGGCGGCGACGAACAGGCCGAGGACGAGCTGGGGCCCGCTGCGGATCGCCCGTGCGCTCAGGCCCCGCAGCACTGCGCGCATTCTGCCATCATCGCCCGCCGGCGGGCGTGATGCGTCGCTCACCGGCACGTCGTGCGGGTGAGCGACGCATCGACGGATCGCGGGGGTGTGACCACTCACAGTGGTCGGATTGGTGGGCCCGACCACACCCTTGACTAGGGTGATCCGTGATGGAGCCGGCCGTTTGGACCCGGCGGCGGAGTGTCTCGGCACCGGCGCGCGCTGCGCTCGCTGCCGCATTGGCCGTCGCGTTCGCGCTGGTCGCGGTCGCACCGTTCGCCGTGGGTTCGGCGAGCGCGACCGACCCGGCCCGCGCGGTGGCTGATGCCCGGCGCGCCGTCGACCGTCTCGCCAACCAGTACTTCGCCGCCGTTCGCCACCTCGACGATCTCAACAGTGAGCTCGCGGTGATCGACGCCCATCTCGCCGGCGCGCGCCGAGCGGCGAACGCGACTCGCGCCGTCGCCGCCGCACGCGCCGCAACCCTGTATCGCTCCGCCGGCCTCGACGCGCTCACCGGCGACCCGAGTGGGAGCACGCTCGTCGCCGCCCGCCGCCTCCAGCTGTTCGACTCCGCCAACGAGGTGGCCCAACAGGACATCGATCGCTACACGGCGGCCAGCGCCGACCTGCAGCGGGCCCGGGCCGATCTCGAGCGAGCCCGAGCGGCCCAGCGCGATCAGATCAAGCAGCTCGACGCCGAGCGCGCGACGCTCGACGCCCGTCTCGCCACCGTGCAGCAGGCGTACCGCGCCGAGCTCGCCGCCCGCCATCAAGCCGAGGTGATCGCGGCCCGCAGCCTCGCGGCCCGCCGCCCCACGAGCGCCGCGCCGAACACGGCGACGACGGCCCCGGCGACCACGACCACCGGCGGCACCCCTGCCCCCGCACCGACGCCGGCGCCACCGCCGCCGCAATCCGGCACGTTCCCGCACCACAACGACCCGTTCCTGGCGTGCGTGCGCCAGCGCGAGAGCAACGGGTACTACGGCGCCGTGAGCCCCAACGGCTACTACGGCGCGTACCAGTTCTCGCCGTCGACCTGGGACGTGACCGCCTCGCACGCCGGGCGCGTCGCGCTCGTGGGCGTGCGCCCCGATCAGGCATCGGCCTGGGATCAGGACGACATGGCGTGGACGCTCTACCAGTGGCAGGGCGCCGCACCGTGGGGTGGGCACTGCCCCTGAGCCCCCCGCAACGGGCAGGTGGACCGCGCGGGTCGGTCGCCGCCGGGGTTCAGCTGGAGGCGAGGCGGCTGTCGCGGACGAGACGCGAGACGGTGCCCACGGCGATCAAGCCGACCGAGACGAGCAGGATCATCGACGCGAGCACGTCGATCTGCGGTGGCACCGCGATCTTCTGCTCGTTGAAGACGGCGATCGGGAACGTGATCGTGTTGCCCGCATTGAACACCGTGATGATGTAGTCGTCGATCGACAACGAGAACGACAACAAGAACGCGGCGAGGATGCCCGGCATGATCAGTGGCAGGGTGACTCGCGTGAACGTGCGGAAGGGCGGCGCGCCGAGATCCATGGCGGCGTCCTCGAGCGTCCAGTCGAACCCGCGCACGCGGGCCTTGACCGTGAGCGCGACGAAGCTCACACAGAACATCACGTGCGCGATGAGGATGGTCGTGAAACCGAGCCCCGGCCGCCCGAGCGTGAGGAAGAGCGTGAGCAGGGACGACCCGAGGCAGATCTCGGGCGTCGTCAGCGGCAGCACGAGGATCAGGTCGACCAAGCTGGTGGCACGGAGCTTGTAGCGCGACTGCGCCAGGGCGATCATCGTGCCCATCACCGTTGCGATCAGCGACGCGATCAGCGCGATCTGCAGGCTCTTGACCATCGCGTGCGCGAGGTCGGAGTACTTGAACGGATGCGCCCAGTTGTCGAGCGTGAAGCCCTTCCACGTGTAGTTGAACGGGTGCGTCACGCCGCGCAGATCGTTGAAGCTGAACACGAGGATCACGATGATCGGCGCGAACAGGTACACGTATCCGAGGATCGCCCAACCCGTGAGCGCATGCTTGCCGACCCACCGCAACCACCGTGCGGCGCCCGAACGAGCCGGAGCGTCAGCCACGCTCATACGGTGAGCTCCTCGGTACCGAGCGCGCGCGTGTAGATCGTGACGAGCACGAGGATGATGGCCATCAACACGAACGAGATCGCCGCAGCCGACGGGTAGTCGAGCGTCTCGAGGAAGTTGCCTTCCACGACGTTGCCGATCATCCGCGTGTTCGTGCTGCCGAGCAGTGCCGAGTTGACGAAGTCGCCCGCAGCCGGGATGAACGTGAGCAGACTCCCCGCGAAGATTCCCGGCAGCGAGAGTGGCAGCACGATCTTGCGGAACGATTGGAAGCTGTTCGAATACAGGTCCTTGCCGGCCTCGATGAGCTTCGGGTCGATCTTCTCGAGGCTCACGTAGATCGGCAAGATCATGAACGGCAGGAAGTTGTACGTGAGCCCGCCGATCACCGCCCACGAGGTGGAGAGCAACCGGCCTTGGCCACCGAGCAGATGCAGATCGCGCATGACGCGCACGAGCGGCCCGTCGTCTTGCAGGATCGTCTTCCACGCAAGCGTACGCACGAGGTAGCTCGTGAAGAACGGCACGACGACAAGACCGAGCAGCAACGTCTTGAACCGGCCGCCCCGGAACGCGATCGCATAGGCGAGCGGATAGCCGATGGCGATGCAGAAGATCGTGCAGAGCAACGCGTACCAAAACGAGCGCAAGTACTGCGAGTGATACGCGCTCCACGAGTCGCTGAAGTTCGCCCATCGCCACACGAGGCTCGTGTTGCCCGACGGGTCGGACGTCGAGAGCGCGGTTCGCAGCAGGTACCAGATCGGCACCATGAAGAACAGCACGAGCCACGCCATGCCGGGCGCAAGGAGCGCGTACGGCGCCCACGCCGAGCGGTGCCCGCTCCCGCCGCCTCGTGCTCGGCGCGCCATCGGTCAGCCGTTGAGGATCTGCTCGAACGCCGTGTTGAACTGCTTTTCGACCGTGGGCGACAGCCCGACGAAGATGTGGAGTCGCTTCTGCACCTCGGCAGGCGGGAAGATCAGCGGGTTCACGGCGAGCTTGGCGTCGATCTTCGCCAGCTCCTCGGCGACACCCTGCACCGGTGAGATGTACTGCACCTCGGCCGTGATCCGAGCGGCGTTCTTCGGGTCGTACACGTAGTCGATCCACGCTTCGGCGTCGGCCACGTGCTCGCTCGTGGCGAGGATCATCATGTTGTCGGAGAAGAGCATCCCTCCCTCGTCGGGCACGACGAACTCGAGGTTCGGGTTGTTCTGGTGGAGCTGCACGACGTCGCCCGACCACGCCATCGCGGCGATCACGTTGCCGTTCGAGAGGTCGTCGGCGTAGTCGTTGCCAGTGAAGCGGCGGACCTGACCGCTCTTCGCCGCGCTCTTGATCTGATCGAACGCCGGCTGCGCGTCGGCGAACGTGGCCTTCGACGGGTCCTTGCCCATGGCGAGCATCCACAATCCGACGCAGTCGCGCATCTCGGTCAGGAACGTGATCTTGCCCTTGAGCTTCGGGTTCAGCAGGTCCTTGAACGAACGCGGCGCGGGGATCCCCAGATCGGCGAACGCCTTCTTGTTGTACGCCAAACCGGTCATGCCCGACTGCCACGGCATCGTGAAGCTGCGGTCGGTGTCGAAGCCGGGATGTTGCAAGCTCGCGAGCAGGTTCTTGCGGTTCGGCACCTTGGCGGGGTCGATCTTGGCTGCCCAACCGAGGCCGATCATGCGCGCGGCCATCCAGTCGGTGGGAACGATGATGTCCTTGCCGATTCCCTTGCAGGTGCTCAGGATCGGCCGCACCTTGGCGTAGTACTCCTCGTTGTCGTTGAAGTCTTCCTTGTAGGTGGTCGCGATGCCGCTCGCCGTCTGGAAGTCGGCCACGGTCTTCTTGTCGATGTACAGCGGCCAGTTCGAGATGGCCAACGTCTTGTCGGCCTTCTGCGCCGGGAGCGGGCAACCCGAAGTGAGCGCGTGCGCGCCGGTCGTCTGCGACGACTTCGCCTTGATGCCACTCCCACCGCACGCCGCGAGGAACGCGGGTCCGCCCACCACCACGGCGCCGCCGAGGAGGCCGGCTCGGCGCAGGAAGTCGCGACGGTCGAGCGGCGCGGCGTTCGAGCGGCGACGGGGTTGGTCGGTCATTGCACTCCTCTGGAGTCGGGAAGGGGATCGTGCGCGTTGGGTCGCGGGATGGGACTGGCGGCGGCGAGCACGCGCGATGCGTCGCGGTCCCAGCTCGCCCACACGTCGTCACCGGGCCGCAACAGCGGCAGCTGTTCGTCGGCGCCGACGAACGCCGCGACCTCGGTCCCGTCTGGCGATTGGAGTGCGAATCGCACCACTGGTCCTTGGAACACGTAGTCGATCACCTTGCAGGGCATGCTCGCCCCGGTCGCGTCGGGCGCCGCGACGGTCACTCGCACTCGCTCAGGTCGCACCATGAACGTCGCCAGGTCACCGGGTTGCAAAGACAGACCGTCGAGCGAGCCGGCGACCGGCGTGTCGCCGATGCGCACCTCGGCACGACCGTCGGCGACGGCGTCGACGCGAGTCGGCCACAAGTTCGCCTGACCGATGAAGCCGGCGACGAACACCGACTGTGGATGGTGGTAGATCTCCTCAGGCGTGCCGATCTGCTCCACCCGGCCCTCGTTCATCACCGCGATCCGATCGGAGAGCGTCAGCGCCTCCTCCTGGTCGTGGGTGACGAAGATGAAGGTGATCCCGACCTCGCGCTGGATCCGCTTCAGCTCGATCTGCATGGCCTGGCGCAGCTTGAGGTCGAGCGCGCCGAGCGGCTCATCGAGCAACAGCGCGCTCGGGTAGTTCACGAGCGCGCGGGCGAGCGCGACGCGTTGCTGCTGTCCTCCGGAGAGCTGCGTCGGCTTGCGCTTCGCGAAGTCGCCGAGGCGCACGACCTCGATGATCTCGTCGACCTGGCGGCGCACGTCGGCGGCCGCGACCTTCTTGCTGCGAGGGCCGAAGGCGATGTTGTCCCAGACGGTCATGTGGGGGAACAGCGCGTACTGCTGGAAGACCGTGTTGACGTTGCGCTTGTACGGGGGCACGCGCGACACGTCGACGCCTTCGAGGCCGATGACACCCGCGCTCGGCGTCTCGAAGCCGGCGATCATCCGCAGGGTGGTCGTCTTGCCACATCCCGACGGTCCGAGCATCGAGAAGAACTCGCCGCGCGTGATCGTGAAGTTGACCTCGTCGACGGCCATGAAGGCGCCGTAGTTCTTCGAAACGCGCTCGAGGGCGATGACGACATCGTCGGGCTGGGGCATGCCGATCCGGACATTCGCAGATATCGTGGACCAAAGCAAGGTAATCCGTTGTCAGAAACCGTCCCTGCAACGGAAACACTTGCGGGCTGAGCGATTGGCGGCGCACCATGACTACGCCGCCGCAGTGCGCCAGCCGGACCGACCGCGACCGAGGAGTGCACATGACGCAGGAGAACTTCATCGGAGGCCGGGCTGTGGCCGCGGCGTCGGGAGCAACCGACAAGGTGGTCAACCCGGCGACCGGCGAGGTCATCGACGAGGTCGCCAGCTCCGACGCCGCCGACGTCGACGCTGCCGTCGCGGCAGCGAAGGCCGCCTTCCCCGGCTGGGCCGGCGCCACGCCGCGCGCCCGCAGCGAGGCACTGCTCGCGCTCGCGCAGCTCATCGAGGACAACGTCGACGAGCTCTCCGAGATCGAGATGCGCAACGTCGGCAAGCCGAAGTCGATCATCGGCATCGAGATGGATCTCTCCGTCGACAACCTCCGCTTCTTCGCCGGTGCGTGTCGCAACATGGAAGCGAAGGCGGCGGCCGAGTACCTCGAAGGCCACACGAGCTACCTGCGCCGCGACCCGCTCGGCGTGACGGCCGGCATCGCCCCATGGAACTACCCGCTCAACATGGCGATCTGGAAGATCGGTCCGGCGCTCGCCACCGGCAACACCGTGGTGCTCAAGCCGAGCGAGCTCACGCCGCTCACCGCGCTGCGCTTTGCCGAGCTCAGCGCCGAGATCCTGCCGCCCGGCGTGTTCAACGTGGTGACCGGCCAGGGTGAGACCGCAGGCGATGCGATCGTGCGCCACCCAGACATCCGGCTCGTGTCACTCACCGGCGACGTGAACACGGGCAAGCTCATCGCCCGCAACGCGGCCGACACGCTCAAGCGCGTGCACCTCGAGCTCGGCGGCAAGGCCCCCGTCGTGGTGTTCGACGACGCCGACATCGAAGCCGTCGTCGCCGCACTCAGCGAAGGCGCCTATTACAACTCCGGCCAGGACTGCACCGCGCCGTGTCGCGTGCTGGCCGGCTCGAAGGCGTTCGAAGCGCTCGTGCCTGCACTGACCGACGCCGTGCAGACCATCAACGTCGGCGACCCGTTCGACCCCGACGTGGCGATGGGACCCGTGATCTCCGCCGACCAACAGAGTCGCGTGGCCGGCATGGTCGACCGGGCCCTCGCGAGCGGCGCCGAAGTGACGGTGGGCGGCTCCACGCTCGACCGACCCGGCTACTACTACGCGCCGTCGGTCGTGGTGAACCCGGCCCAGGACAGCGAGATCGTGCAACGCGAGGTGTTCGGGCCGGTCGTGTCGGTGCAACGCTTCACCGACGACGACCAAGCCATCGCCTGGGCGAACGGCGTCGACTACGGCCTCTCGGCATCGGTGTGGACACACGACGTAGGCCGGGCGATGCGCATGACCAAAGCACTCGAGTTCGGGTGCGTGTGGGTGAACCAACACATCATGATCACCTCCGAGATGCCGCACGGCGGCTTCAAGCAATCCGGCTACGGCAAGGACATGTCGGCCTACGCACTCGAGCACTACACCGAGCTCAAGCACGTCATGATCAAGCACTGAGTTGTCTGCGACGGCTCCGCCTACCGCGGCGAGCTCCCTGCGGACCGACTCGCTCGCTTCGCTCGCCTCGGCTCCTCCGGTCGCCCCTCTCCCAACCAGTTCCCAACCTGAACACACACAACACCACTGGAGTTGATAGCGATGTCGATCGACATCGAGCGTTTGAATGCACGGGCTGCGGAGATCGCGGCCACGGAATCGGCCGTGTTGCTCGAGCGCACGCACGCTTCGCTCCACTGGTACGAGCGGGCGTTGCACAGCATGCCGATGGGGGTGGGTTCGTCGTTCCAACAAGGCGACCCGTACCCGATCTACCTCACGCACGGCCACGGCTCGCGCGTGTGGGACGTCGACGGCCACGAGTACGTCGACACACACGGCGGCTTCGGCTGCATGGTGATCGGGCACGCGCACCCGAAGGTGGCCGAAGCGATCGCCCGGGCGGCCACGCACGGCACGCACTTCGCGGCACCCACGCCGCAGACCGTCGAGCTCGCCGAAGAGATCTGCGACCGCTACGAGATGGAGCAGCTCCGCTTCTGCAACTCCGGCACCGAAGCGACGATGAACGCCATCCGCATCGCCCGTGCCCACACCGGTCGCGACCACATCGTGAAGATCGAAGGCAGCTACCACGGCCATCACGACACCGTGATGTTCTCGGTGGTACCGGGAGCCGACGTGCTCGGCGGCCGCGATCAGCCGGCCACCACGCCCATGTCGCTCGGCATCCCGAAGTGGCTCGCCGACTACACGCACGTGGTGCCGTTCAACGACCTGTCCGTGCTCTCGAACCTGCTCGATGAGCGCGGTGGCGAGATCGCCTGTCTGATCCTCGAGCCGGTGATGATGAACATCGGGATCGCGCTGCCCGAGCCCGGCTACCTGCAAGGGCTCAAGGATCTCCTGCACCGTCACGGCTGCGTGCTCATCTACGACGAGGTCAAGACAGGGACCGCGATCGCACGCGGCGGCGCCGGCGACCGATTCGGTGTGCGGCCCGACCTCACCTGTGTGGCGAAGGCCACGTTCGGCGGTACTCCCGGTGCTGCCTTCGGCGGCGTGGCCGACATCATGCAGACGATCGAGCGCGGCGCCGCGCAACAGGGCACGTTCAACGGCAATCCGCTCGTGGCCGCGGCCGCGCTCGCGACGTTGCGCGACGTGCTCACGCCCGACGCCTACGTGCGGCTCGCCGAGCTCGGCACGCGCCTCGCCACAGGCTGTCGCCACGCGATCGAGTCGTGCGGCATCCCAGCCCACACGGTGGATCTCGGCGCCAAGGGCTGTGTGTCGTACCGCCCAGAGCCGCTGCGCAACTACCGCGACTTCCTCGACACCAACGTTGCGATCTACGCGGCGTCGTATCCATGGATGGTCAACCGTGGGATCTTCATGACGCCGGGCGACGAAGAGCAGTGGACGCTGTCGGTGCAACACAGCGACGCCGACGTCGACCGCTACATCGAGGCCTTCAGCGATCTGTGCAGCGAGCTCACTCGCTGACGTGGCGCGCGCGCGACGCAACACCGGTTCGGCACGCGGCGACGGCCGCGAAGGCGCGTCGCTCGACGATGCCGACAAGGCGATCATCGAGCTGCTGCAGCACGACGGCCGCATGCCCTACACGAGGCTTGCCCAATCGGTACAGCTGTCGGAAGCCGCCGTGCGCCAACGGGTGCAACGCCTCGTCGATGACAACGTCGTGCAGATCGTCGGCGTCACCGACCCGCTCCGCCTCGGGTTCCGGCGCCAGGCGATGATCGGCATCAAGACCGAAGGCGACATCACCGCGGTCGCCGACGCGCTCGCCGGCATCGCCGAGGCCGACTACGTGGTGTACACCGCGGGCAGCTTCGACCTGCTCGTCGAGATGGTGTGCGAAGACGACGACCATCTGCTCGCGCTACTCAACGACAAGGTGCGCTGCCTTCCGGGGGTGCGCAGCACCGAGACGTTCGTGTACCTACGCCTCCACAAGCAGACCTACGAATGGGGCGTGCGATGACTCTCGCAACGATCGGAGTTCCTACCGAGACCAAGCCCGACGAGTACCGGGTGGCGTTGACGCCCGATGGCGTGATCGAGCTGGTGAACCACGGCCTGCAGGTGCGCGTGCAGGCCGGCGCGGGCGAGGGCAGCTCGATCCACGACGACGACTACCGCGCCGCGGGCGCCACGATCGTGGGCGATGCGGCCGACGCGTGGGCGGCCGCCCTCGTGTTGAAGGTGAAGGAACCGCAGGCGAGCGAGCTCGCCTACCTGCGCGACGACCTCGCGCTCTTCACGTACCTGCACCTCGCGGCGTACCCCAATGTGGCCGACGCGCTGCTCGCCGCCGGCACCACTGCGATCGCCTACGAGACCGTGCAGATCGATGGCCCCACGGGTGCGCTCCCGTTGCTCGCGCCGATGAGCGAAGTGGCCGGGCGCATGGCGCCGCAGGTGGGCGCGCACTTCCTCGAGCGCCGCCACGGCGGGCGCGGCATCCTGCTCGGCGGCGCGCCCGGCGTGCGCCCGGCGCGTGTCGTGGTGCTCGGCGCGGGCAACGTGGGCTGGAACGCCGCTTGGATCGCACAGGGCATGGAGGCCGAGGTACTCCTGCTCGACCGGAACCTCGACCGCCTGCGCTGGGTCGACCAGATCCACCGGGGTCGCATCATGACGCTGGCGTCGAATCGTGCGGCGGTGGCACGCGCCGTCGCCGACGCCGATCTCGTGATCGGCGCCGTGCTCGTGCCCGGCGGGCGCGCACCCACCGTGGTGAGCGACTCGATGATCGCGGCGATGAAACCACGGTCGGTGATCGTCGATGTGGCCATCGACCAAGGTGGGTGCATCGAGGGCATCCACGAGACGACGCACTCGCAACCGACCTTCGAGCGCCACGGCGTCGTGCACTACGCCGTGGGCAACATCCCGGGCGCGGTGCCGCACACGTCGACCTACGCCCTCACGAACGCGACACTTCCGTATGCCGTCGAGCTCGCGACGCGCGGCGTTGCCGCGGCCACGCGCAGCGACGCCGCGCTTGCCGCGGGCGTGAACACGCTGCGGGGCGCCGTGGTGAACCGGGCCGTGGCCGAAGCACTCGGCCGACCGGCCGGCGATCTGTTCGAGCTCGTGCGCTGAGCGCTACGCGCCGTCGGCCGCAGCGGGCGTGGGCGCAGGTGCGCTCGGCAGCGCCGAGTCGTTGCCGGTCAGATCGCGCGCCGAACGCGCCGCAGCCTGGTTGGCCTGCTGCAGGTTGGCGAACACCTCTTCGCGGTGGACGTCGATCGAGCGCGGGGCTCGAATGCCCAACCGCACTTGATCGCCTCGCACCTCGAGAACGGTCACGACGATGTCATGACCGATCATGATGCTTTGATTTGCGCGCCTCGTTAGGACGAGCACGGGGTCCTCCCTCCGTGGTGGCCACCGTGGGGCCATCGGCAAGCATAGAGGTGCGCACGCACGAGCGCACGTGAACGAGTGTCGAAGCTGCCCGGACGGCGCCCGCCACCGGGCGAAGCACGGCCGTACGTGCGGCCGTACGCGCGTGCGAGTGCCGAAGCACTGCAGTGCACCGCGACCAGACGCCCTGGGGCGCGAGGCGCAGGCCGAGCGGGGTGGAGAACGCGCTACGCCACTCGCGCGAGCGGCGCTCTGACTTCGTAGGCGCTGTGCGGCTGCACGGCTTGGCATGCTTCGCCGTTGTTGCGGTTGACGACGATCGGCCCCATGAGGTTGACGGTCGCGTCGGCCGGATGGTCCTGCAGCGTGACGATGCAGAGCACCACGACATCGGAGGGCTCGACGAGGCCGAGCCGCTGCGCGATCGCGTCATCGAGGTCGAACTCGTAGTCGGGATAGAAGACGAACGGTGAGATGACCACGAAGCCGACGTCGGGGTCTTCGAGCGAGCTCATCAGCAAGAACGGGCTGTCGGGCCCACCCCAGGTGCCGAGCGCGAAGTGGTGCGCGGCCGGGAAGCCGGGCAAACCGGCCGCGAAGTGCAGCTCGACGGTGGCGACGTCGGCGTCGGAGAAGCTTGTCTGAGTCATCGCTCTCTCACTTGAGGAAGTCAACCAGGGACGGCTGGATCACACGGGCAGTCGTGGCGAGCGCCGCTTGATACGCCGTTTGCTGTATCTGCATGTCCATCAGTGCTTTGGGCAAGTCCACGTCCTCGACGTCGGACAGCCCGGATTGCAACGAGATCGCGCTGGAGTCGTTGCGGTTCTTCATCGCGGTGACGCCCTGCTCGCGGGCACCGATCGCGCCGAGGTTCGATTGCACCGTCTGCGTATGCGCATCAAGCGTTTGCATATCGGCCGCGATCGCCGCAGTGTTACCCGCCCGAACATCGGACGAGAGCTGCGCGACCGCGCTGAACAGGTCGCTGCCGTTCGGGCCGAACACCGCATCGCCGTTGACGTTGATCTGCACACGAGTCCCCGGGCCGACGGTGCGCTCGATCACGGCCGAGTGACCCATGTAGTTGCCGCTGGTGTCGTACGCGCTACCCGTTGCGGTGCCTGCGAACACCGCCCGGTTGCCGTACTTGCTGTTGGCCAGGTCGATCAGGGACGAGCGGGTGCTGTCCATCTCATCGGCGATGGCCCCGAGCTCAGATGCGCCGAGTGTGCCGTTCTGGGCCTGGAGGGCGAGGTCACGGATGTGCTGGACCTGCTGGACCACCGAGTTCAAGGCGTCGTCGGCCGTGCCGAGCCATCCCGTGGCATCGGTGATGTTGCGCCCGATCTGGCCGCTCTGATCGATGTTGTTGCGCAGGCGCAGGGCGCTGATGGTGCCGACCGGGTCGTCGGAAGGGCGCTGGATGCGCTTGTTCGACGCGACCTCGCTCTGGAGCTGCTGCAGCTTCTGGAGTGTCTGCTGCATGTTCGCGACGGCACGGTTCGACATGCCCTGCTGCGTGATGCGGTAGTCGGATGAGACCATGGGTGCCAGTGCTCCTACGGCATGCCGGTGCGATTGATGAGCGTGTCGAGCACGGTGTCGACGGTGGTGAGGAACCGAGCCGACGCTTCGTAGGCGTGCTGGTACTCCACCATCGACACCATCTCTTCGTCGGTGTTGACGCCCGAGTACGACTGGCGGGCGCCGTCGACCTGCTGCACCGTCGAGTTCTGGATGTTGAGGCGCTGCGTGGCGTCTTGTGAGTCGACGCCGAGATTGACGATGAACGAGCGGTACTTGGCGTCGGCACCCGTGGTGGTCGTGCCCACGTCGGCGAGGTTGAGCGCGACGCTCCCGTCGAGGGGTCCTGCACCGGACGCACCCGCCGCGATCGCGCTCGGGTTGCCGGCCACGTCGCTCGCGACCGTGAGACCGGCCGCGCCGTTGCCGCTGAAGAACTGACGTCCGCCCACACCGTCAAGGCCGACAGCGGTGGAACCGAGCAGCGTGGAGAAGCCCGCGTTCCCGGATACGGCTTGCACTTGGATCGTGTTGCTCCCCGTGGGGACGAGCGACACAGCGAGCGGTGAGCCGTTGCCGCCTGTGACGGTGACGGTGGCCGAACCGGCTCCGATGGCGGTGTCGACGGCGTTCTGGAGCGCGGTCTGCAACGCCGCCGCGCCACCCACGCCCGACCAGTCGGCGCCGGCGACGGTGGCCGTGGCGAACGCGCCCCCGCCGAGCGACACCTGGAACTGGAGGTTGCCCGACGCGCTCTGGTTCTGCGCGGTCGTGGCCAGCGATCCGCCCATCGCGCCGGCGACGCCGTTCACGTCGTCGCGGAGCTGGTTCGCGATCACGTCGAGGTTGCCCTGATACGTGGGGATGCGAGCGTTGATCACGTCGAGCAGGCCACCGGCATCTCCCGACGTGATCGTCGCCGGATAGTTGTCGTGTGTCCAACGAACCACCGCGCTCGGCCCCGACATGTCGAGGCTCATCGGTTCGGAGTTGCCCTGGTTGACGAGCGCGGTGCCGTTCACGAACACGTTCACCGAGTCGTACTGACCGGCGCGCACGGTGCCACCCACCTTGGTGGCCAGCTGGTCAGCGAGCAGGTCGCGTTGGTCCTTGAGATCGTTGGCATCGGTGCCGGCCGTCTCCGCTGTCTGGATCGCGGAATTGAGCCGCGCGAGGTTGCCGGCCATCGTGTTGATGTCGCTCACGGTGGAGCTGAGCTGCGCGATCGAATCGAGGCGCATCTGCGTGAGCTGACCCGAGATGCTGTTGAAGGTGGACGACAGCGTGTTCGCGCGCTCCAGGAGCTGCGCGCGTGACGCCGGGTCGTCGGGGTGGTTCGCGAGGTCGCCCCAGCTCGACCAGAAGTCGGAGAGGCCCTTGCCGATCGATTGGTCGGACGGCTCGGCGAACAGGTTCTCGAGCGCAGTCAACGTGCCTTGCACCTGCGTGAGCTCGGCTTGCGAGCCGTGCTCGAGTGCCGCGCGGATCTGCAAGAACTGATCGGCGTAGCGCGTGAACCCTGCGACGGTGACGCCCTGGCCCTGACCGGACGCCCGCGCAAAGATGCCGGGGATCGTGGCTCCACCGATGGCCTGCAGGTCGATCGTCTGGCGCGAGTACCCGTCGGTGTTCGCGTTCGTGACGTTGTGGCCCGTGATCTCGAGCGCGCGACGTTGCGCTTGGATACCGGTGAGCGCGATGTTGAGCGCGCCGAACTCGCTCACCGCACTGCGCTCCCGCTCGGGTACCGGTACACCGTCGTCACATGGCCTCGTCGATGAGGCGCAACGCGGCCGGACGATCCGCTTGCGCATTGCCGTTCGGCGTGTACACGTCGAGCTCGATCTCACCGAGCGACGCGAGCGCTTCGCGCGTGGCGAGCTGCCCGCGCGTCAGCATGTCGCGATTCGACTTGGCGACACTGTCGATCTCCTGTGCGAGCTCGAGCAGTGCGCGCCGGTGCTCCGCGAAGATGCGATCCCACGGCGTGGGTGCCTGTTCCATCAGCTCGCGCAACGACGGCGTGGTGCCGAGCGAGAGCGCACGCGCCAGGCCTTGCACGTGGACCGCACGGTCGAGCTCGAGCCGCTTGATCTCTTCGAGCACGGTCTCGACCTCGCGCGTCGCGAAGGCCAACCAGCGCGTGCGACCGGCTGCGAGGACGAGCTGTTCCTCTTCGAGCTTGAACACGAGCAGCTCGAGCAGCTGCCGCTCGCGCCACAGGATGTTCGAGACCTCGTTCGCCTCGTTCTGCATCCCTCTCCTCCATCCCCGGGCAGCCCGCCGGTTTCTCATCGGCCGGGGCTCGGGAATCGTGAAGGAGACGGGTCGAGGAGCGCGCCGTGTGCCGAACGACCCCCGAAGCCCCGTTAGATGGCCGCCAGGGCCAGACCGAGCGCGGCCGCCAACGGGGGCAGGACCAGACTGGCGATCAGGTTGCGCGCGGCGCCGCGGCCCTCGCCGGCCTCGGCCAGACGGACCGTCTCGTAGGCGAACGTCGAAAAGGTGGTGTACGCGCCGCAGAATCCGGTACCGAGGATCGTCTTGGGCGTGCTCGGCAGAGCGTGGTACAGCGCCAAGCCGGTGAGGAACCCGAGCAGCAGCGAGCCAGTGACGTTGATCGTGAGGGTGCCGATGGGCCAACGGCCCGCCGTGCGGCGCTGCACCCACGCTTCGAGGACGAAGCGCGCCGGCGCCCCCACCGCGCCGGCCAGCGCCACGCCCAACAACACGCCCATCAGGAAGCGTCCATCACGAAGCGTCCATCACGGCGCCCGCACGACGCCCGCACGACGCGGACGCGCCCACCGGCCCAGACGCGCCCATTAGTACGTCTGCGCGGGTGGTCTCCATCCCTGGGCCACTGGCCATGCAGCTCGGCTCCATCAGCCGCGTCCGCGCGCCGGGGAACGGGAACTCGGCAGGGCGCGGCCCGACAGGATCCCCGCGTACACGGCACCCAGACCGCCCGCGACGCTGGCCACCAGGTCGACGACGCCCAGGCCGATGTGGCCGTGCTGCAGCAGCGTCACCGTGTCGACCGCCATCGTGGAGTACGTGGTGTAGGCGCCGAGGAACCCGACAGCCACGAACGGTCGCGCGTAGCGCGACGCCGGCAACCGCTCGAGGACCAAGGTGGCGAACACGCCGAGCAGGAACGCGCCCGAGACGTTGATCCAGAACGTGGCCCACGGGAACGAGCCGCTCGCAGCGTGCACGTGCAGACCGATCTCGTAGCGGGCCGGTGCGCCCAACGCACCCCCCGCCGCCACGGCAAGGATCGCCCGCCGGTGGAGACGCCGCGCCGCGGAATCCGCCGGCGCAGCCGATGCCATCACGCCAACAAGCCGCGCACGACCGCAGCATGCACGGCGTCGGCCCGATCGCGAACGCCCAGCTTGGCGTAGACGTGCACGAGATGCGACTTCACCGTCGCGAGCGACAGCGACAGCTCGGCGGCGATCTCACGATTGGTGCGGCCTGCAGCGAGGAACGTGAGCACCTCCCGCTCACGGGCCGACAGACCGGCATCGGCCGGCACCTCCGAGCTCACCGGCCCGCCGTCGGCCACCGGACCCACCGACCCGACCAGCGACCGCTGCAACACCGGTGCCACCACCTGCTCGCCGTCGAGGACACGCTGCGTGGCCTCGACCAGCTCCTCGGGTCGCAGGCCCCGCGGCAACACGGCATCGGCGCCCGCCCCGATCAGCGCACCGATCTCGGAGTGCGAGCGCGGCGGCACCAGCACCACCAACAGTGGCGAGCCGGGGAGGGCCTTCATGCGCCGCACCGCATCGCACGGATCGCAGCCGGCGGCCACACCCACCACGACGAGCGTGGGGCGAGCCGAACCGGCGAACGCCAAGGCATCACGCAGCGAATGCGTCTCCGCCACGATCTCGAGACCCATCGGCTCCAGCGCGGCACGCACCCCGTGGCGGACGAGCGCGAGCTCGTCGAGCACCACCACCGTGTCGATGCCGGTCGCGTCGGTTGCCAGATCAGCCTCCCACCGTTCGCTGCGGCCGGTCGGCGAGCGTACCGGGCCGACACCCCGCCGCCGAGCGAACACCACTCAGGGTGATTCAACCCTGGGGATGATCAAGATTTGGTCAAGCCGAGGACGACTCCTTAAGCGGAGGCAAACACCGTTCTAGGGGGAGGCAAACGTGAAGTCGCAGAAGATCGACACGGTTCGGGCAGCGTACGAGCACCAGCTGGTGCACGACCACCTGCCGCTGGTGGGCTACGTGGTCGCCGAAGTGGCGCACCGCGTCCCGAGCCACGTCTCGCGCAACGACCTGGTCTCGGCCGGCATGCTCGGTCTCGCCCAAGCGGCGCGCAGCTTCGATCCGGAGCGCGGCATCGCGTTCGACCGATTCGCATCCACCCGCATCCGCGGCGCGCTGCTCGACGAGCTGCGCGGCCGCGACTGGGCCAGCCGCTCCGTGCGTGCCCGTGCCCGCAGCATGAGCCAGACCACCGAAGAGCTCACCGCCAAGCTCGGTCGCACCCCGACCAACGACGAGGTCGCCAAGGCCCTCGACGTGGAGCCCGAGTCGGTGCAAAAGCTCGTGGACGACGTGCATCGCGCCACCGTCCTCAACTACGAGTCGCTCGTCCTCGACGGCGACGCCGAATCGTTCCTCGCGTCCGACAGCGACAGCCCCGAAGAGGCGATCGTCGCCCGCGAACGGCGCGCCGTGCTCACCGACGCCGTCGCCGCACTCCCCGAGCGCCTCCGTCAGGTCGTCATCGGCTACTTCTTCGAAGAGCGCTCGATGCAAGACCTCGCTGACGAGCTCGGCGTGTCGGAGAGCCGCGTCTCCCAGCTGCGCGCCGAAGCCCTCCTCTTGCTCAAGGACGGCATGAACGCCCAGCTCGAGCCCGAGCTCGTGACCCAGGAAGCCCGCCCCAACGGCCGGGTCGCCCGCCGCAAGGCCACCTACTACGCGCAGGTCGCCGCCAGCTCCTCGTACCGCGCCCGGCTCGACGCCGAGCCCGAGCCCGTGCAGCTCAAGGCCCAGCGCACCGACGAGCGCCGCACCGCTGCTGTTCTGTAACTCCTGCGCCTACTTCGTCCGGCGCGGCAGCTCACTGCGCACCCAGGTCGCTCCTTCGTCGCTCCTGGGCTGCTCCGCTCACGCGTGTTCATTGCGACGGCTCCGCCTAGCGCGGCGAGTGGCTTGCCACTCGTGTCGCTCCTTCGTCGCTCCCGAGCTGACTGCGCCACCGCGTGCTTTCCATTCGCGGTGGCGCAGTCTTCGTTTGGATCAGCCGGTTGTGTTCACGAAGGGCACGTAGGTGCGGCAGGCTTGGCCGCGGAGGCTGGGGCACGGTGGGAGCGCGGCTGGGGTGCTGTCGCCGGCGCCGGGTACGACCGGCAAGGTGATGGTGGCCGGCATCGTGGGGCCGTGGCCGATGTCGACCGTGACCGGGTGGTCGTACTGCAACACGTTGAACTTCCAGAACGGACGCGTTCCGCCCGGCACGTCCACGATCAAGCGGATGCGCGACCCGGCATGGAACAGGTGCGCGAACGGGAAGATCTCCACCGACACCTCGGTGTACTGACCCGCCGGCAACGGTGCGGCATCGACCTCTCGATCCGTCGGCACGGCGCGCAACGCGTTCGACGGGCCCGCCAGCAGCTTGCGATGCGACGCGCGCAACCATCCGTCTTGCACGGCGTACTCGGTGCCGTCGGCGCGCACCTCGGTGAGCTGCACCTGGAGATCCACGTCGGGCGCATCGGCCCGGATCCACAGATCGACGCGGCCCGTGCCGGCCATCACCGTGGGCGCGCTGAGCGGCGCGCTCACGTACGACGCCGCCGTACCGGGCGCGTCGGACTGCCAGTCGAGCGGCGGCACACCCTTCCAGAGCTGATCGGTGCTGCCCGAGAACGTGGTCTTCTGACCGTCGCCCGCATAGCTGTACGCGTCGACACCGCCCGATGCCGTCGGCTGCGTCGAGAGCTCGCCGCCGTTGCCGAGGTAGTAGCTCGTCGCGACGACGCTCGGGATCGGCCACGACGGGAAGTCGCGCTCGAACGTGGAGCACGGCGACCCGACCGCGACGGTGGGACAGCCCGCGCCGTTCTCGAACAAGATGCGCACCTCGGGCTCGGCCTCATACGCCTTGCGCGCCGCCGCATACGACGGGTAGCCGGCGAAGCGATCCGGACCGAACGGTGCGACCGGCCCGAAGATGCCCGAGAACACGGCCGGCGCCAAGGCGCGAAAGCCCGACGGCAGCACCGGGATGCGTTCAGCCACGTAGAACTCGAGGAACTCGAACCAGTGCATGAACACGGTCGGGGTGAGCGGTTCGGTGTGATTGCCGTTCTGGAGCACGAACCGCTTCACGGGCGCGCTCGAGAACTCGTTGAGCATGTCGACCGCGTGCGCGCCGGTCTGTTCGTCCTGCCAACCGGCCGAGAGGAACACCGGCACGTTGATCTTGTGCACGAACGTGGCCGGCGCGAGATCGGCCATCGTGGGGATCGATTGGAACTCGTTGCGCACGATGGGCTTGGCGCGCTCGTAGAACTTCGCCTCGTTCACCAGCTTCAACACGTCGGGTGTCTGGCCGCGCAGTGCCTGGTTGGCGAGGCACGTGGTGTCGCCCCCGTTGATGCGCGCACCGGCCCACGCCTGGCCGCTCGCCGGCGCCGCCTGCGCGTCGTGCTGGCGGTCTTGGGCCCAACCCACCGCGAAGCCGTTGTTCAGGACGCCGCCCGGATAGAGCGTGCCGCGGTAGGTGTCGTCGATGACCGACAGCGGCGCGA
Source organism: Acidimicrobiia bacterium (assembly GCA_017882905.1). GTDB lineage: Bacteria > Actinomycetota > Acidimicrobiia > IMCC26256 > PALSA-610 > Chersky-683. Next base: position 1,137 of record JADGOO010000078.1, on the reverse strand, counting down.
TGGCGGCGAGGTGCGGCGGCTCGTGTTGGGCCACGAAGAGCTGCGAGATGCCCGGGTACGAGATGCCGATCATGCCGACCCGGTGGTGCAGCACCCACGGCTGAGCGGCGACGGCCTCGATCGCGTCGTAGCCGTCGGTGCCCTGCAGCGGCTCGAAGAACTGGAAGGCGCCACCGCTGCATCCGGTGCCCCGGATGTTGATGCCGACCGTGGCGTACCCGAGGTTCGACGCGATGAGCGTGCTCGGCTGCGGGCTGTTCGGATCCGCCGGTGAGTATCCCGAGTACTCGATCACTGTGGGATACGGGCCCTTGTCGATCGGGCCCGGCATCCGCACCATGATCGACAGCGTCGTGCCATCGCGCGTGGTGAGGTACTGGTAGCCGTCGACGACGTGCTGCGCGGCGTAGAACGACTGCGCCGGGTTCTGATCGGGCGTGGTCACGCGCACCGGCGCGGTCTCTCTCGCCGCTGCGCCCGTGCCGACCACGACGCGGTAACCGTCGCCGGCGGCGACGTTGCGGAAGATGAGCGAACCCTGCGCATCGGTGGCCGCCGACGCACTCAGCCCGCGCGGACCGAAGAGCGCCGCCGGCGTGGAGGCCGGGGCGCCCGTGAGCCAGACCTGGTTCACGCTGCCGTGCGCGACGAACGTGGCCGGCGGGGCAGTCGTGGTGCTCGGGATGGCGACCCGCTGCGCCGAGTGGTTCGCTGCGCTCGCCCCGCAGGCACCGGCCACGATCGCGGCGACGACCACGATGACGCCGAGCCGGGCATCGAAGCTTCTGCGCACGTCGGGACCTCCGGAGATGAGCCGCCCCGAAATGGGGCGAATCGGACGTGTCAACCTACCGCCGAAGCCGGCGCGGGAGCCAGACCATGGAAGTGCAGTCCGTTTGCCTCATCTCTCGAATGCACCATCCGACAGAGATCGAGTTCCGCCGCACCCTGGTGGCAAGGAGCGCTCCCGGACCGGGAGTCAAGCGCAGATCACGGAGGAGAAGCGCCCATGCGCATCAACACGAACATCATGGCGTACAACGCCTACCGCAACCTCAACACGACCAACGACAGCCTGGCCAAGAGCCTCGAGAAGCTGTCGTCGGGTTACCGCATCAACCGTGCCGCCGACGACGC
>JADGOO010000077.1 GCA_017882905.1 Acidimicrobiia bacterium | reverse complement strand
CGCGTCCATGGCGACGGCTCCGCCTACCGCACGAGCTCACTGCGCACCCGTGTCGCTCCTTCGTCGCTCCCGGGCTGCTCCGATCGCCGTCTCCGGCGGCTCTGCTAGACGCTTCGGTGTGGCGTCTTCCCCCTCGACCCCGCAGTCCACGCCGCTCGTGTCGTACTTGGGGGCGTTCGGCGCGATGGGGGTGGCGACGCTCGTGCTCGGGCCGTCGCTCGCCACGCTGCGGGCGCACACCGGGTCGAGCACGGCCACGATCGGGGTGCTCTTCACCGCCTCGTCGCTCGGCTACCTCGTGGGCGTGATCCTCTGTGGCCAGCTCGTCGCCCGACGGGACGTGCACCGGGTGATGCAGGTGGGCCTGTTGATCATGGGCGCTGCCGCCCTGTGCGTGCCGCGCGGCAACAGCCTGGCCGTGCTCGTCGTGGTCGAGGTCGTGCTCGGGTTCGGCACCGGGTTGATCGAGATCGCGGCCAACTCCGTGGTGCTGTGGCGCTTCGGTGGCGGCGCGTCGATGAACGCCCTGCATGCCGCGTTCGCGATCGGCGCCACGGCGGCGCCGCTCATCGTGGGCCGTTCGCTCGCATGGACCGACGGCATCGACTCGGCGTACCTCGCAGTCGCGCTGGTCGCGTTCGTGCCCGTGGTCGTGCTCGGTCGCCGTCTCGGTCCGGCGAACCCGCACGAAGCGATCGGGCGAGGGATCCCGCCGGGGTGCCGCGCGATGACGGCGCTCGGGGCGGCGTGGTTCGGCGTGTACGTCGGAGTCGAGATCGGCTTCGCGGGGTGGGTCTACGAGTACGCCCGCCATCGTGGTGTGCGCAGCACGCAGGAAGCGACGCTCCTCGGGGCGGTGTTCCTCGGCTCGTTCGCAATCGGACGTATCGCCGGCGTTCCGATCGCCCGGCGCGTGAGCCCGGCGCGCATGCTCGCGGGCGACCACCTGATCGCGGCGGGCGCCGCGACGGCGCTGCTCGTGGGCGGCGACAACCGGCTCGTGCTCTGGGCGGGAACCGTCGTGTTCGCGTTCGGGATCGCGTCGATGTTCCCGAGCATGCTCTCGGTGAGCGAGACCGCCGTGCCCGCCACCGGCACGGTCACGAGCCTCTACCTCGTGGGTTCCGGGCTCGGCGCGATGGCATTGCCCTGGGCGATCGGCGCGCTCCTCGAAGCACAGGGTGCCGTGGCGCTCCCGGCCGTCGCGCTTGCGGGCGTGATCGCAGCCGCCGGCACCGCCATCGCGTTCGTCCTGCGGGCTCGCTCGCTCGTCAGTCGATGAGCTGCCGCGTCCGATCGATCACCTCGCCCAACGCCGACGCGTCGCCCTTCCACGCGTTGTACGCGTAGTGATCGAGCGCGATGTGCAGCAGACAGGCGCGGCGACGAGCCTCGATGGTCGCCGGGTGCGCGACGCGACCCTCGAGGTGGCGGTACAGGGCGCCCACCACGTCGGCGTCGGCCCACGCCGGATACCACGGCGCCCAGAACTCCACCCATGCCGCGTCGTAGATCGGATCGCCGTACAACGAGCATCCCCAGTCGAGCACGCCACTGATGTGCACGCCGTCGACGAGCATGTTGCGGTTCAGGAGGTCGGCGTGCACGAGGTGGCGCGGCACCGCATCGCCATGCTCGCTGACGTGCGCGAGCTGGGCGAGGCGAGCACCGAAATCAGCGTCGCCGAACGGCGACGCCGCGAGCCGCGACCGCCAACCCGCCGTGCGGCGCGCGGGCGTGTCGTCGGCGACGCTGAGCAGGAACTCCCGCCACGACGCGAACGGCGCCACACCCTGCGCGTCCCAGGGACCCCACCCCGTAGCCGGCTGCAGATCCACCGCGTGGAGCGCGTCGAGCACGCCGAGCAGCGACGGCAGCACGGCTCGCCACCCCGCCGCGTCGAGGTGCTCGAGCGGCTCCCCGCGGGCGCGGGTCGAGATCGCGAACCAGCCGTCGAACGCGGCTCCGACCTCGAGCACATCGGGCACCGGGAGCCTGGCCGACGCGAACGACGTCGCCCGGCGATCCTTGTCGAAGTCGTCGCGCTGGCGGCCGAAGCGAACGACGAGCTCGCGACCCGCGAGCGCGAAGCCGAAGCACCGTGACCACGCACCCGCGCCTACGAGCTCCACGGCGCTGACGCCGGCGCCGAGGTGCGCGACGAGGAACCGGCGCGCCGCCTCGATATCAGGACCAGGCGGCAAGAACGTCGGCCGTCGTGGTGATCGTGGCGAGCAGCGAGAGCGAGTTCGCGAGCACCGCTTCGCCGTACTCGGGCGGGACCCCGGCGACCGCGTCGCGTGGCAACACCATCTGGTAGCCGCGGTTCACACCGTCGACGACCATGTTGAACATGCCGATGTTCAGCGACACGCCTACACCCACGATCGTGGTGACACCGCAGTTGCGCAACATCGAATCGAGCTGCGTGTCAGTCATGGGACCGACGCCGTGATGGCGCGGCAGCAGGACGTCGCGCTCGTCGACACCGATCGCGTCGGGCACCCGCACCGCGTCGCTGCCGGGCGACTGCTTCACGTCCGACTTCGCGACGCCAGCGAAGAGACGCGCATTGCGGTTCACACCCACGCCGTCGGCCCGCATCTCGGCCGTGCAATGGAAGACCGGAACGCCGCGCTCGCGCGCGCGTCGAGCGAGCTGCGCGCAGTGCTCGACGAGATCGACCGCGGCGGCCGATGCCGCGAGCTGCGGGAGTGCGCTGCGCGTGCCGACCACGCCGTTCTGCACCTCCTGCAGCACGAGCGCGGTGTGCGCGGGGGCGACGAGCTCAGCGAGGTTCAACGGCATTGGGGCGCTCTCACTCTTCGACGAAGCGGCGTTCGGCACCTGCGTCGCCGTCGAGAGCGTCGCGCAGCAGCTTGCCCATCGCGTTGCGCGGCAGCGGCTCGGTGCGGAACTCCCATTGGGTGGGGACCTTGTAATAGGCGATGGCCGCCGCGCAGAACTCCTCGAGCTCCTCGGCAGTCGCTTCGCGCTCGCCCGCGCGCCGCACGATCACGGCCTTCACGGCCTGGCCGAACTCGGGATCGGGCACGCCGAGCGCGGCGACCTCCTCCACGCCCTCGTGCTCCACGAGGCGCGCCTCGATCTCGGCCGGGTAGATGTTCTCACCACCGCGCAGGATCAGGTCCTTGCGGCGCGACGCGAGGTACAGCCGGCCGCCCTCCATCCAGCCGAGGTCGCCGGTGCGCAGCCACCCGCCCGGGTAGATCGTCTCGGCGGTGGCGTCGGGGCGCCGCCAGTACTCGCGGATCACCATCGGCGACCGGATCCACACCTCGCCCTCTTCGCCGTCGGTGAGCGCCGGGCCCAGTGGATCGTCGAAGCTGCGGATCTCGAGGGTGATCGTGGGCAACGGGCGGCCGCAGCTCGTGGGGAACGCGATCAGCTCGTCACCGAAGTTGCTCGTCGCGAGCGCGGTGCACTCCGTGAGGCCGTATCCGATTCCCATCGTGCGCGCCGAGCTCGGGAACACCTTGCGTGCGAGGTCCTGCGTGGCCGGTGGGATCGCCGAACCGCCGCCGCCGATCGAACGCACGGCCGAGTAGTCGTACTTCCCCGCCGCCACATCGGGGTGGTGCACGAAGCGGTGCAGCACCGTCTCGGTGATCGACCATCCAGTGCAGCGCTCACGTTCGAGCACCGGCGCCACCTTGCCGGGATCGAAGCGCCCCATCCACCAGACGCTGCGCACACCCGTCGCCATGAACATCACGGCGCCCGTGTGCAGACCCGACACGTGGAAGAGCGGGCTCGTCATGAACTGCGTGGGAGTGAGCGCCTGTGGCGCGCTGCCCGGCGCCGGTTCTGGCGCGGGCGGCCCTGCGATCATGCCGCGCGCACCCTGGAAGAAGAGCATGGCGAGCAACGATCCGACGTTGCCGTGCGTGTGCACGGCACCCTTGGGCCGACCTGTCGTACCGCTCGTGAACAGGATGATCGCCGGGTCGTCGACGCCGATCTCCACGTCGGGCAGCGGTGCATCGGGGTACCGCGTGACGAGGGCGCCCAGATCGTCTTCCATCACGAGCACGGGAACGCCGAGATCCTTGCCGCCGACGCGGTCGATGCGCTTGCGGTCGGCCACCAGCAACGCGGGTTCTGTGTACGAGACGCCGTACTCGATCTCGGGACCCGTCCACCATCCGTTGAGCGCGCAGGCAATCGCGCCCAAGCTGATCGTGGCCCAGAACGTGATGATCCAATCGATGCTGTTCGCACCGAGGATCGCGACCCGATCGCCCTTGCCCACGCCGTACTGCTCCGCCATCACGCGCGCCAGCGACGCCACTTGGCGCTCGTGCTCAACGAACGTGAGCCGTCGTTCCGTCTCGCCATCGGTGGCGACCAGGTACTCGCGGTCGCCGAACCCCGGCGACTTCGCGAGCAGGTCGCGCAGGTTGGTGGTGCGCTGGCGGAAGGCGCCGATGGGTTGGCCGTCGATCGTCTCGGTGACGAGCTCGAACGGGCTCCCCGGCGCGAGGAGCTGGGCTTCGGCTTCGAGCACCTTGGCCGGTACGCCGACCGGAGTCACCGTGCGGGCATCGTTCACGGGGCCGGAGGGTACTCAAGCAGGTGATCGCGCAGCCTCACGAGGGCCGCGTCGTCGAGGCCCAGGCCGTCGCGCACGAAGGCATCGATGCTGCCGTGGACCTCGTCGATCGCGGCGCGTGCCGCCAGCAGGTACTCGGCGCGCACCTCCATCATCTCGCGCAACGGCTCCACGTCGGCGACACGTGTCGCCGCGTGCGCGAGCGCTTCGGCATGGCGTTGCGCCAGGTGCTCGTTGGTGCGCAGGTAATCGGCGAGCACCGCGTCGTCGTCGGCACCAGCAGCCCAGAGCAAGCACGCGATCGCGAAGCCGGTGCGGTCTTTGCCGGCCGTGCAGTGCACCACGATCGGCCACCGCTCGGGGTCGGCGAGCAAGCCGACGACCCCCGCGAAGCGATCGAGGAACCGCCGCACGAACGCGTCGTTGCCACGAATGAGCATCTCGGCTCCGAGGCCCTCCGTGTCGCCGCGCTCGAGCTGTTCCAGGATCGCGAGCGGTGCCGCCGACACGTCGGTGATCGGCCGGTGAAGCGACTCGATGCCGCCCGGGAGACGGTTCGGGCGCGCGGCCACCTCGTCGTCGCTGCGCACGTCGACGATCGTCCGCACGCCGAGGGCAGCGAGCGCGGCGAGGTCGTCGTCGTCGAGACGGTCGAGCACGCCGCTGCGGTACACGAGACCGGCGCGTACACGGCGCCCGTCTGCCATGACCACACCAGCGAGATCGCGGAAGTTCGGGGCATGGCGCAGCGGTGCCGACACGATTGCTCCAACCTCCAGTCAGCCAACCAGCTTGGGCGCGAGCAGATGTACTTGCTCGGCGATCTCCGCGGCAGTCTCGACGAACACGTCGATGTCGCCGCCGGCAGGATCGATGACGTCTTCCCATTCCTCGAGCTCGACGGCGTCGAGACCGAGCGCGCTCACGCGTTCGCCGAACGAGCGACCGTCGGGCGCACCGAGGTCGCGAGCGAGCCGCTTCAACGTGGCGCTGCGGGCCGCGGCTCGCGGATGCACGCGGCGCATCCAGCGCACGTGATCACGCGCCGCGGCGATCACCAGGTCGGCGTGCTCCAGCTCGTCGGGGGTGGCCTGGCGGCTGCGGTGCGGTGGCACGTCGAGACCGAGGCTGCGGATCGCGTCGGCGGTGCGCCAGCTCATCGGCAGGCCCTCGATCACGTGGGTACCACTCGTGGTGACCACCAGATCAGGCACGTGCTCGGCGAGCAGCACGCCGGCCATCACGCTGCGCGCGGCGTTGCCGGTGCACAACGAGACGACATGAAGCCCGGCCACGGGAGTCAAGGGTATGTCCATGGATCCGCTTCTCGGAGAGCCTCGCCGGGGGCGAGCCTCTCCTCATTCAGCAAATCGAGCTCGCGAGCGCGACGATCTTTCCATGGCGCGCGTGGTGTTGCTCCGGCATGGCCAGAGCGAATGGAACCTCCGGAACCTGTTCACGGGCTGGGTCGACGTGGATCTCACCGATCTGGGCCGCACCGAGGCTCGCCGCGGCGGCGAGCAGCTCGCCGCCGCCGGGATCGCGCCCACGGTCCTGCACACGTCGTTGCAGGTGCGCGCCATCCACACCGCCCAGATCGCCCTCGACGCCATGGGGCGCTCATGGCTGCCGGTGCGCCGCTCGTGGCGACTGAACGAGCGGCACTACGGAGCCCTGCAGGGACTGAACAAGAAGGAGACAGTCGCCAAGTACGGCGCCGACCAGGTGCAGCTCTGGCGCCGCAGCTTCGACGTACCGCCCGAGCCGATGCCGATCGACGACCCGCAGTCGGGCATCGACGCTCGCTACGACACGCTCCCCCGCGACGTGCTTCCCCGCGCCGAATGTCTCCGCGACGTGATCGAGCGCATGCTCCCGTGGTGGTACGACGCGATCGTGCCCGACCTGCGCGCCGGTCACACTGTGCTCGTCGTCGCGCACGGCAACTCGCTACGCGGCCTCGCGATGCATCTCGACGGCATGACCGCGGAGCAGGTGATCGACCTCAACATCCCCACCGGTCTGCCGCTCGTGTACGAGCTCGACGCCGATCTGCAGCCGGTGCACACCGACGCGCATCTCGGAGTGCGCGGGCGTTACCTCGACGACGCAGCCGCGGCCGCGGCGATCGAGGGCGTCAAGGCGCAGACGGGCTCGAAGTAGCGGTCCCCGCCGCGTCGGCCGGGTGGGCCGGCTCGGCGCTCACCGACGGCCGCGAACGTGATGCCTCGAGGTCGGCGGCGCGCAGCACGTAGCGGTCGTGGTCGACATCGTCGTCGTCGACGTCGCGCGCCGGCACCCGCGCGACGAACTGGTAGCCCACTCGTCGAGCGACCGTGACCGACGCCTCGTTGCCCACTTTCGTCTGCAGGTTGAGGCGGGGACGCTCGAGCACGTCGAGTGCGTACTGCGACAGCACACGCAACGCGCGGGTCGCGACGCCCCGCCCGCGCACGCCGGCCTGCACCCAGTAGCCCACCTCGTCGGGCAAGAACGCGGAGCGGGGAAGGTCGGGGTAACCCACGCGGTGCAGCCCCATGCACCCGAAGAACTCGCCGGTGCCGGAGTCGGTGATGGCCAGGGCCAGGTCGGTCCTCCCGCTGTGCCAGACCTTGACCGCCCGCAGGAACTCGTCGAGGTGCGCACGCGTGTACGGCCACGGCACGCGGGTCCAGCGGGCCACCGTCGGGTCGCTCGACAGGGCGGCGAACACATCGGAGCCGTCGCCACCATCAACGGCTCGGAGCGTGACCGTCCCGTCGGTGAGCGTGCCATCGAGCAGTGCCACCTCGACAGGGTGCCACACCAACGAGGCCATTGGGCGCTCACCCGCAAGAGTCACGTCCGGCGCGCCTAGCGTTTCTCGGATGGCGACCGCACTCCACGACGTGAACGGCATCCGGCTCAACGTGCTCGTCGACGGCCCGACCGACACCGATGCGCTGCCCGTGCTGCTGCTGCACGGCTGGCCCGACGACCATCACCTGTGGCGCTACCAGATCGACGCGCTGGTGGCTTCGGGACGGCGGGTGATCGCCCCCGATCTGCGCGGCTTCGGCGAGAGCGACAAGCCCGCCGAGGTCGAGGCGTACGGCCTCATTCACCACTTCACCGACCTCATCGCGCTGCTCGATCAGCTCGGCGCGCCGCGCGTGCAGCTCGTGGCTCACGACTGGGGCGCGGGCATCGCGTGGGGATTCGCCGCCCTCGCACCCGACCGGGTGGAACGGCTCTGCGCCGTGTCGGTCGGACACCCGGGCGTGTTCGGCGACGCCGGCTGGGAGCAGCGCCGCCGCTCCTGGTACTTCTGGCTCTTCTCGCACCCGATGGCCGAGACCGTGCTGCCCCGCGACGACTGGGCCGCGCTCCACATGTGGGGCAGCAACCCCGATGCCGATCGGCACCGCCTGCTCTTGGAGCGACCCGGCGCGCTCACGGCGTCGCTCGGGATCTACCGAGCGAACGTGAACCCCGAGGCGCAGTTCCTCGGCGACCGGATCGCCCTGCCCAACGTGCAGTGCCCCACGCTCGGCGTGTGGAGCGAGGGCGACGGCGCACTCACCGAGACGCAGATGATCGGCTCCGGAGCCTTCGTCGACGGGCCGTGGCGCTACGAGCGGATCGCCGGCTGCGGGCACTTCATCCCGAGCGAGCTCCCTCAGAAGTTCACGCCACTGCTGCTGGAGTTTCTCGCGGACTGACGCCCACGAGCTCGACCGGCTCGTCGAACCCGCGCAGCACGCGCGCGCCGGCCGTCCGGAAGGCAAGGCGATGGTCGCCGCGACCGGCGCTGCGCGCCGTGGCCCGATCGACCACCACCGTGTACGGCTCGGCTTCTTTCACGATCCGAGACGCGAGGTGCACGATCGCGCCGTGGTAGTCGCCGTCACGGGCAACGACCTCGCCGGTGGCGATCCCACCCCGCAACGGCGGGAGCTCGGCATCAGAACCGCAGCCTTCGACCAGCTCGATTGCGATCGTGCACGCGTCGGCGGCGTTGCCCGCCACGAACATCACCTCGTCGCCGATCAGCTTGACCACGCGCGCACCCCGATTGCTCGCGACCTCATTGGCGAGGGCGGCGAAGCGGCTGAGCGCGGCCGCGAGATCGTGCACCGGGAGCGCACGCGCCCAGGCCGTGGAGCCCACGAGGTCGACGAAGCCGACCGTCAGCGACACCACATCGGAGTCGATCGAGCCGTGCTGCGTCACGGCGAGCTGCTGCATCGCCGCGTCAAGATGGTGCCGCAGGAGCGTGTCGAGCGACCGACCCAGGTCCGGGAGCGCGGCGGCGACCTCGGTGAACGCGCGCGCGGTCGTCAGGTCGACATCCACCTTCGGCGCACGCCCCGTGCTCGCATGGTGCTCGTTCGCGTCGCTCGAGCTCGCGGCCAAGTGTCGCAGTGGCGCGGCGACGTTCACCACGTAGGCACTCAAGGCGGCTTCCGCGATGCGGGCCAACGCGCCGCCGACCACCCGCATCAGCTCCATGGCCACGGGCTCGCCGAACAGCAACGCAAGGCGTTCGAACGCTCGCGCCGCGAGCACGTCGGATTCGGTGAAGCAGGCCGCGTCGATCCCAGGGTCCGACAGGCCCGCCGCTTGGCGCATGCGCACAAGGACGTCGTCGTCGATCGCCGTGCGCCAGGCGATCTCTCGCCGCGACAAGCGCGGCCCCGGGCGCAGCATCTGCTCCACCGACGCGCCGACCATGCGGCCGAGATCGCGGCTGTGCTCGAGATCGTCGAGCGTCGCGCCTCGGGCAAGGACGAACTGCAACAAGGCCTCTCGATCGAGCGCGTCGGGCTCGGTCAGGTCGAGAAGCCCGAGCGCGACCAGCTCGTCGCGGTTCGGCGCCGGGTTGTGGCGCGAGATCTGCGACGACTGGTCCACGAGCGTCTCATCGGCAGTGGACGGGTCCTCGATAGCCTCGTCGGCCATGAGCGACGTGCCCCGCGGCGACCTCGAGTTTGCCACCACACCACGCCTCGTGACCATCGCCGCCGAGCGTTGGGGCCTCGACGCAGCCGTCATCGACGTCGACGCCGACGTCACACTCACGTTCCGCGCGCTCGCCGACGCCGTGCTCGAGGCCGCCCGGGCGTTCACGGCGAGTGGCATCGAGCCCGGCGACCGGGTGGCGGTATGGGCACCGAACATCTGGGAGTGGGTCGTTGGCGCCCTCGGCGCGCAGTCGGCCGGAGCGGTGCTCGTGCCGCTCAACACCCGCTTCAAGGGAACCGAAGCGGCCTACGTGCTGGCCAAGAGCGGCGCCACGGCGCTGCTCACGGTGAACGGATTCCTCGACACCGACTACCTCGAGCTGCTCGCCGCCCACGACCTCCCCGCCCTGCGAACACGGGTGGTGCTGCGCGGCTCCCCTGCGGCGGGCGCGCTCACGTGGAGTGAGTTCCTCGCCCGCGGCGAGGCAGTCGATCCGCAACGAGCACGCACCACCGCCCTTGCGGTGCAGACCGACGCCATGTCGGACCTCCTGTTCACGAGCGGCACGACCGGGCACCCGAAGGGTGTGCGCACCACGCACGCCCAGAACCTGCGTGCGTTCTCCTACTGGGCGCACGTGGTGGGGTTGCGCCACGGCGACCGCTACCTCGTGATCAACCCGTTCTTCCACGCCTTCGGCTACAAGGCCGGCATCCTCGCGTCGCTCATGACCGGCGCAACGCTGCTCCCCCACGCCGTCTTCGACGCGCAGGCTGTGCTCGACCGCGTGCCGCGCGACCGCATCTCGATGCTGCCGGGGCCGCCCGCACTCTTCCAGACGATCCTCGCTCGCAACGACCTCGATCAGTTCGATCTGTCGTCGCTGCGCCTCTCGGTCACGGGCGCGGCCGCGATCCCGGTGTCGATGATCGAGGCGATGCGCCAACGGCTCGGCTTCGAGAACGTTGTCACCGGCTACGGCCTCACCGAGACGTGCGGCATCGCCACCATGTGCCGCCACGACGACGACGCCGAGACCATTGCCACCACGAGCGGCCGGGCGATCGACGGCATCGACGTCGAGGTGGTCGCCGACGACGGCACCGAGGTACCGCGCGGCGAACCGGGCGAGATCGTCGTGCGGGGCTACAACGTGATGCTCGGCTACTTCGACGACCCGGCCGAGACCGCGGCGACGATCGACGCGGCCGGGTGGTTGCACACGGGCGACATCGGCACGATGGACGAACGCGGCTACATCAAGATCACCGACCGCAAGAAGGACATGTTCATCGTGGGCGGCTTCAACGCCTACCCGGCCGAGATCGAGGGGCTGATGGCGCGCCACCCCGCGATCGCGCAGGTCGCGGTCGTCGGTGTGCCCGACACGCGCCTCGGCGAGGTCGGGTACGCGTTCGTGATCCTGCGCGACGAAGCGCAGGCCACACCCGACGAGATCATCGCCTGGTGCCGAGCCGAGATGGCCAACTACAAGGTGCCCCGCGTTGTCGAGGTCGTGACCGAGCTCCCACTGAACGCCACGGGCAAGGTGTTGAAGTACGAGCTGCGCGCCCGCGGTGGCCCGTCGTGAGCGGTCAGCAGACCCGGTAGGCCTCCACCGGATCGGCCACGCCGCGCAGGAACACGGGCCCGATCGATTCGATCTGACCGTCGGTGTGGTTGCCCGCGGCCGCGACGAACGCGGCGGTGAGCAGGATCTCGCCCTGGCCCGCCAGATCGGAGATCCTCGACGCGACGTTCACGTCATGGCCGATGAGGTCGGCGCCGCGCACTCTCGGTGAGCCCCAGTGCATGCCGGTGCGGATCCACAGCGGGAGGCCGTCGACCGACTCGTCGGCCGCGCGGGCGTGCAACGCGCAACACGCGGCGAACGCAGCACCCGGCTCATCGAAGAAGAGGAGCAGGCCGTCGCCGAGCTGCTTGACGATGCGACCGTTCGCGCCGAGGAGTGCGCGGGCGAGCTGCTCTTGTCGTTCCACCAGCTCGAGGGCGAGCAGGTCGCCGTGGAGCGCGGTGAGCTCGGTGAAGCCGACCAGGTCGGTGAAGGCGATCGCCCCGGTGCACGTCGACGTGACGTCGCTCACTTTCGGCACGTCACCTCGATGAGCCCGCTCATCGTCTTCACGTCGATCTCGCCGTCGTCTCCCGTGGGGCACTCGCAGCGCACCTTGCCGACCTTGGCGCGCAGCGACGTGCGCGGGCGCGCATCGGCCGGCACCTGCACCCGCACGGCGCCCGACATCGATCGAACCTTCACGGCCGTGTTGCGGCGCGTGCCGAGAACGACGGCACCACTCATCACCGTGATCGCGGCGTCGCCGACATCGCCGACCTCGACCTTGGCCGATGTGGACGTGACCTCGACGCTCCCGGCCCGGTCGATCGTCACGGCGCCGCTCGTCACGACACAGCGGCACTCGCCCTCGCACGCACCCACATGGACGCGTCCCGACATGGTCCGCACCTCGAGACGGCGCGCTTCGCCGACCGAGACCTTGCCCGAGCGAGTCGTTATGTGCACGTCGCCGAGCGGACCGGTCGTGGTGACCTTGCCCGACGCCGTCGCGATGCGCACGTCGGCGCCGGCTGGGCAGCCCACCCGCAGCCTCGAGCTGCGCCCAGTGATCTCGATGCCCTCGTCGGTGGTCACGATGGACCCACCGTCGACGGTGACACCGTCGACGCCGCCCGCCACGACCTCGACGGGAGCGCTCCGCGCAGCGATCGTGATGCGCGGCGGCATCCGCGCACCTTACGACGCCGGACCGCCGCCGGCAGCGAGCGCTCGCAGTCGCGGCGTGCGCCATCGAGCCCGGTCTGGGCGCGACCACAGTTGCACGCGGTGTGAAGGATCCTTAGGGTGACCGCCCGATGGCCGCCGAGCGCGCCGCTCACGCCCGACGGGGAGGGGCCGACACTGGCGGCCCCGACCGCGGCCCCGACCGCGGCAACGAACCCCGCGACGGTCGCGCCGCCCGGTCGCAGCGAACCCGCGAGGCGGTCGTGCAGGCCCTGCTCGACCTGCTGCGCGCCGGCAACCTGCGCCCCACCGCCCGCGAGATCGCGGAGCGGGCCGGCGTGTCGCTGCGCTCGGTGTACACGCACTTCGACGACGTGGAAGATCTGTTCTGCGCCGCCGCGACCGAGGAAGTGGCGTCGCTCGCTGCGATCCTGCGGCTCGTACCGAGCGACGGACCACTCGACGCGCGCATGGATGCGTTCATCGCGCAGCGGGCGCGCATCTGGGAAGCACTCGGCCCCGTCGGGCGCGCGGCCGCGCTGCAGGAGCCATTCTCGAGGTCGCTGTCACGGATGCTCGCGTCGGGGCGGGCGCGAGCGCGCGCCGAGATCGAGCGCGTGTTCGCCGCCGAGCTCGCCGGACGCGCCGACGCCGTGGAGGCAGTCGACCTGATCGCCTCGGAAAGCGCCTGGCAGCAGCTGCGCACACACCAAGGTCTCGATGTGACGGCGGCGTCGGCCGTGCTGCGCGGCGCACTCGAGCCCCTCCTGGAAGCTGGATCGGGCGGACACCAAAGGCGTGGCGGCCAGTGAAGCGGCCTGAGCTCACCGGGCGCGGCCCGAAGTCGGGGTCGTTGCTCGATGCCTCTCGAGACCGCGTCGCGGCGCTCAGCGCGCTCGTTCCCCTCGCGGTCCTGCTCGCGATCACCGTCGCGCAGCATCAGCTCGCCAAGACCTACAGCCCGAGCCCCGTCAGCGGCGCGATCCCCGACTCCTCGATCTTCTTCGAAGGAATGATCCAGGGGATCACGATCGGGCTCATCGCCGTCGGCATCGCGTTGCTGTTCCGGACGAACCGCGCGATCAACTTCGCGCAGGCTGATCTCGGCCAGCTCCCGGCAGTCTTCGCCGGCTTGCTCATCATCACGTGGGGTTGGAACTTCTACATCGCCCTCGGCATCGGCCTCGTCGGCTCCCTGGTCCTCGGCGTGGTCGTCGAGTTCGTCTTCGTCCGCCGCTTCTTCAAGGCGCCGCGACTCATCCTCACGGTCGCAACCATCGGGATCTCGCAGATCCTCACGGCGACGGCACTGTTCCTCAGTAACGCGTGGAAGCCGGGCGGCACACCGAGCATCGACCCGCCGTTCACGATCACGTTCCACGTCGGCCAAACCGCGTTCGGAGCGTGGGATCTGATCACGATCATCGCCGCGCCGACCCTGTTGATCTCGCTCGCGCTGTTCCTCCGGCTCAGCGCGACCGGTGTCGCGCTGCGGGGCGCCGCCGAGAGCACCGACCGCGCGCTGCTGCTCGGCATCCCCGTTCGACGTCTGCACTCGACCGTCTGGGCCATCGCGGCGCTGCTGGCCTTCGTGGCGATGTTCCTGCGGGGCGGCCGCGACGGCTTCGGCCTCGGGATCCCACTCGATGCGACGGCGCTGCTCGCCGCGCTCGCGGCGGCCACGATCGGCCGCATGGAACGCCTGCCCACGATCATGCTGTCGGCCATCGGCATTGGCATCGTGAGCGTCGCGGTGAAGTCCGACTGGGATCGCGATCCGTACCGTGATCTCGCCATCACCCTCGTGATCATCACCGCGCTGCTCATCTACCGACCGCGTACGAACCGGCGCACCGATCTCGCCTCGTCGTGGCAGGCGATCCGCGAGGTCCGCCCGATCCCGAAGGAGCTGCGGTCGGTTCGCGAGATCCGTATCGCACGCTTCGTCGGCTACGCAGTGATCGCGGCGGCGGTGCTCGCAGTCGGGCTCTGGCTGCCGATCGATCGCCTGCGCCAGGCCAACTACGCCGGGATCTTCGCGATCATCGGGATCTCGCTGGTCGTGCTCACCGGGTGGGCCGGACAGGTGAGCCTCGGTCAGATGGCCGTCGCCGGCATCGGCGGCGCGGTCGCGGCGTCGCTCACCACGCGGCTCACCTTCGAGGTCGATCTCGCAGTCGCGCTCATCGTCGGGGGCATCGCCGGTGCGCTCGCGCTCACGATCATCGGCCTCCCCGCGCTGCGCTCCAAAGGCCTCACGCTCGGGATCAGCACCCTGGCGCTCTCGGTGTTGACGTTGACGTACCTGCTCAACACGGCGTACTCGCCGTTCGCCAGCTGGCTGCCCGATTTCGGCGCGGCGGTCGACCGACAACCGCGCCCACCGCTGCTCGGCGTGCTCCACGTGGAGTCGGAACGCTCGTACTTCGCCCTCATCGTGGCGTGTGTCGTGCTATCGATCGTGGCGGTACGGGGGCTGCGGCGATCGCGAGCCGGCCGCGTCATCGTTGCCGCTCGCGAGAACCAGCGCGCGGCCGAGGCCTACGGCGTGCGGACTGCCCGCACGACGCTCGTCGCACTGGCAACCTCCGGCTTCCTCGCGGGGCTTGCCGGCGCGCTGCTGCTGCATCTCGACCGCGACCTCATCCCAAGCTTCTTCAGCCCGGCCTATGGCCTCCAGGTCTTCACGATGGTGGTCGTCGGTGGTCTCGGCTCGGTGGGCGGCGCCGTGCTCGGCGCGGTCTTCGTGCGCATCGTGTCGTACTCGTTCACCGGCGACCTGTTCTTCTTGTCGTACTTCGCCACGGGCGCGGGCATGCTGATCGTGCTCATGATCGTGCCCTCCGGCCTCGGCGCCGCGCTGGGCGACCTGCGCGACGGCGGACTGCGGTGGTTCGCGCGGCGCAAGGGCATCCGCGTGCCGTCGCTGCTCGCCGACACGCTCGTCGAGACACCCGCACCCGGCGCGGGGCACAGCGGCGCCAACGGAGAGTCGGACCCGCTCGCGGCCGCGGCCATCATCGCCGCCGCCGACCTCGGCCAAGAGCTCATGGAGAACACCTGATGCGAGCCGCCGGGCGAAGCAGGCGAATATGAAGGCCTTCGGCATCGACTTCGGGTCGTTGCGGCCGCACAAGCCGCGCTCACCACGCCAGTATCTGCGCGACGCGGCGCGCGGCTATCCGATGCTGCCCCTCGCCACGTTGTTCGGGCTCAGCGCGGCTGAGAGCATCGACCGCAACGTCTTCCAGATCCTCGGGCCCGACATCCGTGACCACTTCCACATGTCGGACACCGGTTTCGGCGCACTCGTGGCGCTCACGCTCATCGGCGGATTGCTGCTCGAGGTACCCCTCGGGTACTACGCCGATCGCTTGCCCCGTGTCCGCCTGGCCGTCACCGGCGCAGCGCTCTGGGCGGTGTTCGGCTTCGGCACTGGCCTGGCGCCGACGTTGCTCGTGCTCGTGTTCATGCGGATCGGCGCGGGCATGGGGCGGGCCGTCGTCACACCCACCCACAACTCGCTCGTGGCCGACTACTACCCGATCGAAGCGCGTGCCGACGCGTACGGCCTGCATGGTCTCGGCGATCCGCTCGGTGAGTTCACCGGAGCCGCGATCGGCGGCTTGCTCGCCCACGTGTTCGGCTTCCGCACGCCGTTCCTCGTGTTCGTGATCCCCACGCTGTTCTTCGTGGTGGTCGGCGCGACGCGACTACGCGAGCCCAAGCGCGGCCACTTCGAACGCGGCGCCGGCGGCGCGTCGGCCGAGGTGGCCGACACCGACGACGTGCCACCCAGCTTCGCCGAGTCGGTGCGGATCCTGTGGGCGGTCGGCACGCTGCGACGCATCTGGATCGGGCTGCCGTTCCTGGCCGCTTCGCTGCTCGGCTTCGCGACGCTGGCGAACCTCTACTACAACGACGTCTTCCACGAAGACGCGCTGCACCGCGGCATCATCGCCGCCTGCACTGCGCCGGCCGGTGCGGCCGGAATCCTGCTCGGCATTCCGCTCGCGAGCCGGCTCATGCTGCGTGACCCCGGGATCGGGCTCCGACTCATCGCGGTCATCGGCGTGATCGTGTCGGGTGGCTTCATCGTGTTCGCGGTCGCTCCCAATGTGTGGGTTGCGGTGATCGCCGGCATCATCATGCGTGGCAGCGGCGCGCTCGTCGGACCGGCCGCATTCGCTGCGCTCTCGTTGGCCACGCCACCCAAGGTCCGCGGCCTCGGCTTCGCGATGTCGTCGGTGTTCATCTTGCCGGGCCTGTCGGCGATCGTCGTCGCGACGGCGATTGCCGACGCCTGGGGCATCCGTGCCGGCATGGCGTTCATGGCCCCGATCTTCCTCGTCGGCGCATGGCTGATGGCGACGGCGGCGTTCTACGTGAAGTCCGACATCAACCGGGTTTGGACATCGACGGCTGCGCAGGCCGAGGCCTTGTACGAACGGCGGGCCGGCCGCTTGAAGCTGCTGCTCGTGCGCAACGTCGACGTGCACTACGACAACGTGCAGGTGCTCTTCGGCGTGAACTTCGAGGTCGACGCGGGCGAGGTGGTGGCCCTGCTCGGCACGAACGGCGCCGGAAAGAGCACGCTGCTCAAGACGATCAGCGGGTTGGTCGAAGCGACGAACGGCGCGGTCGTGTTCGACGGGCGCGACGCGACCTACGCACCGCCGAACGAGATCGCGCATCGCGGTGTCGTGCTGATGCCGGGCGGTCAGGGCACGTTCCCAGGGCTCACCGTGGCCGAGAACTTGCGGCTCGCGGGCTGGACCCAGCGGCGCGAGCCCGCGGCCGTCGAGCGCGCGCACGCCCGGGTCCTCGAGCTGTTCCCGGTGTTGGTGGAGCGCCTCGACCAGCCGGCCGGCAACCTGTCAGGCGGTCAGCAGCAGATGTTGGCGCTCGGCATGGCGTTCATCATGAAGCCGCGCCTGTTGATGATCGACGAGCTGTCGCTCGGGCTGGCACCGGCGATCGTGGAGCAGCTGCTCGAGATCGTGCGCGAGATCGCATCGGATGGCACGACGATCATTCTGGTGGAGCAATCGGTCAACCTCGCACTCACCGTGGCGCAGACGGCATACTTCATGGAGAAGGGCGAGATCCGCTTCCACGGTCCGACCGCGGAGCTCCTCGACCGCCCCGACATCCTGCGCTCGGTGTTCCTCGAAGGCGCCGCCACGGCCACGACCAACGGCGCCGGCACACCAGGCAAGGGTCAAAGCCCCACCGGGGCGCGAGCGCAGCGAGCGGGGGTGGAGAACGCCCCGGACGCCGAGACCGCGGTGCAACCACCTCCCGAGGGCGACGCCGAGACCGGCACGCCCAAGTCTCCCGAGGGCGACCCTCGGCTCAAGGTGACTGGGATCACGAAGCGCTTCGGTGGTGTCGCCGCGTTGAACGACGTGTCGTTCACGGCGCGCGGTGGCGAGATCCTCGGGTTCCTCGGGCCGAATGGCGCGGGCAAGACCACGTTGTTCGATGTGATCTCGGGCTTCGAGTCACCCGATGGTGGGCGCATCGAGCTTGCCGGTCGTGATGTGACGGCGTTGTCGGCGGCGCGGCGCGCGTCGGAGGGTCTCGGCCGTTCGTTCCAGGACGGCAGGCTGTTCTCTGGTTTGACGGTGCAGGAGACGCTGGCGACCGCGTTGGAGCGTTCGGTCCGCGCACGCAGCGCGCTGTCGTCGGCGTTGTGGGCTCCGTGGGTGACGCGCTCGGAACGAAGGCTCACGGCGCGTGTCGACGAGCTGATCGAGCTGATGGGCATCGGCGACTTCCGCGACAAGTACGTGCGCGAGCTCTCAACGGGGAGTCGTCGGGTTGTCGACCTCGCGTGCGTGCTCGCGCACGGGCCGTCGGTGCTGCTGCTCGACGAGCCGAGCTCGGGCATCGCCCAGCGCGAGGCGGAGGCGCTGGCGCCGCTGCTGTTGCGGATCCGTGCCGAGACGGGCACCACGTTGCTGATCGTGGAGCACGACGTTCCGTTGCTGCTGTCGATCTCGGATCGACTGTTGGCGATGGATCTCGGCGAGGTCGTGACGGTGGGGCCGCCGACGGAGGTGGTGCACCATCCGCACGTGGTGGCGTCGTACCTCGGCACGAGCGAGGTCGTGGTGGCGCGTTCAGGTGGTCGTGTGCCATGACGGGAGACTGAGCAAGCCGTATTGTTCGGCGCGCGCGAGCGCGTCGCACCGGTCCAAGATCGGTGTGCGAAGGGGAGGATCGACGTACATGCGAAATGGTCGGGGTGAGCGGCGCCGCGCGTGGAGCTCGGTTGCAGTGATCGGCGTGGTCGCGGTTCTTGCCGCGTCGTGCGCCAAGAAGGACACGAACACCGGCGCGAATACGACGACACCGTCGACGGCGTCGAGTGCGTCGGCCGCGTGCCAGGCCGCGCTGAGCGCGACCGACACCGGTGTGCCGATCACGTATCAGGCCGCGAAGGACGGCGGCTGTGCCGACAAGCTCACGTGGCCTGCCAGTTGCGACACGACCACGGGCCTCATCAAGATCCCGATCAACGGCTCGATCCCGTGTGTGCCGGCGCCGAAGAGCGCCAACAACGGCGGTGCGACCACACCCGGAGTGACCGCGACGACGATCAAAGTCGGCTACTACATCGCGCCGCCCGACCCCACCGGCGATGCCTTGTTGAGGGCGGTGGGTGCCTACGACTCCCCCGCGCAGGTCGAAGCGACGACGAAGAACTTCGTGGCGGAGTTCAACGCGGTGGCGGAGACGTTCGGCCGCAAGGTCGAGGCCGTCAAGATCGAGGGCACTGGCTTGAGCACCGATGAGGCCGCCGCGCGCCAAGACGCGATCAAGGCGAAGGAACTCGGCGTGTTCGCGGTGATCGGCGGTCCGGCGCAGGCGAAGTCGTTCAGCGCGGAGCTCGCGGCCGATCACATCTTGTGCGTCGGTTCGTGCGTGATCGCGCAGCCCGAGGCCTATTACCAGCAGAACTCGCCGTATCTGTGGCCGGTGGGCCCGTCACCCGACGAGAGCGCGGCGATGTCGGTGGAGTTCGTGAAGAAGCAGCTGGCCGGTCACGACGCGGTGTGGGCGGGCAACCCGGCGTACACGAAGCAGAAGCGCACGTTCGCGCTGCTCACCTACGACACGGCCGACGGCCAGTACGCGTCGTCGTGGAACACGTTCGAGAAGAACTTGAAGGCCGCGGTCGGCCCGGCGAACTACAAGGGCCGCGTCACGTACTTCCTCAATGTCGCGACCGCACCCCAGGACGGCAAGACGATCGCCCGCCAGTTGAGCGCGTTGGGTGCGACGACGGTCGTGTTCACAGGTGATCCGCTGGAGCCGATCTACTTCACGAAGGAAGCGACGGCGCAGGGGTATTTCCCGGAGTGGGTGCTGGCCGGCACGGTGTACGCCGACACTGCCGTGTTCGGGCGCAAGTTCGACCCGCAACAGTGGAAGCACGCGTTCGGTGAGTCGCTCATCGCCTCGAGGATCCCGCGCGAACAGACCGACCCCGTGAGCGAGTACCGCTGGGCGACGGGCCACGATCCCGAAGCGGTCAACGGCGTCGCGATCTACGAAGCGAACGTCCGCTTGCTCTTCACGGGCATCCAGCTCGCCGGCGCAAAGCTCACACCCGAATCGTTCCGCGCCGGCATCTTCTCTGCGCCGCTCACGCCCGACCCCAGTGGCCTGCGTGACACCGTGAGTTTCGGCGACCACGGCTTGTGGCCCAACGGCACCGACTACTCCGGCATCGACGACTACGCGATCGTCTGGTGGAACCCGACCGCCAAGGGCCAAGACGAGACAGGCGCGCCGGGCTCGGGTCTGTACGAGACGGTGCAGGACGGAAAGCGGATCCTGATCGGCAAGATGCCGACGACGCCGCTCGGCTTGTTCGACAAGCAAGGTTCGGTCGCGTACTTCGACGACGGCACGACGGGCTGCGACGCGTGTCTGCCCGTACCGGCGGCGTTGAAGTGGACGGGGCCCACGTACCCCTCGCCGAAGCTCGGTGGCTGACGCCGGCGGGCAGCCGGCCTGGCGAGCTCGCGTGGATCGCGCCATCGGTGACGCGATCCACGCGGGCTGGTCGGCCGTGGAGCGGTACGGCGCGCTCGGACCGCACCATCGGCGGGCCCGACGCTTCCATCACTTCGGCACGGGCTCGATGATCTCGTTCCCGCCGGGCGTGATCTTCGGCGAGGGCCGCATCAGCATCGGCGACCACACCACGATCGGTGCGTACGCGTCGGTTGCTGCCGGCATGCCGATCCACGCCGATGCGGTCGGTGATCCGATCATCCGCATCGGGGACCGTTGCGTGCTCGGCAAGGGCATCGGCATCGTGGGCCACGAGCGCATCGAGATCGGCGACGACATCTGGACGGGCCACTACGTGTACATCACCGATCAGAACCACGGCTACGAGGATCTCGGCACACCGATCGGCACGCAGATGTGGCACAACGCGCCGGTGCGGATCGGGTCGGGTTCGTGGTTGGGGCACGGCTGCGTGATCCTGCCGGGTGTGGATCTCGGCGAGCACGTGGCCGTGGCGGCCGGCGCGGTGGTCACGCGTGACGTGCCGGCGAACAGCGTGGTCGCGGGCGTGCCGGCGAAGGTGATCAAGCACTGGGACGGCTCCGCCTGGGGCACTCCCACGACCGCCCTCACGACCACCCCCGCGACCACCTCAACCCCTCCCCCGACGCAGCTTGCTTGAGCGCAGGGGTCGCAGAGCGACCCCTCTGCTCACCAGAACGGCGCCGGGGGCGCCGTCAGGCGAGGTCGGCGGGCAGATCGGCGGCGTGCACGATCGTGAGGTGCTGCACCGCGCGCGTGAGCGCCACGTAGAGCAGGCGCGCCCCGTGGCGGCTGTCGGCGTAGATCATGCCCGGTTCCACCACGACCACCGCGTCGAACTCGAGCCCCTTGGCGGTGAGCGGGTCGAGCAGCACGAGCGGGTCGCCGAGCACGCCGGCGCCGAGGTCTGCGGCCGTCAGCGTGTCGTGCAGCGATGGTGGCGCGATCACGGCAGTGGTCATGTGGATGCGGGCGAGGTGCTTGGCGCGCACGACCACCTCGGCGGCCAACGAGTCACGCGTCGCGGCAACGATCACGGGCGGATCACCCTCGATGCGCGCCGAGCGCGCCGGCGTCACATGCGGTGCGGCCGACAGCAGCAACCGGTTGGCGTACTCGAGGATGGCGGCGGGCAGCCGGTAACCGATCGTGAGCTCGGCGCGTCGGGCGACGTCGGGTGGTGCACCCAGGTGCTCGAGCGCTTCGGCCCAGTCGGCGACCGCGTGCGCACCGGTTGCCTGCGCGAGGTCGCCGAGCACCGTGAGCGAGCTGCGCAGGCCGCGGCGGCCGATCGTGCGCAACGCCATCGGCGAGTGGTCTTGCGCTTCGTCGACGACCACGTGCCCGTAACGCCGGATCTCGCCGGTGATCAGCGCCTCGGCTTCGTCGATGAGTGGCAGCTCGGCCACGCTCCACAGCTCTTCGGAGCCGTCACGAGCCCGTCGCCGCAACACGATGCGCTGTTCTTCGGGCGAGAGCACTCCATCGGCGGCGCGCGCCAGCGCAGCGCGCGACGTCAAGAGCGTGCGGACCACCGTCACGGGGTTGGCGGGCTTCCAGATCTCGTCGATCGAGGTGCGCGAATCACGGTGCGCAAGCACTTCGTTCGCGAACTCGTCTTCGCCCGTCGCGAGGAACTCGCCGCCTGTCCATCGCTCGTAGGCATCGCGGAGCAGCCGAGTGCGAAACCGCAGCCGTTGGTCGCGGCGCGGCGCGGCGCGACCGCGCGACTCAGCGACGATCTCTGCGACGCGCGGCGCCGGTATGCGCATGACACGCGAACGGAACCGCAGCTCCACATCGGAGTCGGGCAACGCGATCGACGCGTCGCACGCGCGTCCGACCACTGCGGCCAGACGCACATCGCCGAGGAGCCGGGCGCGCTCCTCCGCGTCGGTGACTCCCACCCGGAACCGCAGGCCGAACAGACCGGTGAGCGTGGTCTGGGTCACCGAGGTCTCACCGAGCGACGGCAGCACCTGGCTGATGTAGTCGAGGAACACGGAGTTGGGTCCGAGCACGAGCACGCCGGTGCGGCTGAGCTGCTCGCGTTGTTCGTAGAGCAAGAACGCGGCTCGGTGCAGGCCGACGGCCGTCTTTCCCGTGCCCGGGCCGCCCTGCACCACGAGGCACTCGCGCAGTGACGCGCGGATCACTTCGTCCTGTTCGGCTTGGATCGTCGCCACGATGTCGCGCATCTGCCCGGTGCGCTCCCGCCGCAGCTCGGCGAGCAGCGGGTCGGGCACGCCGTGCGCGCCGGATTGGGCGAGCAGCGAGTCGGGGTCGCTGAAGTCTTCCTCGTAGATGTCGGCGAGCTCGCGGCCCACGAACGTGAAGCGCCGCCGCCGTTCGAGGCCGAACGGGTCGGCGGCCGTGGCCCGGTAGAACGGGATCGACACGGGTGCGCGCCAGTCGACCACGACCGGCTCACCGTCGGGATCATCGACATGCCTGCGGCCCACGTACCACTGTGTGGGCCCGCCCGCGTTGGGTGCGGCCTCCTCGTCGATGCGACCGAAGCACAGCACGGCGTGGTCTTCGAGGCTGCGGAGCCGCTGCTCGAGCTCGTAGCGCACCGAGACCGCGTCGACCTCGCTGGCCGCCAGGATCTCCTCGCGGGCGACGAACGCCGCCGTGCGCACCCGCATCTCGTCGAGGCATTTGCGGAAGAACGCGAGGCGCGCGCGTTCCACCTCGAGCTCGGGGTGGGGCATTTCGGCGAGAATACCGGCATGACACGATCCGCCGCCGGAGATATCACGCCGATCCGTCTCGGCCTCCTCTACGACTTCCCGCAGGGCGACGGCGGCGCGCTCGTGGAAGACACGCTGCGCCTCGGCCTCGCCACAGTGGCCGGCCGGGTCGATCGGCCGGTCGAGCTCGTGGCCCGTCACGCGCGCGGCTTGCCGGCGGGCAGTGAGCACGAGCTCGTCACGGCATTCGCCGAGCTCAATGCCGAAGGCGTGCTCGCGATCGTGGGGCCGTCGATCTCCGACAACGCGCTCATCGCCGCGCCGCTGTGCGACGCGGCTCGCGTGCCGGCGATCAACTACAGCGGTGGCGAGCGCACCCGCAGCGAATGGATGTTCCACTACCAGGTGGGCTCGCTCGAAGAGGAGCCCCCGCTGCTCGCCACTCGCATGATCGAGCGCGGCCTTTCGCGCGCGGCCATCGTGTACGACCAGTCGCCCGTGGGTCGGCGCTACGCAGAGTGCTTCGACGCGGCGCGCGCCCGTCTCGGCCTCGAGGTGACAGCCACCGCGGCGATCTCACCGTTGGCCGAGTCACTCGAACCCGTGCTCGATCGCTTGCGCGTGGGCGCGCCCGAAGTGCTCGTGTACTTCGGGCTCGGTGTGGCGTCGCGCGCGTTGAGCCTCGGACTCGACGCGTTGCACTGGAACGTGCCGGTACTTGCGAACTCGTCGCTCATGTTCGGTTACGCGCGGCCCGACTGGCGCGACGGCTACGCCGGTTGGGAGTACGTCGACACGATCGCCGACGACAACACCGTGCGTACCGCGCTCGCCGAGCAGTCGAGGCGCGCGGCGGGCGGTCCTATCGGCTGCGCGGCCTACGACATGGGCCGCCTGCTCGGCGAGGCGATCGCGCGGGCCGACCACCTCACCAGGGCGGGTGTCGCCGACGGCCTGCGCCGGGTGAAGCAGCTGCCGGCCACCTCGGGCTACGAGGGCACGCTGATCGGCTTCGGCACCTACGACCACGCCGCTCTGAAGGGTCACTACCTGGTGCTGCGGGAATGGCGCGACGGTGCCAGCGTGCAAGTGGCGAGGCCCTAGCCGCCCACCGGGCACCCGAAAAATGCCCGGAATGGGCAACGTCCCCGGTCAGGGCACCTTCAGGGCCGTTGCGGCCGTCCGATGAGAGCACGTGACACTCGGAGAGTCGCTGGTCATCCGCCCGGCGAGCGGTCGCGATCGCGCCCGCGCCGAGGTCGACGCGCGCCGGCTCGGGCCGACCGCCGTCGAACAGATCGTCCGAGGCGCGATGACCCAGACGCCGCCGGCGCTGGTCGACCGCGCCCGTGTGCTCCTGCGCCGCTTCTTCTCCGGCGCGCCGTGGCGCATCGACGACGACACCGCGCTCGCTTCGATCGTCGGGCCGGGCGCCGGTTGGCACACCGTCACGCTCGGCAACGACCTCGCCATCGCCTTCGGGTGGAAGGCGGGCTCGTTCCGAGTGGAGGTCGACATCGTGCTCGACGGCACACCGAACGGCGGCGCCGGCGACGACGTCACCGTCGACGGCGTCCCCGCACCGGTCGACCTCGGCGACACGTTCGACGGGCCGGTCGTGGCCGAAGCCGGACCGCAGCCGCGCATCGTGCACTTCCTCACGGGCGCGGGCACAGGCGGTGCGGCGAGCGGCTGGATCCGTAGCGCCGCCGACACGCACGACGCGCGACTCAAGAAGCTCTTCGAAGCGTTCCCGGCGATCTCGGGCGTGATGCTCGCTCCCGGCTGCTACGCGATCGAAGTGCACGACGCCGCGCACTGGCACGACGTGCTGCTGCCGTTGCTCGTGCACCTCGGTGCGCACTTCGCCTCGGCACGCGTGCACATCGTGGATCGCCAGGAAGAGCGCGCCCGCGCCGAGTTCGCCGACGTCGAGGTTCGCTCGCCGCGTGGCATGGCGAAGGTGCGCGACGCGCTCACCTCGCCCGACCCGTTCATGCGCGTGGAAGCCGTGGCCCGCATCGGCGTGTCGGATCCGTTCGCGGCGGAGCGCGCCTGGCGTGCCGCGCTCGACGACAGTGCTCGGCCGGTGCGCCGGGCCGCGGTCAAGGCGATGGCCGACAAGCCTCGTGAGGTGCTCCGGCCGCTGCTCGAGCGTGCGTGCACCGATAACGACAGCTGCACCCGCTACTACGCGGTGCGCGGGCTGGGCGCGTTGGGCGCGGCCAAGAGCCGGGCCACACTCGATCGGCTCAGCGCCGACAGCGACGCCCGCGTGCGCCTGGCGCTCGACGCGGCCCGCACCCGCCGCTGACCGTCGCAGGGGCGCCCCGGCGACACGGTCACTCAGGCGGGCAAATCGGGTGGAGCCGGGTGTCCCAGGTGCGTGCGATGGTGACCCGTAGCATCAGTGCCGAACGCCGACGGGAGCCCGCCATGCACGATCTCGCCCTGCAGTACGTCGAGACGCTGGCCGAACCGTGCGCCGGGTTCGCGGCCCCCGAGATCGGCTCGCCCGTGTGCAGCGCGTGCGGCTGGCTCGACCACGAGCACACGGCCACCACCACTGTGCCCGAGCCGCGCCAGCCCCGCGTGCGGCGGGCGGCGACGCGCCGGCGCCTCGCCGCGGCGTCGTAGCCGCTCAGGCGGTCTCGGCCGCGCTCGCCTGCGCGGTGTCGGCGGCGGCGCCGTCGCGCTGGTCGGCGGCGCGCGCGAGGCTGGCCTCGAGCGCGGCCACGAGATCGAGCACCTTCGTGGGCGCTTCGCTCACCGCCGGCGCCACGATCTCCTCGCCGGCTGCCTTGCGGTCGATGAGCTCGAGCAGCTGCGTGCGGTACTCGTCGTGGTACTTGTCGATGTCGAACGCGTCGACGGCCAGCGTCTCGACGAGCTGGCGGGCCATCGCCCGTTCACGGTCCGAGGGCTCGGTCTCCTCGTCGGGGAGCAGCGACTCACGGTCGAGCACTTCATCGGCGTAGCGCATCGTCTCGAGGCACAGCACCCCGTCGACGGGCCGGATCGCCACGAGGCGTTCCTTCGAGCGCATGACCACCTTGCCGATGGCCACCTTGTTGAGCTCGGCCATCGCTTCCACGAGCAGCTTGTACGACTTGATGCCGTTGGCGTCGGGCTGCAGGTAGTAGGGCTGTTCGAAGTAGAGCGGGTCGATGGCGTCGAGGTCGACGAACTCCTCGATCTCGATCGTGTGACCGGCCTTGGGTTGCAGTGAGGCGATCTCGTCGGCCTCCACCACCACGTAGCGGCCCTTGGAGAACTCGTAGCCCTTCACGATCCGGTCGGGGGTGACCTCTTCGCCCGTCTGATCGGAGACCTTCTTGTAGCGGATGCGCGCGCCGGTGTCGACTTCGAGCTGGTTGAACGAGACGTCCTTGCTGCGGGTGGCAGTGACGATGCGCACGGGCACCTGCACAAGGCCGAACCCCACCGTTCCGGTCCAGATCGCGCTGGGCACCCCAGACCTCCTTCACGTGGGTAACGTCGACGATCGTAATGCCGCCCCGCCCGACCGACGTCGTGATCGATGGCCACCACCTGCGGCTCACGAACCTCGACAAGGTGCTGTACCCGGCCGCCGGGTTCACCAAAGCCGGGGTGATCGACTACTACACCCGGGTCGCGCCCGCCCTGCTGGGCCACCTCGCCGGGCGCTCCCCCACCCTCGTGCGGGCTCCCAACGGGGTCGACGGCCAGCAGTTCTTCGAGAAGCGCTGCCCGCCGCACCACCCCGACTGGATCGCCACGGCGCCGGCCGCCGGCTACACCGGCTGCGCCATCGAGTCGCGGGCCGCACTGGCCTGGACGGCGAACCTGGCCGCGCTCGAGCTGCATGTGCAACAGGGCACGAGCGCGGCGCCCGAGCGACCCACAGCGATGGTGTTCGACCTCGACCCCGGACCAGGCGCCACGGTGCTCGACTGCCGGCGAGTGGCCTTCGAGCTGCGCGACGTGCTCGTGCGCCTCGGGCTCGAGACCGTGCTCGTGAAGACGTCGGGGAGCAAGGGCCTGCACGTCTCGGTGCCGATCAACGACCCCGACCGGCGCTACACCGACGACGACACGAAGCGGCTCTCCCTCGCGCTCGGCCAGCTGCTCGAACAGCGCGACCCCGAGCACGTGACCACCGTGATGGCCAAGGAGCGCCGTCCGGGGAAGGTGTTCGTCGACTGGAGCCAGAACGACGCGCACAAGACCACGGTGGCGCCGTACTCGCTGCGGATCCGGGAACGTCCGTGGGTGTCGACACCGATCTCCTGGGCCGAGCTCGACGCACTCGACACGCCCGACGGCCTCGCGTTCGAAGCGCCCGACGTGCTGGCACGCGTGGAGCAGCACGGCGACCTGTTCGCCGACAACCTCACCGTGCAACAAGAGCTGCCGACGGTGTGACGCGCAGTGCGCGTCGCGTCGGCCCGGAGACTGCCAGGCAAATCACCGCTCTCGATTCCTACGGTCGTGCTTCACTCTCGCGGATGCGTCTCGTCCGGTACGACGGCTTCGCCGCCTGGTACGACGACTACCAGGCCGGCCAGATGAGCGAGGTGGCCGCCCTGGCCGAGTCGCTGACTCGCGCCCTGGTGCTGCCGGGCTCGGGACCGGCGTTGGACCTGGGCTGCGGGACCGGGCGGCACCACGAAACGCTGAGAGCCTTCGGGTACGACGTCGTTGGCGTCGACCTGTCGACGGACCAGCTCCGACGTGCGCAGGAACGGGGCGAGAGCTGCCTGCGGGCCGACGGTTCCGAGCTGCCATTTGCCGACGCGACGTTCCACGCGATCGCGACGATCATGACAGCGACTGACTTCGACGACCTCTCCTCGGTCCTCGCAGACGCGCGCCGAGTGACCGTGCAGCATGGTCACCTCGTGCTCGTCATGTCGCATCCTTGCTTCGGTGGGGTGTTCGAGCAGAGGCAGCCTGACGGTGGAGTCACGGTGTTTGCCGGTTACCGAGATCACGCTCGCTTCGAGGACCACCCGCTCCTCGGCGACGGGATCCGGCGCCGCGTCGGCACCGTGAACGTTCCCCTGCCCGCGTTGCTGAACGCCGTCTCGAAGACCGGTTGGTGCTTGGAAGCCACGGAAGAGGACGCGCGGGTGACGTCCGTGCCCCTACTGCTCGGCATACGCGCCCGCGCCCACTGACCGATCACGCGAGCCCTCGCATATCAGCGTCCAAGCGTGTCTGCGGTCCTCACGGCGCGTTAGGTTCCGCGCATGGATCTCGAAGGCAAGGTCGCGATCGTCACCGGCGCGAGCCGCGGGGTGGGCGCTGCCACCGCGATCGCGCTGGCGCAGGCCGGATGCGCAGTCGCGTGCGCGGCGCGCGCCACCGAAGCGTCGCCGCAGCCCACGCCAGGCACGATCGACGCCACGGTGCGCCGCATCGAGATCGCGGGCGGCGAAGCGCTGGCGATCCCCACCAACCTCGCGAACGACGACGAAGTGCAGACCATGGTGGCGCGCACGATCGAGCACTTCGGTGCGCTCGACATCCTCGTGAACAACGCGGCCATCACGTTCCCGGGCGATCTCGAGCTGCCCATGAAGCGGTTCGATCTCGTCTTCGACGTCGACCTGCGCGCGCCGTTGATCGCAATCCAGGCCGCCGTCGACGCGATGCGCGTCCGTGGCGGCGGCTCGATCGTGAACGTGTCGTCGCTCGCCGCGCTCAACTACTTCCCTGGGCTCATGGCCTACGGCATGGCCAAGGCCGCGATGGAGCACATGACGATGTGCCTCGCCGCGCAGCTCGCCGACGACGGCATCGCCGTGAACACGTTCCGCATCGACGTGCCCGTGGCGTCGGAGGGCTTCCTCGCCAACGCGCCCGAGTTCGACCATGCCGATTGGGAACCGCCCGAGGTGGCCGCGGAAGGCATCCTGTGGATGCTGCGTCAGCCATCGTCGTACTCGGGTCACAACGCTGGGATGGCGCGCCTGCGCGCCGATCACGGCATCATGGCGAGCCGCGCCGAGCGTCCGCACACGCAGCAGGCCGTGGTGACCGAGACGCATCTGCGCCCGCGCGGCTGAGCGAACGCGCGCGGGCGGTCCTCGTCAGGCAGCTGCGTGCAGGCGCATCAGGCGTTCGAGCAGCTGCGAGCGCGTGAGCGGCGCACCGAGCGGCGCGACGCGCGGCCAGTCGGCATTCGCCCACGGCGGAGCGGCCTCGAGGAGTGACGACACGGCGCCGGCCGGCTGCGCGGTGGCGACCACGTCGCCCTGCACGAGCTCGCAACCGAGCTCCTGCAGCAGCTCGAGCTGCTCGCGGCTGTCGACACCCTTGGCCACGACGGCGAGTCCGAGCGCGCGGGCGAGCGCCACCACGGCGGCCAGCGCGCTGAGGGCCTCGGGCGCGCTGCCCGCGGCGCGCAACAGGCGCCGGTCGAGCTTCACCGTGTCGACATGGAAGCGCTGGAGCTGCATCGGCGAGAACAGATCGGCGCCGAAGTCGTCGACTGCGACGCGCACGCCGTGCCACGCGATGCTCTGCAACGCGCTCTCGGCCTGCTTCGGGTGCTCATTCAGATTCGCGAGCTGTACCTCGATGCCGAGGCTGCCGGGGCCGAGTGCCTCGTCCTCCACGAGCTGGGCCACGAACGACTGCAGCTCACCGGCGAGCAGGTCCTGCACGCCCACGGTGACCCAGACCGTCACCGGGACCGAACGATCGTGCACGGCGTTCCATCCGCGCGCGGCACTCGCCGCGGCCACGAGCGCGTGACGATCAAGTCGACGGGCCAAACCCTGCTTGCGTGCGAGCGGCATGAACTCGGCCGCGCCGAGCATCCCCCGTTCGGGATGCTTCCAGCGCAACGCCGCCTCCAGCATCGAGAGGCGTCCGTCGGCCGAACGCACAACCGGAGTGAAGACCGTCATCAGCTCGTCGCGGGCGAGCGCACCTTCGAGATCGTGGCGGAGCTCGGCACGCTCTTCGAGCCGGGTGCGCAGGTCATCGTCGAACACCTGATATCGGTGCTTGCCCGTTCGCTTCGCGCGGTACATCGCGGCGTCGGCTTCGGCGAGAAGATCGTCGGCAGTGGTCGCGAATGGGTGCGCGAGCGCGATGCCGATGCTCGCGCTCACCTGCGCGTGGCCGCCGTCGAGCACGATCGGCTCGGCGACGCGCGCCAAGATTCGTTCGGCCACCGTCACGGCGTCGTCGACCTCGTGCACGTCTTCGAGCACGACCACGAACTCGTCGCCACCGAAACGGGCCACGATGTCGGTACCGCGCACGCACTCCACGAACCGGTGGGCCACCTCGATGAGCAACCGGTCGCCGGCCTCGTGACCGAAGCCGTCGTTCACCGCTTTGAAGCCGTCGAGGTCGCAGAACATCACCGCCGGGCCGCGACCCGTGCGCGCCATACGGGCCAGCGCTCCGCCGAGCGCTTCGAGCACGAGCGAGCGGTTGGCCAGGCCGGTCAACGCGTCGCGGACGCCGTCGATCGCTCCGGACTCCTGCGAAGCAGGCACGGCGCGCGCGGCCGACGTGAGCACGTCACGCAAGCGCGCAGCGGCGTCGCGGTGCTCCGCAGCGGTCATCAGGCCCGTGTCCTCCTCGCCGTGCGCCCACCATGGCACCCGCCGGCTAACGAAGACTTCGGCACCGCAGCGGCGATCTGTAGCGCCGCGTCGACCCCACCGTCCCACCTGCGTCCCACGCCCGCCAGCCAGCCAGGATCTGGCAGGAGCGCGGGCGCAGGACGTGGTTGTGGGCTCAGATGCGCTCGACGATCATGGCCATGCCCTGGCCACCGCCCACGCACATCGTCTCGAGGCCGTACTGCTTGTCGGCGTCCTCGAGGCCGTTGAGCAACGTCGACATGATGCGGGCGCCCGTCATCCCGAACGGGTGGCCGAGCGCGATCGCGCCGCCGTTCACATTGAGCTTGTCCCACGAGATGCCGAGATGCGCCGCGCTCGGGATCACCTGTGCGGCGAAGGCCTCGTTGATCTCCACGAGGTCGATGTCGTCGATCGTGAGCTTCGCCCGACCGAGTGCCTGGCGGCACGCCTCGATCGGCCCGAGACCCATGATCTCGGGGTTGAGCGCCGACACGCCGCTGCTCACGATGCGCGCCAGCGGCTTGATGCCGAGCGCCTTCGCCCTCGTGTCGCTCATCACGATCACTGCGGCCGCGCCATCGTTCAACGGGCAGGCATTGCCGGCGGTCACCGAACCGTCGGGCCGGAACACCGGCTTCAGCTGGGCCAGCTTCTCGGCCGTGGTGCCGGGACGCGGCCCGTCGTCCTTCGTGATCACACGACCGTCGGGCAGCTCCACCGGGATGATCTCACGGTCGAAGAAACCGCGCTCCTGCGCGGCGACGGCGCGCTGCTGGCTCTGCGCCGCGAAGCGGTCCATCTCCTCACGCGACACATTCTCGGCCTCCACCACGTTCTCGGCCGTCTGGCCCATCGCGATGTACACGTCGGCCAGACCGCTGCCCGGCTCCCAGCGCGGCGCGCCACCCTGCTCGCGTTGCTTCGAGCGGGCACGGGCGTCACCGAACTTCGGGTTGGGCGGGCCACCGTCGGCGATGCCGCTCGCGAATCGGCTCACCGTCTCCACGCCACCGGCGATGAAGACATCGCCCTCACCGGCCCGGATCGCGTGCGACGCCATGCGGATCGTCTGCAACGACGACGAGCAGTAACGGTTCACCGTGACACCCGGCGCGTCGATGCCGGCGAGGAGGCCGGCGACGCGACCCACGTTCGTGCCCGCTTCACCCGCGGGCTGGCCGCAACCCCAGATCACGTCTTCGATCGCCGCAGGGTCGAGCTGCGGCGCACGCGCCAGCACGGCCTTGATGATCAGCGCCGACAGGTCGTCGGGGCGGCAGTCGACGAGCGACCCCTTGTTCGCCCGGCCGATCGGCGTGCGGGCGTAGGCGACGATCACGGCTTCGGTCATTGCGCGGGCCTCTTTCTCGACATTCTGGACGCTGCAGACTAATCAGCTCCCGGCTCGTGCCTTCCACCCCGCCGTGCGCCACCGCCCGGCCTACGCCGCACCCACCACGGGGTTCCGCGCCGCCCCGGGCCGGCGGGCCCACACCGCCGGTAAGGTCACGCCGTGTCCGCGGTTGATCACCATGTCGCCGGCGAGCATCACCGCACCCACCGCGTCGGCTGGCTGCGGGCCGCCGTGCTCGGCGCCAACGACGGGATCGTCTCGGTCGCGTCGCTGGTGATCGGTGTCGCGGCCGCTACCAGCTCGCGCACGGCCGTGCTCACCGCGGCGTTCGCGTCGCTCGTGGCCGGCGCGATGTCGATGGCGACCGGCGAGTACGTGTCGGTGTCGAGTCAACGCGATACGGAGATGGCCGACGTGCGCATCGAACGAGATGCGCTCGACGCCAATCCCATGGGTGAGATGCGAGAGCTCGCGAAGATCTACGAGCAGCGCGGCGTCGAGCCCGGCCTGGCGCGCCTCGTCGCACAGCAGCTGATGGCGCACGACGAGCTCGGCGCGCACATGCGCGACGAGCTCGGCATCACCGACGCGCTGGCTGCGAACCCGGTGCAGGCCGCCTGGACATCGGCGCTCGCCTTCTCCACCGGCGCGCTGTTCCCCGTGATCGCTGTCATAGTCGCGCCGCAGGGCGCGCGCATCGCGGCCACTGCCGCGACCGCCCTGTTCGCGCTTCTCATCCTCGGCGGGCTCGGTGCCCGTGCGGGCGGCGCACCGTGGCAGCGCGCCGCAGCACGCGTCGTGCTGTGGAGCTCGGCGGCGATGATCGTCACCTACGTGGTCGGCCGGCTGGTCGGCGCAACCGTCTAGCTAGAGCAGGCGCGTGTTCGCCTTGTGGTAGCGGCCATTCGCCACGTAGCCCGCGGCCTGCTCGATGATGTCGGCGGCGTTCACGCAATCGGGCCGAATCTTGGCGGGAACCCCGAGCGCCATCGCGCCGCTCGGCACCTCGGTGTCGTTCGTGATCAGTGCGGCCGCGCCGACGAGCGCGCCCGTGCGCACGATGGCGCGGTGCAACACGATCGACCCGGAGCCCACGAGTGCGCCCGACTCGATCGTGCACCCCTCCATGTGCACGAGATGGCCGATCACGCAGTCGTCGCCGATGCGGGTCTCGTTGGCGCGGGTGCAGTGGATGACTGCGCCATCCTGGATGCTCGTGCGCGCCCCGATCACGATCTGGCTCGAGTCGCCTCGTAACACCGCCTGCGGCCACACGCTCGACTCGGGCCCGATCGTGACGCTGCCGATGACCGTGGCTTCGGGGTGCACGAACGCCGACGGGTCGATCTTCGGGACGCGGTCGCCGAGGGCATAGATCGCCATGGCGAGCGAACGTACCCTGTGCGCATGACCACCGGCACGCCAACGGCATCACCCAAGTCGACGGGTACCGACGACGTCTCGGCGCACGTCGAGCGCATCCGCGAGCAGGGCTACACGATCCTGCCCGGCGTGATCGAGCCCGACCTCGTCGACGCGCTGCACGACGACCTGTTGCGACTCGAAGCGCTCTACGACGTGCAACCCGCGCCCAACAGCTTCGAGGGCCACGCCACGGTGCGGATCTACAACCTGCTCGCGCTCGATCGGCTGTACGAACGCGTGCCCGTGCATCCCGCCGTCCTGCCGATCGTCGAGGGTGTGCTCGATCGGGGCTGTCTCGTGTCGTCGCTGTCGTCGATCTCGATCCTGCCCGGCGAGCGCGCCCAGCCGATCCACGCCGACGACCAGCTGATACCGCTGCCCAAGCCACACGTTCCCACGGTGTGCAACACGATGTGGGCGCTCACCGACTTCACCGAGGCGAACGGGGCCACCCGTCTCGTCGCCGGTTCGCACCGCGCCGACAGCTCACCCGACTACGGCGCGCACTACGACTCGATCGCGGCGGAGATGACCCGCGGGTCGGTGCTCGTGTGGAACGGCTCGCTCTGGCACGGTGGCGGCGCGAACACCACCGACGGACGCCGGGTGGGAATCGCCATGAACTACTGCGCCGGTTGGATCCGCCAGCAGGAGAACCAGCAGCTCGGCATCCCGCGCGACATCGCGGCGCGCTTCGACGACCGGCTGCGCGAGCTCGTCGGCTACTCCGTGTACAACGGCCTGATCGGCCACATCAACAAGCACAGTCCTGTGGAGATGCTCGACGCCCCGTCGGCCGATTCACCGATGGTGTGGGACAAGATCTGACGCGGACGGCGCGGTGCTCAGAGCGCGCTGAAGTCGGGGGGCCGCTTCTCGAGGAACGCGGTGAGCGCTTCCATGTTCGCCGGCCCCATCACGAGACGCGCGAACGCTTCGTCTTCGCGCCGCCGGGCGGCGCGGATCGCGTCGATGCGCCCTGCGAGCACGACCTGCTTCGTTTCGCGCAGCGACACCACCGGCATGCGTGCGATGGAGCGCGCCACGTCGAGCGTGCGGGCCAGCACCGCGGCGTCGTCGCACACCTCGAAGGCAATTCCCCACTCGTGGGCCTGCTCGGCGGTGATCCACTCGGCGGTGTACAGCGCGTACGCCGCACGCTGCGCACCCATCGCGATCGGCATCGTCACGCTGCCCGCGGCTTCAGGCACCACGCCGAGGCTCACGAACGGGGCGCGCAGCCGCGCCGAGCGGGCGATGAACACGAGATCGGCGTGGAACAGCATCGTGAGCCCGATGCCCACGCCGAGCCCGTTCACCGCACAGAGCACCGGCTTCGGGAACGCGGCGAGCGTGTCGAGAAACACCGGGAAGCCGTGGGCCGCGGGGGCTGCATCGGCCGCGCGATCGGGCGCGTCGTAGCTCGAGCGGCCGAGCTGCGACATCTCGCCCAGATCCTGACCGGCGCAGAACGCGCGGCCCGTGCCCGTGATCACAACGCAAGCGATGTCGGGTGCCGC
Source organism: Acidimicrobiia bacterium (assembly GCA_017882905.1). Lineage (GTDB taxonomy): Bacteria > Actinomycetota > Acidimicrobiia > IMCC26256 > PALSA-610 > Chersky-683. The sequence goes on along the minus strand of JADGOO010000077.1, from coordinate 25,644 downwards.
CGCGGCGTCGTTCAGCGCCGCGCCTGCCGCGTTGTACAGCTCGTCGTTGAACGCGTTGAGCGCCGCGGGCCGGTCGAGCGTGATGAGGCGGATGCGATCAGCGTCGTCGATTCGGAGCATGCGCCCGAGTCTCGCGGCCGACGCGCGGCCGACGCACTTCGGCGCCGGTGCCGCGCGTCAGGGCCGGTGAGGGCGGAACGGCGACGCCGTGTCGAGGCGGCTCGTCGCGGCCAGCACCGGCACACCCGTCTGCTGCACCTGGCCGAAGTCAGGGGCGTCACCACGCCCGATCACGAGGCCGTCGGCAGTCACGAGCCAGTAGCCACCGCCTGTGGGCGTGGGCCGGATCGCGATCACGAGGTGCTGCGCGGCTTCCCAGATGCCCACGAGGCGCCGCTGCGCCGCGGTCGGGAACTTCACGTAGTCGGTGTTGTCGGCGAGGTCTTCGGCGAGGCCACCCGTCGCCTTCGCGGCACCGAAGCCGACGACCCGACACGACGACGTCGCCAACCAGTAGCCGTCGTCCCAGGGCGTGGGCGCCAACCCGACCACCGGGTCGTGCACGGTGCCGTGGGACAGCGACCCGAAGAAGCGGGCGTCGCCGTACGCCTCGACCCGACCGAGCGAATCAACGAGCCAGTAGCCGCTTCCGGTGCGCGTGGCCACGATGCCGACGATGCGGGCACCAGCCGGGATCGAGCCGGGCGCTGGCGCGATGTGCGCGGCGGTACCGAACGATTGCACGACACCCGACGACGTGACCGTCCAGTAGCCCTGTCCGTGCGGCGCGGCGGCCACCGCGGCGACGCGGGTTGCCGGGCTTCCGAGCTTGTTCGCGGCGCCGAACTCGAGGACCTTGCCGTTCGTCAGGAACAGCCAGTAGCCGTCGGCAGTGGGCGTCGCCGCGATCGCCGTCGGCACCACGTCACTGCCGGCGTCGTAGGCCGAACCCCAGAAGCGCGCGTCACCAACGTCGTACACCTGGCCTTGCACGTCGGCGAGGTACAGCCCCTGTCCGGGCAGTGTCGGCGGCTCCGGTGGCGGCCCGTCGACGATGCTCGTCGCGGCGAGCGCGGCACCGGGCGGCGGCGAGTACGACAGGTTGATGTGCGCGAAGTCGAGCATGCGGCCGTACACCGAGATCACCGACGACGCGTAGCGCGTCGAGGTCGCCCAGTGGCCGTTGCCCATCTGCCACCACGTGGGCGCGCTGCCGCGGTACGGCTTCGGCGGGTAGATCACGTAGCCGTGCGGCGGGTTCGGGTCGGCGTAGCCGCGGAGCAGCTGCATCTGGGCCCGAACGCCGAGGCGCGCGGTGGGGTACGGGTTGCCGTGCGAGCAGGAGTCGCACGCACCGATGCCCGAGAAGTTGTTGTCGGAGGGGTGCACCATGCTGCCGGCGAACCCGAAGGAGCCGGTCTCCACGATCGACTGGGCCCACGCCATGTCGGCCCGCACGCCGAGGGCGTTGCCCTCCTCCACGTAGATCTGCGCGAGCTGCTCGATCGACACCGTGATGTGCGGCGTGTGGCCGTTGCTCACGAACGCAGCCATCTGCGCCGCGGTCAGCCGGCTCGGGCCGAGCAGCGACAGCGGGTCGCGGTCGTAGCCCGGCACGTGGGTCGGGTCGGCGGCCGGCGGTGGTTGGTTGGCCGGGTCGCTCCCGGCCTGAGCCCCGAATCCAGAGCTCGAGGCTCCGACGAGTGTCGTGAGCACCGCGAGCGCGAGGAAGGCACTGAGGCGTCGGCGCATGGAGGAGGTGTCGGCACGTCGGGCCGCAGAAGTTAACGAATACGCTCGCGAGGCCTGTACATCGAGCTCGGGAGGGCCAGTGGCACCGATCGTGGACACCCGCAGCGGCAAGGTCGAGGGCCTCGAAGCGCCCGGCTGCTCCATCTTCCGGAACATCCCGTTCGCCGCCCCGCCGGTCGGCCGTCGCCGCTGGCACCCGCCCGTGCGAGAGGTCGCCTGGGACGGCGTCCGCGATTGCACCACCCCGGCGCCCTACATCGCCCAGGCCGACATGATCCTCGAGCAGATGATGGGCAGCGCCACCACGGTCAAGGACGAGGGCGCGCTCGTGCTCAACGTGTGGACACCCGGCCTCGACGGGCGCCGGCCCGTGATGGTGTGGATCCACGGCGGCGCGTTCCAGTTCGGTTCGGGCGCCACGCCCTGGTACGACGGCGCCAACTTCGCCACGCACGGCGACGTCGTGCTCGTCACCATCAACTACCGCCTCGGGCCGCTCGGATTCTTGTACCTCGGCGAGATGTTCGGCGAGGAGTTCGCGGCGAGCGGCAATCTCGGGCTGCTCGATCAGATCGCCGCGCTCGAATGGGTGCGCGATTCCATCGCCGCGTTCGGCGGCGACCCGAACGACATCACGATCTTCGGCGAGTCGGCCGGTGCCGGCAGTGTGGGCACGTTGCTCGGCACGCCGGGCGCGCACGGCTTGTTCCACAAGGCGATCCTCGAGAGCGGCGCCGCGATGTGGGGGCTCGAGCCGGCCGACGCCGCCGCCAAGGCCGCCCGCATCGTCGACACGCTCGGCGTCGCCCCCAACGACCTAGAAGCCCTGTACGCAAAGTCGGCCGACGACGTGGTCGCCGCCGCCGCGGTGCTCGGCTTCGAGACATCGGGCACCACACTGCCGTTCGCGCCCGTGCACGACGGTGTGGTGCTGCCGCAGCCGCCGATGGACGCGATCCGTGACGGCAGCGCGGCGGGCATCGCCGTGTTGTGTGGCACGAACCTCGACGAGATGACCTTGTTCAACATCATCGATCCTGCGCTCGCCACGATCGACGACGCCGGCATCATCGCCCGCGCGAGCAACTGGTACGGCGACGCCGCGCACGGCATGTTCGACGGCTACCGCAACGCGATGCCAGGCGCGTCAGGCCCTGAGATCTGGACGGCGCTGTCGAGCGATGCGGTGTTCCGCATCCCCGGGTTGCGCCTCGTGGAGGCACAGCTCGCGCACGCACCGGCGTTCGTGTACCTCTTCACGTGGCCCACGCCCGCGTTCGGTGGTGTGCTCAAGTCGTGCCACGCGCTCGAGATCCCGTTCGTGTTCGACAACCTCGACCAACCCGGCGTCGCCATGTTCACCGGCGACGGTGGCGAGCGGGCCGCGATCGCGAGCCGGATGCACGCTGCGTGGATCGCGTTCGCCCGCACCGGCTCCCCGCAGCACGCCGACATCCCTGCATGGCCCGCGTACGACACGACACGGCGGGCCACGATGCGGATCGACGTCGAGTGGACGCTCCTCGACGACCCCTACGGCGCCACCCGAGTCTTGTGGGACGGCTGGGGCAAGTGATCAGGAGCTGGGGCGCAGATGCCAGGCCTTGGGCCGCACGAATGAGGCGATGCCGGCTTCGCCCATCGAGACCCCGAGACCGGACGCGCGCCGACCGCTCCACGGCACCGTCACGCTCGTGCGATCCGACGCGTTCCAGTAGACGGTTCCGGTGTCGCACCGGGCGAGGAACGCCTCGGCGCGTTCGCGGTCGCGGCTGAAGATCGCCGCGGTGAGCCCGTAGCTCGAGTCGTCGACGAGGGCGAGCGCTTCGTCGTCGTCCCGCACCCGCATGAGACCGATCACCGGCCCGAACGACTCGTCGCGCATCACGGTCATGCTGTGATCCACGTCGACGAGCACGGTCGGCGGGTAGCTCGCCGCGCCGGGCTCGCACATGCCGCCGAGGAGCACGCGCGCGCCCTTCGCGATGGCGTCGTCGACCTGCTCCTGCAACAGCTCCGGCTGCTGCGCACGCGCGAGCACGCCATTCGCACTCGCCGCGTCGAGGGGATCACCCGGCGCCCAGTGCGTCGCCGCGGCAACGAACGAGGTCACGAACCGCTCCCAGATCGCCTGGTGTACATACACGCGCTCCACCGCACAACACGACTGACCGCCGTGGTAGAACGCGCCCTCCGCGACCGCCTCGGCCGCCGCGTCGACATCGACGTCATCGCACACGTACGCGGCGTCTTTGCCGCCGAGCTCGAGCTGCACGGGGATGAGATGCTCCGCCGCGCTCACGGCAACCCGCCGGCCGGTCGCCACCGACCCCGTGAAGCACACGAGGTCGACGCCGCTCGACACGAGCGCGGCGCCTGTGGGGCCTGAACCGACAATGGTCTGCAGCACATCGACCGGCACACCCGACCGATGCGCGAGATCCACGAGCTGCAACCCCGTGAGCGTGGCCAGCTCCGACGGCTTGTAGAGCACCGCGTTGCCGCACGCCAATGCCGGCACGATCGAGTTGAGCCCGACGAAGTAGGGGTAGTTCCACGCACTGATGTGCGCGACCACACCACGCGGCTCGTAGGTGATGCGCTCTTCTATCGCGTCGGACTGCGTGGCGGTGCGCGGCGCGAGCACCGCGGGAGCGTGCGCCACGAACCAGGTGATCCGGTCCTGTACGGCTCGGATCTCGTTGCGCGCCGCGCCGATCGTCTTGCCGGTCTCTTCCGCGGTGATGCGCGCGCACTCCTCGATGTCGGCGCCGAGCTGGTCACGCCACGCGAGCAGCGCGGCCGCGCGCCGTTCGTAGGGAAGTGCCGCCCAGCGCGCCTGCGCGGCGCGCGCACGGCGCAGCTTGGCTTCGATCTCGGTCTCGTCGTCGACGGCCACTTCGCGGAGCAGTGCGCCGGTGGCCGGGTTCGTGATCTCGAGCGTCTGCGGTCCGGCCGCCGCGCCCAGCAGGCCGGCGTGGCCGGCCGGAGCGCCATGTTCGCCATGCTCACCGTGTGCGCTGTCGACCGGCGCCGGCGCGCGGTCGGGCGCCGGCGCGGCTTCGCTGCCGGCGCCGGGCACCGACAGGAGCTCGAGCCAACGGCTCTCTTTCTGACCGGGCCGGCGGTCGAGACGCACCGCGAACTCGCGGGTTGCGAGACGGTCGAGCGTGTCCTCCACGTCGGCGAGCGCGGCGAAGGAGTGGAGACGCTCGGCACGGGTCTTGAGCTCACCGGAGGTCTGTGGGCCGCGGAGCATCAGCACACACAGCAGCGCGCGCTCCGCGGCATCGACGTTGAGACCGTCGTCGACCAGATGGCGGTGCTTGATCGCGCGCTCGCCATAGGTCTTGCCGCGCGCCGCGAGCTGGTGGGCCCGCAGCCCGTCGAGGGCCGCGTCGACCGTCGCTTCGTCGTAGCTCACGACCGGATCGCGATTGGTGGTCTGGTTGCATGCGAGGCGCAACGAGTTGAGCGACAGCGGATACGCGTCGGGCGTGGTGAGCGACTTCTCGATGAGACATCCGAGGACTCTCGCCTCGGCTGCGCTGAGCTGCACCGGCGCCATCGGACGTGACGCTAGTGGCGCAACCCGGCGAACAGCGCGGCTCGCACCTCGTTGTCGGCGAGGAGCCACACCCGCAGCTCGGGGCCGGTGTCGGCCGCGGCCAGCTCGAGCCGGTCGCCGAGCTCGATGCCCGCCCGCCACTCAACCTCCACCTGATGGATCCGCGCGTGGCGGCTCGTGCGCGCCGCGAGCACCTCTTCGAGCGCGTGCAGGTAGGCCGCGTTGTTCACGTGACCGAGCACGTCGAAGTCGGTGGCTCGCACCGGCCACGGCACAGGCGCCGCGCCGCTTGCCGTGGCCGACGACGAGGGCCCGGGGAGCCGCAGCCGTTGCGAGGCCTCGCGGTCGCCGGCCGCCTCGCCGTACACGGCCTCGAAGCCGACGGGGAGCGCCACGGGCCGGCCCGTGATCGTGTCGATGTGCACCCAGATGGCCGCGGCCTGCACCCGGACCTTGCCGTCGACGAGGAGATCGCTGCGCCGCTCGGCCCAGCGCGGCCCGATCCCGCTGCACCAGGTGCGAATGACGAACGGTTCACGGTATCGGGGCAGCTCGCCCACCTCGAGCGCGAGGCGCCGGACGATCCACGCACGGGGCGCGCCGTCGTCGGGCAGACCGAGCGCCTGGTCGGCGTCATCGGTGGCAGCGTCCTGGAGGTAGCGCACCAACGCATCGAGGCGAAGACGGCCGCCGCGCGTCGCATCGCCGAGGCGAACCTTGCCGGGCGGCGCATCGAACACGCGGCCATGCAGCGGCGGCGGCACGAAGTCGTACGACTGCACGCGCGCACCGTACCGTGGCGCTCCGGATGACCGAGACTCACCCTTCCCCGAGTGGCGCCCAGCCCGCAATACCGACCGCACCGACGAGCACGGCCGAGCCCGAAGGCTTCCGCCAGCATCGCTACGTGGCACCGCCCTCGGCCACGACGATCCTGCTCGTCCGGCACGGCGAATCGGCGCCCGCCCACCCCGACCGTCCGTTCCCGCTCGTCGACGGGCACGGCGACCCGGAGCTGCACACGCATGGCCGTCAACAGGCCGAGCGGGTGGCGGCCCGCCTGCGCCACGAGCGCATCGACGCGATCTACGTGACCACACTCCAGCGCACGCACCAAACGGCCGCTCCCCTCGCCGCGGCGCTCGGCATCACGCCCGAGGTGGAGCCCGACTTGCGCGAGGTGTTCCTCGGCGAATGGGAAGGTGGCGTGTTGCGCGTGCGCGCCGCGGCCAGCGACCCGCTGTTCGCGCAGCTCTTCACCGACGAGCGCTGGGACGTGATCCCCGGCGCCGAGCCACAGGACGAGTTCGCGCGGCGCACCCTCGCGGCCATCCAACGCATCGCGGCGCGCCACCCCGGAGGCCGGGTCGTAGCCGTGACCCACGGTGGCGTGATCGGCCAGTTGCTCTGCGCCGCGACCGGGTCACGGGGCTTCGCGTTCGGCGGCGCCGACAATGCCTCGATCTCCGAGATCGTGGTCGAGACGATCGAGCGCACCGACGGGCCGTTCGAACGCATCGTGCTGCGCCGTTACAACGACACCGCGCACCTCGACTGAAGAGCCTCACACAGCGGCGCCGGGGTCGATGGCGTCGACCGCGGCGGCGAGCGTGGCCACGAGCGTCGACGTGTGCGCCACGAATCCTCGTGCGTCGCGCGGCGCGTCGGACCACACCGGGCTGTTGCCCCGCACGCGCGGCGGAAGCTCGATCTGCACGCCGCCCGCGCGGGTGCAGTTCACCGGGTTCGACGGATGCAGCCCCCGGTACGCCGTCGGGATGTCGTCGAGCTCGGCGATCCACTCGTAGTCGGGCAACGCGCCGCGCAGCCGCGCCGCGAGACGTTGCGCGGCGGCGCGGTTCGATCCGCCGAGAACCGCCGTGGTCCAACGATTGTCGGATTCGCGGATCCCGCCGTAACCGTGGATCGACACCGCCAGCTGCACGTGATCGCAGAACGCGTCGAGCGCCCGCGAGTCGGTTCGTGCGTAACGGTGCGACGGTACGTGCCAGCGCAGATCGGGCGGTTGCACCACTGCGTACAGCGACGCGCCGATCGCGTCGGCGGCTGCCGCCGCGATCTCGAACGTGGTCGCTTCCAGCCCACCGTGCAGCGCGAGGAAGCCGATGTGCGCATCACGCAGCTCGCACACCTCGCGCACGCCATCGCTGCCCAGCAGCTCCGCGAGCACCGGCGTTGCGGTCATCGCGGAGCCGTCGCAGGCATCACGCGTCGAGGACGCGGATGCGCAGGCGCTTGTTGCCCTTGCCCTTGCTCTCCGTCTTGACGACCTCGAAGCGTCCGATCTCGGCCGTGGAGTGCACGTGGGTGCCGCCGTCGGCCTGCTTGTCGAGGCCGACGATGTCGACGACGCGAACTTCGCGCACGGAGGCGGGCACGAGGTTGACCTTGGTGCGGATGAGGGCATCGTCGAGGATGGCCGTGTCGCGGTCGAGGAACGACACCTCGATCGGGCGATCGGCGGCGATCTCGTCGTTCACGCGGGCCGCGACCGTGGCCGCGAAGTCGGCCGGCAGCGGATCGAACTCGAAGTCCATGCGTGCCTCGAGCGGCTCCATGTTGCCGCCCGTGACCGCCCGTCCCCACTCGTTCCAGATCACGCCACAGAGCACGTGCATCGCCGAGTGCGTGCGCATCAGCCGGTGCCGGCGCTCCCATTCGACCGTGCCGTGCACCCTGGCGCCCACCGCGGGGAGCGGTGCCGCGGGGTCGAGCACGTGCCACACCAGCTCGTCGGCCTTCACCACGTCGAGCACCGGCGCGCTGCCGAGCGTGCCGGTGTCGTGGGGCTGGCCGCCACCCGTCGGGTAGAACGCGCTGCGATCGAGGGCCACGCGATGCCCGGCGTCGTCGAGTGCGATCACCTCGGCATCGAACTCGCGCAGGTATGCATCGCGCAGGTAGAGCAGCTCGGTCACGTCGTGCGCGCTGCCGTCGATTGCGTCATTGCCTCACTGATGGCGGCAGGTGCTGAGCGGATGCGCCAGCCACTGCGACTGCGGCAGCTCGAAGTAGGTGCCGTCGGAACACGCGAGCGCCGAGTTGTTGTGGGCGAAGATGCCCTGCGGGCTCGAGTACGCGGGTGCCGACCACACGTGCAGCATCCAGTTCGTCTGCGTGAGCATGGAGCCGCCGATCTGCCTGCAGAGCGCAGGATCGACATCACGGTCGGCGCCGAGCGGTGCGTCGAGCGCGCCGTTGTCCGACTTCAAGCAGATGTTCTTGTGGTAGTGCCAGTGGTCGTTGGGACCGGCGAAACCGACGGGCAGGTTCTTCGAGAGCGAGTAGTACATCAAGCCCGCGATCGGTGAGTCCTGAGCGGTGCCGTCGTAGATGAGCGCGAGCGGATTCATCAGCGCGTCGTCGGTCATCACGCCCGCCGCGTTCAGGCTGGCGCCGTTCGCGCGGACCCAGTGCGCGCCGAGTCCGGGCGAGTACGGCCCCGCGCGCCGGTAACCGGCCGCTTCGGCCTGCTTGACCGTCGGGTACATCTCGATCACCTTCAGCGTCAGGTCGAGCTGGTGGCGCAGGCTCGCCTGATCGCTCGCCGACATGAGCGCGATCGGCTCCGTCGTGGCCTTTTCGGCCTGGAAGCCGTTGGCGAGCAGCTTGAAGCCCTCGTCGTTCGCGGCGGGCGCCGTCGTCGACGTGGGCTTGGGCTGCGTCGACGTGGCCTGATGGCTCGCGGCGGGCGTGGTGTCCGGCGAGCTCGAACTCGACGAGTGCGCGCCGAGCGCCCACGCGCCAGCTGCCACGATCGCGAGCACGACGACGCCTGCGATGCGCTTCATGTGGGCTCCTCACTGCCGGTCTCGGGAGCGTAACCCGTCGCGGCCCCAAGCGGCCAGGATGCCGTCAGGCGGCGCCTGCCTAGAGTCGCGGCGATGAACAGCGTGGCGACGGGCAGCGGCGGGCCCCCCAGCGACGACGACGAGAACCCTCCCCTCGAGGACCACGAAGCACTCCGGGTGGAGGCCGCGGCCGCCCTGCGTGACCTCATGCATGCCTTCGTGGGCCACGAGCACGACGATGCCGACCTCGTGGCGCTCCGCGACTGGGCGCGCGGCACGAGCGCGGCAATTGCGAACGGTGCGCACCGCGACCGAGCCGCGCTCATGCGCGCCGCGCAGGAGCGCGGCGGTCCGATCTCGCCCCGGCGCGCCGGCTTCGAGGATCGGGCCGTGGCCGGTCGCGCGAACCCCACGAGCGTCGCCATCGACGTGTGGCGCGAGGGCGACACGATGCTGGCCGACGTGACGCTGCCGGCCGCGTTCGAGGGCGCGCCCGGCCGCGCCCACGGCGGCATCGTCGCCGCCGTGTTCGACGACTTCACCGGCACCGTGATCGGCATGTTGCACGAACCCGCCTTCACCGGCGAGCTCACGGTTCGCTTCGTCCGCCCCGTACCGGTGCACACGCCGCTGCGGCTGCGCACGTGGCTCGAGTCTCGCGACGGGCGCAAGCTGCACATCCGGGCCGAAGCGCACGACGGCGATGCGCTCGTGGCCACGTGCCGTGCGATCTACATCACGGTCGACCCGTCGGTGTTCGCCCGCACTCCCGAGCCCCGTTGATCGAATTGGTGGCGCGACGCGCGGCGCCAACCAGCAAACTGGTCGCGTGAGCCCACGACCGCCGGAACGACTCGTGCTCGACCATCCCGACGGGATGCTGTTGCGCCGCGCGGGTCACGACGACGGACGGGGCACGGCCGCGGCGGTGCGGGCCTCGCTCGGCCATCTCGCCCGCTGGATGGCGTGGGCCGACGAACGGGCGTGCGACACCGGCGTGCAACGCACGCGGTTGCTCGAGTGTGAACGGCTCTGGGACGAGGGAACGAGCTTCGAGTACGTTCTCGTGCCGCTCGCCGACGAGACGAATGTTCGGGGCTCGCTCGGCATGATGACCCGGCTCGGTCCGGGCACCATCGAGCTCGGCTATTGGGTGCACGTCGACGACGAAGGCAAGGGCTACGTGCGCGCGTCGGTCGTCGCGCTCACGAACGCGGCGCTCGAGCTCGAGCTCGTGGAGGCCGTCAAGATCTGCCTCGAGCCGGCCAACACGAGGAGCCAGGCGATCCCCCGCACGCTCGGCTTCACGTGCGACGGGATGATGACGGACCATCCCCTCGGCTGCTCCGAATGCTGGACCCGCACCACCCCAACACAGCTTGCTTGAGCGCGCGGGTCGCAGAGCGACCCTTTCGCTCACCAGAACGAGCTCAATGCCACGACGCGACGGCGTCGGCGGCGCGCCGGGCGTCGTCGACATCGGCATCGGTGGCCACCAGCAAGAACTCGTCGATGCCCGCGTCGGCGGCCGCCTGCAGCACCAGCGCGATCGCGGCCGCCGTCACGAGTGGCTGCGCAGCCGCGAGCTGATCGGCGAACCCTCCGCCGTAGATCGTGAGGTACTCGCGCACGTACGCCGCGACAGTGTCGGGCGCACCCGGCCCGAGCGCGAACCAGGCGCTGCTCTGCAGGAACGGCTTGCCCGTCCGGCCGGCGGCGTCCCATGCAGCCTCGAACGCGCGCGCCGCGGCGGCGATGCCCGCCGGGTCGGCTGTGAGATCGAACCCGGCAAGCCCATCGGCCCACCGTGCGGCGCGCGCCATTCCCTTGGGGCCCATCGACGCCGACAAGATGCGCGGCCCCACGGTGCGGCCATGGGCCTGCACCGGCTGCGGACCCACCGCGTGCGTGTCGACGACGGGCGGCGTGCCCGCCCAGGTGGCGCGCACCTGCTCGATCTGCTCGTCGAGCTTCGCGTGGCGGCGAGCGAAGGGCGCGCCGTACAGCCGGTAGTCCTCTTCACGACCGCCCACACCGACGCCGAGCGTGAACCGACCACCCGAGATCACATCGATCGTGGCGGCCTGCTTTGCGACGTGCACCGCCGAGTGCATCGGGAGCACGCTCACCGTGGCCATCAGGCCCACGCGCTCGGTCACCGACGCGGCCGCCGCGAGCACGTTCATCATCTCGAGCGTGTGATAGCCGACCCGCTCGCCGGCCGCCACGGTGGAGAACGGACCGGAGTCGGCGATCGCGAGCCACGCGAGCAACGCCGCCCGGTCGAGCCCACCGGTCATCGAAGGCAGCGTGATCCCGACCTGCATGGGCGGCGACGCTAGCGAGACGCGGTTCGCAGCCGCACCCACTCGCCGAACTCATCGAACGTGCCGACGACGCCGAGCCCGGCGCGGGCCGCGAACTGCTCGAGCGCCGCGTCGTCGAGCACCAGGGCGTCGATGCGCTGCTCCCATTGCTCGTCGCCGAGCAAGTAGGTGACATCGGCGACGATGCGACCGGGCGGAGCGGCGAGCGGCGCGACGCGGATCACCACATCGCCCACCTGCGCTTCGCCCGGTTCGGGGTCGCTCGCCCAGTCGGGCGCGTAGCGCTGCACCAGCACGATGCCATCGGGATCCACATGGCGCGCGCACGTGGAGAGCAGCGCTTCGGGCCAGTCGTTCACGAGATGGCTCGCGGCGACGACCGCATCGAAGCGCCGCCGCAGATCGAGCGCGTACACGTCAGCGCACACGGTCTCGCAGCCGAGCACGAGATCGAGCATCTCCTGCGAAGCGTCGACCGCGGTGACAGCATGGCCGAGGCTCACCAGCCCGTGCGCGAGCCGCCCCGCGCCACAGCCGAGATCGAGCACCGTGTCGTCGGCCTCCATCTGCGCGTGGAGCAGCTCGGGAAGACCACGCGGCGGCAACGCCGCGAACACCGCGACGGGAGAACCGTCGGGCGCGACGCCAGTCACTGCTTCAGCGTGCCGACCAAGAGATCGCGGAACGGCGTGTTCTTGTCGGGTCCAGGCTCCTTCGGCAACCCGAGCACGCGCTCGCCCAGGATGTTGCGCTGGATCTGGTCGGAACCGCCGTAGATCGACGGCCCGGGCGAGAACAACGTCATCTCCTGCACGAGGCCGCCGCCGAGCGTGTCGGGCCCCATCACCATCGCGTCGGGTCCGATGATCTCGCAACCGACCTCGCGGTTGAGGCGCAGCATGTCGCTCATCATCAGCTTCGCCATGTTGGGCGCGCCGGCCGACGCGCCACCACCACGCATGCGCAACGAGGCGATCTTGCCGATCTTGTCGAGACTCCACAGGCGCGCGATGCCTTGACGCACGTGCGTGTCGTTGGCCTTGTCGGTCTGGCGCGCCAGGCTGATCAACCGGTCGACCATGCCGGATCCGCCGCCACCAGTTCCACCCGTGCGGATCTGGCCCACGAACTCGCGCGCGGGACGCTCGAGGTGGTGTTGCATCGGGCCGGGGAACGCCGAGCCCGCCGCACCGCCGCCACCACTCCCGAGCGACGAGCGCTCGGCCGCGAGCGTGGTGTTCGCCACGGCCCACCCGTTGTTGAGACCACCGAGGATGTCGCTCTCGTGCACCCGGCAGTCGTCCATGAACACTTCGTTGAACAGCGCGCGCCCCGTCATCTCCTTCAGCGGCCGCACCGTCACGCCCGGCTGGGTCATGTCGAAGCGGAAGTAGGTGATGCCGACGTGCTTCGGCAACGACGTGTCGGTGCGCGCGATCAGCATGCCCTTGTTGCAGAGCTGCGCCGTCGAGGTCCACACCTTCTGGCCGTTGATGACGAACTCGTCGCCGTCGCGTTCAGCTTTCGTCTGGAGGCTCGCGAGGTCGCTCCCGGCGCCCGGCTCACTGAACAGCTGGCACCACGCGTCTTGGCCGGAGAGGATACGGAACAGCCACTCCTTCTGCTCGTCGTTGCCGTGCGCCACGATCGTGGGCGCGGCGAGCGCGTAGCCGAGACCCGACGGCGGGCCAATCGCGCCGGCCTTGGTGATCTCCTCCCCGACGATGTTGGCGAGCGCACGGTTGAAGCCGCGACCGAAGTGCGTCTCCGGGAAGGTGGGCGCGGCGTAGCCGCTGCTCGCCAGACGCTCCCACCACTCGCCGACGGTGAGCTCGCCGTCCCAGCTCTCGGCGAGCCAAGCACGCACTTCCTCTCGCACCTGCTCCGGTGTGGGTTGAGCCACAGCACACACTCCTGGTCGCGGCGGGGCGCATCGAATCTACGCTTCGGCCCGCCGCCCCCACGAAGGAGCGACCGGCGAAGACGACGGCGACGACGACGACGTCGAGGAGGGGTCGCGCCGGCGTCTCCAACTGACCGGTTCAGAGCAAGTCGAGGACCTTCTCGCTCGGGCGAGCGATCACGGCCTTGTCGCCCACGAACACAACGGGCCGCTGCATCACTTCGGGGTGAGCGACGAGCAGATCCACCACGGCCGCGCGATCGGTGGGCTTGGCCACGCCCAAAGCCTTGAACTTCGGGTCGTCGGTGCGCACGAGCGCGGCCGGCGGCTCGTCGATCGCGCCGAGGATCCGCTCGATGTCGGCACGCGACGGCGGCGCCTTCAGATACTCGACCACCTGCGCATCGACCCCGCGCTCGCGCAAGATGTCGAGCGCGCCCCGCGACTTGCTGCAGCTCGGGTTGTGGAACACGACGATGTCAGCCATGGCGCGCAGGCTAACGCCCGACCCGGTGGGCAAGATGGCTGCACCACGCCGCGACACGCCGTTCAGGAGACGGCGCGCCGCACCAGCCGCACGTAGTCGCGGCGGGCGACATCGACCGCGCCCATCGAGCTGAGGTGCGGCGTGGTCCACTGCACGTCGAACAGAGTGGCGCCGTCGATGGCGAGCAGGTCGCAGGCCGCCCAGAGTGCCACCTTTGATGCGTCGGTCACGCGGTGAAACATCGACTCGCCGGCGAACAGTCGCTCGACGCGCACCCCGTAGAGGCCGCCCGCCAGATTGCCGTCGGCGGTCCAGACCTCGATCGAGTGCGCGTGCCCAAGGCTGTGGAGGTGCGTGTACGCGTCCACGAACGACTCGTCGATCCAACCGTGCGGGCGCTTCGGATCGGCGCACGCGCGCATCACCTCGACGAAGGCCTTGTCGACCGTGACTTCGAACCGGCCGCGCGCGCGACGCAGCGAACGCGACACGTGCACGCCGTCGAGCGGCATGACGCCGCGTGGATCGGGCGACCACCAGCCGAGCGGACCACCCGTGCCACCGAGCCGCATCGGGAAGAGGCCCTGCGAGTATGCGTGGAGCAACGTCTCCGGCTCGAGGTCGGCGCCGACTCCCACCACGCCGTACGCGTCGGCCGTCTCGGCGGGCGGGAATCTCCATCCGCTCGCTCGATTGGCAGCACTGCGTCGCACGGTGTTCAGTCTCGCGGCTACTGGGCCGCCATCCCAATGTCGCGGCCACATTCGGTCGGAAGTCACGCCCGCCGTCGGCGCATCAGTAACCTTGGCAACATGGCGCGCCTGGCTCACTACTGACGTCGTTCGCTCGACCTCACCACCGCGTTAGCCGGCCGAGCGCGCGCTCGTGTCGCCTCGCCCGCCTTAGGCCGCTTTGTCGCCCGTGCACCAGTCGGCATGGTTGCGACGTTGGTCACTGTGCGCCTCTTCGACGAAGCCTTCGGTTTCCTTTCCGATGGCTCACTCGAATCGTGGCGCACCGACCTCGGGCTCGACTACCGCCACGCCGCCATCGTCCTCGCGGCTGCGGCGCCGGGGGCCATCGCCGGCAGTGTGCTCTCGATCGCCGCCGATCATCGCAGTCGTCGCGCGGTGGCGTCGTTCGGCGGACTCGTGTTCGCGCTCAGCCTGTTCGCGTTCGGTCTCGGCCACTCGGTGACCGTGCTCGCCGCGTCGTCGTTCGCGTTCGGCTTCGGATCGTCGGGGCTCGTCGACGGCATCGAGGTGGCCCTCGTCGACCTCGCCGACACCGATCACGTCGGCGACACGGGCGACTCGGGCCGTCGCACGCTCGAGGACCTGCTCGCCCGGACCAATCTGCTCGGCTCCGTCGGAGACCTGCTCGGCCCCGCGCTCGTGGCCGCGACCGCCGCGCTCGGCTGGTCGTGGAGGGTGCCCTTCCTCGCGTGCGGCTCGTTCCTCGTGGCCTACTCGCTGTGGGTCGCGGCGCTGCCACTGCCTGGCCCGCACCCTGTCCCCGACGGCGAGTCACGACGGCCGTGGCGCGACGTGCTCGACATCGCGCGCGACGGTCGGGCCTGGCGGCTCGGCATCATCGCCCTGCTGTTCACGCTGCTCGACGAGACCTTCCTCGCATTCACGATCGCGTTCACGCATCGGGTGCACCACACGGCCATCGCCGTGGCCACGCTCGTCGGCTCGACCCTCGTGGCCGGCGGTGTCGCGGGCTACGCGCTCGCCTCTCGACGACGACACAGCAGCAGCGCGCGCCGCGTGCTCACCATGAGCGCAGTCGCGCTCACCGCGAGCGCCGCGGTGATGGCGACCGCGCCATCACTCGCACTCCTCGCGCTCGCCGCACTCGCCTTCGGGTTCGCTTCGGCCTGGTTCTGGAACACGCTGCAAGCATTGACGTTGCGTCTGCGTCCGGGCCGTAGCGGCACCGTGAGCGCGGTGGTCGGGACGATCGAGTTCGCGGGATTCCCGCTGCCGGTGGCGATCGGCTGGCTCGCCGACCACGCCGGACTGCGGGCGGCGATGTTCGCGTTCGTGGCCGTGCCCGCCGCGCTCGTGCCACTCGTCGTGCGAGCCCCGGACGGATCGGGGGGTCAGGCGAGGAGGTGACGGGCGATGTGCGTCACCTGGATCTCGTCGGTGCCCGCGTAGATCTGCAGGACCTTGGCATCGCGTGCGATCTGCTCCACTTCGTACTCCGCCATGTAGCCGTTGCCGCCGAACAGCTGCACGGCCTCGAGTGCGGCTTCCGTGGCGGCCTGCGCGGCGTAGAGCTTCATCGCCGACGCCTCGGCGAGCGTCATCGGCACACCCGCGGCGCTCGACTCGAGGTAGCGGAACACGAGGTTCTCCACGTTGAGTCGCGCCACCTCCATCTTCGCGAGCTTGAGCTGGATCAGCTGGAACTCACCGATCGGCTTGCCGAACTGCACGCGCTCCTTCGCATACCGCACCGACAGCTCGAGGCACCGTTCGATCATGCCGAGCGCCATCGCGGCGACACCGCTGCGCTCCATCACGAACGTGGCCTTGCTCGCCTCGCGGCCTTGCCGGCCCGTGAACGCGTCTTCGGACTCCCCGAGCAGACGGTCACGGCCCACACGCACGTCGTCGAGGAACAACATGCCCGTCGGCGAGCTGTGCAAGCCCATCTTGCGCAACGGCTTGCTCTGCTCGAGGCCCGCCATGCCTGAGTCGAGCACAAACTGCACGACCTTACGCTCCGCCGGAGGGTTGCCTTCGTCGAGCTTGCAGATGAACACGATCGTGTCGGCGTACGGACCGTTCGTGATGAAGGTCTTCGAACCATTGAGCAGGTACTCGTCGCCGTCTCGCCGCGCGGTCGACAGCATCGAGCCGAACGCGTCGCTGCCCGAGCTCGGCTCGGTGATCGCCCACGCGCCGATCTTCTCCATGGTGAGCAGATCGCGCGCCCAGCGGCGCTTCTGGGCGACGGTGCCCTTGGCGTTGATGGCGGCCGCAGTCAGCCCGACCGACACGCCCATCGCGGTGACCATGCCCGGTGAGCATTTGCACAGCTCGATGATCGGCAACATCGTGAAGCCGCTGCTGCGCCCGCCGCCGTCGCCCTCGTCGTCGGAGCTCGCGCGACTTGCTCCGGCGCTCCCCTCACCGGCGCTCCCCTCACCGGCGCTCGCCTCCTCGGCGGCGAGGCGCCGATCGAAGCTTGCCGCCGCCATCTGATCCATGCCGAACGTGCGGTACAGCTTGCGCAGCAAGTCGTACGGCGCCATGTCGCCGTGCTCGAGCTCGTCGCGGTGCGGGCGCACCTCCTTGTCGACGAACTCGCGCACTGCGTCGCGGATCATCCGGTGCTCTTCGGACCATTCGAACATGGCCGGATCTTACGGGGCGCCGCCGCCCCGACCGCTAGCCCGCGATGGCCTTCAGCACGGCCGTCGCCATGCCCTGTTCGCCCGTGGCGTTGGGGTGGATCGGGAACGACGGGCTCGCCGGCGCGTACGGCTCGACCCACCGCACGGTCGGCAGCGTGCACGCGTCGTGCCCGACGCTGGGTCGATAGGTGTCGACGAACACGGCGCCGTTGGCCGCGGCCTGGCGGGCAAGCATCGCGTTGAGCTGCTTCTCCTTCGCGCGCAGGTACGGCACATCTCCCGGCGCGATCGGCATGGTCGGGAAGCATCCGGTACCGGCGTCGGGCAGGATCGCCGGGTACCCGACGAGGAACACGCGCGCCGACGGCGAGTGCGCGTGGATGCCGCGCAGCGCCGCACCGATCTTCGGCGCCGTGGCCGCGATGCGAGCGGCAAGGATGTCGTTGCCGTTCGGGTCCCAGGTGTCCTTGCACGGAGTGCCGATGGGATTCACGGTCGCGCAGCTGACCCAGATGTCGATGAACCCGATGTCGTTGTAGCCGATGCCGAGCGTGACGATCTTCGTACCGGCGTCGAGCCGGCTGAACTGCGGCGGGTTCGCCGGACCGGCCGGCACGCTCTCCGTCTGAGTCATGTCGGCAGTCGTCGCGCCGCCACACGTGGCGTCGCGCAACGGCAACCACGGCCGGGCCGCGGCGGTCACGCGCGGGTAGTTGTGGTCGGAGCGCTCGCAGCCAGGGATCGTGGGATCCTGGACCGGCACGAGCGCGCCGGACGAGTAGGAGTCGCCGAGCGCGACGTAGCTCGGCGCCGCCGCTGCGCTCCCGGCGGGCGGCGATGTCGCCAAGCCAGTCCCGGCCGCGGCGAGGGCGACGACGGCCAGACCCAACATGACACGCATGTCAGAGTTGTCCCTGCCGGGGCCGCTCGCTAAACCCCGCCGGTCAGGCCGGATTGCTGTCGGACGGCTCGAAGCCCGCCGTCGCGTAGCCCTCGTCGGCGCCGGGGCCGGCTTCGGACCCAGTATCGGGAACGGCGCCAGGATCCGCATCGGCATCGGCATCGGCATCGGAGCCGACGGCGACAGCACCCGAGTCGTCGTCCGGCTCGCCGGCCGTCTCGGCCGCCCGTGCCGCGGCCGCTCGCTCCTCGGCACGCCGCGCCCGTCGCCGCGAGAGGCGCCGCACGCCGAACAGCACCAGCACGAGTGCGAGGATCACCGCGCCGGTGATCGCGGTGCGGCGCTGCCCCACGCGGCTGGCGTCACCGATCGACACCGATACGGCGTGGGTGTCACGGGCCGTCGCTGCGAGATCGCCACGCGCGAAGGCCTGCTCAGCGAGCACGAGGGAACGTTGCGCATCGGCGCCGATCAGGCCGATGCGCTGCCACACGTTGCGACCGGCGTCGAGGCGCGAACGCGCCGCGCTCAGCGACTGTGCCGCGGCGTGGAGCGCCGTCGCCGCCGACACCACGGTGTCGAGCGATGCCGACTGCTCGTAGCTCTGTTGCAAGCTCGCGGGGAGGGCCACGTGCAGCGGAGCGAGCAGGCGCTGTGTCGCGTCGCGCAGGTCGAGCACCTTGCGGGCCTGGGAGACGGCCGGCGCGGCGGCACCGAAGTTCCAGTCGTGCATCGCCTGGCGCACGGCTCGCGGCGCGCCCCACGTTCCGCTCCGCGCGACAAGGCCTGCGTACGACGCACGCGCGGTCGTGCGCGCGGCCATCTCGGCACGCTCGGGCACCGTCGCCACGAGCTTCGCGAACAGTGCGTCGGCCGTACGAGCGTGACCGGTGTTGTCGAGCAGGTCGAGGAGCTGGCGCCAACCGAAGCCCCCGGCTTCGTGTTCGGGGCTGTGGACGATGCCGAGGTAGGTGATGTCGCCGCGCATCGCCGCGCCGAGCACCGCGTCCATGCGGATCGGGCCGATCTCATCGGCGAGCGTGCGGATCACGTAGAATGACGCGTTGTAGCCGAAGCGCTCCTCGGCGTCGGCCGTGTCGGAGCGGAACTGGGGCGCCGACCAATCGTCGAGCGTCACGTGGCCGGCGGCGTTCGGATCCACCGGGTCGGGCTGCGCGAGCTTGCCGCCGAGCCGGCTCACCGCGAGGGTCGAGAAGTCTTGGGCGAGGCCCTCGTTGATCCACCGGTCGCTGAACACACCTCGGTTGAACCATTCGTGCGACACCTCGTGCAGCACGACCGTCGCATCGAGGTCGTCGCCGATCTCGATCGAGTTGTTGATGTCGGTGTACCAGCCGGCGTAGCCGTAGAGGTACGGCGCTGCCGTCTCGGTGATCGTGAGCGTGTTCGTCTTCGGCAGCCGGGCGCGCACGAGGCTCTCGAGGGCGGGCACGCCGCGCGTGAGCTCGTTGGCCACGAAGTCGGCCCATCCGGTGTCACCGGGCCAGGACCGGAGATCGACCGTGTGGCCGGCCACGACGAGCGACCGGTGGACGAGCGCCGTGTCGTTGCGGGCGGTGAACGCGGCCGTGAAGCTGTCGGGATTCGTGATCGCCGTGGCGTGATACGTGGTGGTGTGGCCGTCGTCGTTGCGCTCCATGCTGGCGAAGTCGACGGTCGAGTCGAACTCGTCGGGCACGGTGATCGTCACGTCGACACGGCCGGGGTCGCCCACGCCGAACGCGAAGAACTCCACATAGGCGCGGTTCGTCCGCACGAACGGGTTCGAGCGGGCGCCACCAGAGATGTCGTAGCTCACGTGGATCACACGCGACGCGCCGGTGACGAGGTTCGAGCTCAAGGACACGACGGCGCGCTCGAAGAACGCGGAGACGCCTTCTGCGTGGATCGAGCCGCCATCCGAGCTCAGCCCCGACGCGACGGTCGGCACCGCGATCGCGGTCGCGTCGTAGAAGCACACGTAACCCGCCGGGCACGAGTCGTGGTTCACGATCGTGACCGCCACATCGACGTGCACACTGCCGTCGTCGTGCACAGTGAACGTGCTCGCCGTCGCCGACGGCGCCACCTCGCCGCGGGCGGCCAGGGCCGGGCTCCCGGCGACGACGAGGAAGCCACTCACGAGCGCCACCATCGCCAGCCCGCCGGTCACGCGCCGGCGCCAAGGCCGTCTCGTCGCACCGGCCGGGCGCCCCCGTGCCGTGCATCCCGTCGTGTCGCGTCCCGCGCTCATCGCCGCGCTCATCGCCGCGCCCATCCCCGGGCTCATCCCCGTTCGGCCCCACTGGTATCGGTCGAAGACGGTAGACCGAGAATTCGCTCAGTTCGGCGATGCCCGGTGCCGTAACTCGCGGTGCACGATGAGCCACGACACGGAGGTTGAAGGCGACGTGGAAGTTGCGCGCCTGCTCGAGATGGACGCGCCCAGCTCGGCGAACGCGGTGCTCGCACTGCGGCGTGAGCTGGGCGGCGCTGACCTGCGGTGGACACTCGGCGGTCTGGGGACCTTCGAGCTCGACGCCGCCTTCGTGGGTATGCAGCTCACGGGCGGTTCGCCGTTCGACCATCAGCGGATCACCACGACGGCCCGCCTCTGGAGCCCGAACGGTGCCGCCGTCGTGCCCGTCGACGTGACGCTGGCGAGCGCCCGGCGGCCGCCGAGCGAACTCTCGATCGCGCCCTCGGTGCCGCTCCCGCCCTCGTTCGCGGCGGACGTCGATGCCTATGAGGCGCTCGCGCGCGCGGCACTCGACGAGCTCGCCGAAGAGCTGCTCTATCACTGTCGTGTGACGCAGCGCAGCTGACGGAGCACGCGACGATCCCCCGCTCCGGACGTTTCGTCCGGGAACGGGGGACCCTAACGAAGCGGCCGCTCGAGCAATGCGCCCGAACGCCTTGGGGCGGCGGTCAAACAGCCACTCCGAGGTGCGCGCCGCACGACTCGCAGAAGTGCACGTCGGCGCCGTGCGCCGCGCCGCACTCCGGGCAGAACCCGGCTGCAGTGTGCGCTTCGACGCTCGGCTCACTCGCCGCGACCTCGACCGGTGCGCCCGGTGTCATCGGCTCCGCCATCGGCGGGGCCGCGACCGGTGCGTTCATCACCACGGGTGCCGCAGCAACGGGGACGCCGACCGCGGTTCCGGCCGGTGCACCTTCGAGCGGACGCCGGCTACGACGCCGCCGCGAGAGGAACATGCCACCGCCTCCGAGGAGGACGAGTGCCGCCGCACCGATACCGATGAACAGGCCGATGTTCGACGACGAGCTCTTCTCGAGCGGGTACTTCGTGACCGACAGACGCTCGTACTCCTGCGCCATCGCGTGATCGGGCTCGAGTGCGAGCACCTGGTTGAACAACTTCCCGGCTTCGTGGTACTTGCCGAGCCAGTACGCCGCAAGACCGGCGCGATACGTGCTGTCCGTAGTGCTCAGCGCCGTCTTGATGCTGTTGCGTCCCAACAACTCCTTCAAGGAACTCGTGGCGGTGATGAAGTTGAAGTTCTGCGTCTCAGCACCAGGCGTCCAGCTCACTGTGCCGATGGCCTGTCCTTGCATGTTGACCACTGGGCCGCCCGACATCCCCGAGCTGGTCGCAGCGGAGATCTCCGTGAACGGCACTCCGGCGACAGTCTTGGTGCCGCTCACCGTGCCGTCCTTGAACGACGGCTCGCTCACGTTGGGGTCGACGGTGTCGAGCACCGAGCCAGGGAACCCTGCTGCCACGACACCACTGCCTTGGTCCGCAGCGGCCGGTGCAACCTCGAGGGCCGGCATCGGGGTCTTCGACTCGACCTTCAACAGGGCAACGTCACCCTTGGTGAACGACTCGAAGTCGACGACCTTGGCCTGGAGCGGAGTCGCCGACATGTTGCCGGCCACGCGCTTGGTGAGGAACACGCCGATCACGCTGTCGGGGGGCGAGTCCTTGTCGGCACCTTCGACCTTGGCGTTGGCGTAGGCATCCTTCTGCAAGAAGGCGACCTCGGACGCCGACAGATCGATGTACTTGCCGAGCTTGATGATGCCGGCATCGATGATCACACCTTTGCCGCCGTACGCCATCGACGTGTCGTCGACGCAGTGGCCGGCGGTCACGATGTAACCGTCGGGGCTCACGATGAAGCCGGAGCAGGTCGTCGTCGCGGTCAGCAACGGCGGCCCGTCATACGCGGTGTTGAGGAGAGTGCCGAGCTCGCCCGACAGGACATAGCCCGACCACTTCGTCACGATGAACACGGTGCTGGGCTGCACCACCGCTTCAGCCTTCTGCGGCGCGGTCGCAACCGGAGGCTGCGTCGACGCATGGGCAGCAGGACCGGAGCCCACGAAACCCATCATCGCCATTGCCGGCAGCAGAATGGACGCCAACGCGAGCCGCCGCCCGGAGCGACGGCTCTTCGATACTGAAGTTCGCTTCATGGCACACGCCCTTCCCATGAGGGTGGGGGTCCAGGGCGAACTGTCCTCCGCCGTCCGACTGAGAGGTTGCCTTGCTCGCCACCTATCACTGTGCGCCTTCGCGCGCCGCGCGCGCAGTGGTCGCAAGTCACCGCGGCAGAGGCGAACGTCCCGCGTCGCGGGTCGCGTGCTCCCCAACCGTTCGACCTACGGTGGCTAACGCATCGGCACGGTGGTGGGTTCGATGGCCACCGGCAGCTGCGTGCTGCCCATGAGGAACGTGTCGACGTGGTGTGCCGCCGAGCGGCCCTCGGCGATCGCCCACACGATGAGGCTCTGACCGCGGCCCATGTCGCCCGCGACGAACACGTTCGCCAAGGAGCTGCGGAAGTGCTCGTCGCGCCGCACGTTGCCGCGCTCGTCGAGCTCCACGCCGAGCCGCTCGAGCAGGCCCTCACGCTGCGGACCGAGGAAGCCCATGGCGAGGAACACGTAGTCGCACTCGAGCTCGAAGTCGCTGCCTTCGATCTTCTCGAACGTGGGGCGGCCGTCGACCATCTTCTGTTCGACTTCGTGAGCGCGCAGCCCGCGCAGGTTGCCGTTGTCGTCGCCGAGGAAGCACTCGGTGTTGACCGCGTAGACGCGCTCGCCACCTTCCTCGTGCGCCGAGGTGACCCGGTAGGTCATCGGGTAGGTGGGCCACGGCATCGCGTCGGTGCGCGCGTCGGGCGGCCGCGGCAGGATCTCGAACTGGTGCACGCTCGCCGCGCCCTGGCGATGCGCAGTACCGAGGCAGTCGGCCCCGGTGTCGCCACCGCCGATGATCACGACCTTCTTGCCGTGCACGTCGATGGGCGAACGGTCGAGGTCGCCGAGCTGCACCCGGTTCGACGGCGGCAGGTACTCCATCGCCTGGTACACGCCGACGCACTCGCGGCCCGGGATCGGAAGGTCGCGCCACGCAGTGGCGCCACCGGCCAGCACGACGGCGTCGTGGTCGAGGATCTCGGCGACGGGCACCGCCGTGTCGCCATCACCACCGACGTCGGCGTTCACGCGGAACATGGTGCCCTCGGCTCGCAGCTGCTCGAGGCGCCGGTCGATCACCCACTTCTCCATCTTGAACTCGGGGATGCCGTAGCGCAGCAAGCCGCCGATCCGGTCGGCGCGCTCGAAGACGGTGACGGCGTGGCCGGCACGCGTGAGCTGCTGCGCGGCGGCAAGACCGGCCGGGCCGCTCCCCACGACGGCGACGCGCCGACCGGTGGACTTGCTCGGCACCACGGGCGCGACGACGTCGTCGGAGAACGCACGCTCGATGATCGAGACCTCGATCTGCTTGATCGCCACGGCCGGCTCGTTGATGCCGAGCACACACGCGCCTTCGCAGGGTGCCGGGCAGAGCCGCCCCGTGAACTCCGGGAAGTTGTTCGTGGCGTGCAGGCGGTCGATTGCCTGGTTCCAGCGGTCGCGGTACGCGAGATCGTTCCACTCGGGGATCAGGTTCCCGAGTGGACAACCCGTGTGGCAGAACGGGATGCCGCAGTCCATGTAGCGTGCGCCCTGCACGCGCACCTTGTCGGCCGGGAACTCCTCGTAGACCTCTTGCCAGTCGAGGATCCGCAACGGGATCGATCGCCGGCGTGGCAGCTCCCGCGGGTAGCGCATGAATCCGGTCGTCTCACCCACGAGCGGCCGCCATGATCGCCTCGTTCACGTCGACTCCACGTTCCTCGGCATCGCGCGTCGCTTCGAGCACGCGCTTGTAGTCCTTCGGGAACACCTTGCTGAACCGTTCGACCTCGTTCCACCAGCGCGACAGGATCCGCTCCGCCACTGCAGAGCCGGTCATCTCGAAGTGCGTCGTGATCGTGGAGCGGAGCCAGATCACGTCGTCGTCATCGAGCGAGTCGAGGTCGACCATGTCACGGTTCACCCGTGACCAGAGCGCTCGGTCGGGGTCGTACACGTACGCGTAGCCGCCGCTCATGCCGGCCGCGAAGTTGCGGCCCGTAGGTCCGAGGATCACGGCACGGCCACCGGTCATGTACTCGCAGCCGTGGTCGCCGACGCCCTCGACCACCGCGGTGGCGCCGGAGTTGCGCACGCAGAACCGCTCGCCCACCCGGCCGCGCACGTAGACCTCGCCGGCCGTGGCGCCGTAGAGCACGACGTTGCCTGCGATCACCTGCTCCTCGGCGACGAACGGCGACCGCGGCGACGGGAACACGGCGATCCGCCCGCCCGACAGGCCCTTGCCGAGATAGTCGTTGGCATCGCCTTCGAGGGTCATCGTGACGCCACGAGGCACGAACGCGCCGAACGACTGGCCCGCCGACCCGCGCAGGCGCACGCGGATCGTGTCGTCGGGAAGGCCTTCGCCACCAAAGCGGCGGGTGATCTCCGAGCCGAGCATCGTGCCCACTGTGCGGTTCACGTTGCGGACGTCGAGCTGCATCGAGACCGGCTCGCTCCGTTCGAGCGCGGGCTCGGCGAGGCGGATGATCTCGTTGTCGAGCGCGCGGTCGAGCCCGTGGTCTTGCGCGCGGCTCGCCAACAACGTCTGGCCGTACGGGTTCTCGGGCACCGTGAGGATCGCCGAAAGGTCGAGCCCCTTCGCCTTCCAGTGCTCGAGGGCTTCGCGCGTGTCGAGCATCTCCACATGACCGACGGCCTCCGCGATGCTCCGGAAGCCCAGCGCGGCGAGGTACTCGCGCACCTCCTCGGCGATGTACTCCATGAAGTTCACGACGAACTCCGGCTTGCCGCTGAACTTCTTGCGCAGCTCGGGGTTCTGGGTGGCGACACCGACCGGGCACGTGTCGAGGTGGCAGACGCGCATCATCACGCACCCGCTGACGACGAGCGGAGCGGTCGCGAAGCCGAACTCCTCACCGCCGAGCAGCGCCGCGATCATGACGTCGCGACCGGTCTTGAGCTGGCCGTCGACCTGCACCACGATGCGGTCGCGCAAGCCGTTGATGAGCAGCGTCTGCTGGGTCTCGGCCAGGCCGAGCTCCCAGGGCGCACCCGCGTGCTTGAGCGACGTGAGCGGTGAGGCACCGGTGCCGCCGTCGTGGCCGGAGATGAGCACCACGTCGGCGT
>JADGOO010000076.1 GCA_017882905.1 Acidimicrobiia bacterium | reverse complement strand
CTTCATGGCCGTGGTCTGTGCGGCACCACCCACGCGCGACACCGAGATGCCCACGTCGACGGCGGGACGCACACCCGACTTGAAGAGGTCGTCCTGCAGGTAGATCTGACCGTCGGTGATCGAGATCACGTTGGTGGGGATGTACGCCGACACGTCGCCGGCCTTCGTCTCGATGATCGGCAACGCCGTGAGCGAACCCGCGCCGAGCGCGTCGCTCAGCTTCGCGGCCCGCTCGAGCAGACGCGAGTGCAGGTAGAAGACGTCGCCCGGGTAGGCCTCACGGCCCGGCGGCCGGCGCAGCAGCAACGCGAGCTGGCGGTACGACTCGGCTTGCTTCGAGAGATCGTCGAACACCACGAGTGCGTGCTCGCCGTTCTCCATCCAGTGCTGACCCATCGCGCAACCGGCGTAGGGCGCGAGGTACTTGAACACCGCTTCGGAGCTGGCGGGCGCGTTGACGACGACCGTGTACTCCATCGCACCATGGTCGGTGAGCGTGGCGACGGTGTTCGCGACCGTGGAGCCCTTCTGGCCGATCGCGACGTAGATGCACTTCACGCCCTGACCCTTTTGGTTCAGGATCGTGTCGATGGCCACGGTGGTCTTGCCGGTCTTGCGGTCGCCGATGATCAGCTCGCGCTGACCGCGACCGATCGGGGTCATGGCGTCGATGGCCTTGATGCCGGTCTGCAACGGCTCGTGCACCGGCTTGCGGCCCACGATGCCGGGCGCCTGGATCTCCATGCGGCGCATGTGGGCACCGGTGATCGGGCCCTTGCCGTCGATCGAGTTGCCGAGACCGTCGACCACGCGACCGAGCAGTGCGTCACCGACCGGGACGGCAAGGATGTTGCCGGTGGCGCGGACGGTGTCGCCTTCTTCGATCTCATCGGCGGCACCGAGGATCACGGCACCGATCGAGTCTTCGTCGAGGTTCAGCGCGAGGCCGAGCACGCCGCCTTCGAACTCGAGCAGCTCGTTGACGGCGGCGTTCGGAAGGCCGTGCACCCGGGCGACGCCGTCGGCGACGTCGAGCACACGACCGACGGTCTGACGCTCGGTCGAGGGAGTGAAGCTCTCGACGTGCTTGCGCAGCGCCGCGGCGATGTCGATCGCGTTGATCGTGAGCTCGGCCATCAGATGGAGTCCTTCAGCTGATCCAGACGGTGACGGACCGTGCCGTCGATGACTGTGTCGCCGACCTTGGCGACGATGCCTCCGAGCACGCTGGCGTCGACGACGACCTTCACCTCGACGCGCTTGCCGGTCGCGCGTGACAGCGCGTCGGCGAGCCGTTGGGTCTGGGCGTCGTCGAGCGGTACAGCCGTGCGCACCTCGGCGACCTCATGGCTGCGCGACTCCGCGGCGAGCTCGACGAAGCGGTCGACGATCGCGGGGAGGTCGTGCGCGCGGCCGATTCCGACGATGAACGACGCGATGGCCGTGCTCATCGGCAAGGCCCGCCCGCCCATCAGCTCCTCGACGACCGCGACGCGCCGCTCCGCGGGCAGCGCCGCGTTCGACAGCGCCATGTGCAGCTCGTCGTTGCCCTCGAACGTGCGGGCAAATCGGAACAGCTCGTCTTCGACCTCGGCGGTGAAGCCTTCGACGCCGACGATCCCGACGATCGCTCGGGCGTACGCATCGATGCGCGCGGGATGCTCCACGGCTAGTTGCTTCCGACGCTGTTGATGTAGCTCTCGATGAGCTGCTGCTGCGTGGAAGCGTCGAGGCTGCGCTCGACGATCTTGCCCGCGAGCTCGACCGACATGGCCGCGACCTGCTGACGCAGGTCGGCGGTGGCCCGGTCGATCTGGAGGCGAAGCTCATCGGCGGCGCGGGCGCGCAGCTGGGCGGCTTCTTCCTCGGCACGAGCGATCAGCTCACGCCGCACGCCGTCGGCCGACTGGCGGGCCTCGTCGATGATCCGCGCACCCTCGTTGCGAGCGTCGCCGATCTGGGCCTGGTACTGCGCGAGGGCAGCTTCACCCTCGGCCTTGGCCCGCTCGGCGCTCTCGAGGTCATTGCGGATCCGGTCCTCGCGGGCCTTCTCCATGTTCTTGACCGCGGGCACGCCGAACTTCCACATCGCGACGAGCAGCACGAGGAACGAGATCGATCCCCAGATGATCTCGTTGTTCTCGGGCTTGAGCGGCGACGGCGCCTTCTGGCAGTCGTCGATCGAGCCGCCGTTCTGGAGCTTGTCGATGCATTCGGTGGCGGCCTTCGTCGCCGGCTTCGCCGACGCGGGGGCCGCCATCGCGAACGTGGCGACGACGCCGATGCCGACGGCCGCGATGAACCCTCGCGCCATCAACCCAGTGTTACGAGTTCGCACGATGGCTCCTGTCAGCCGGAGATGATGAACGCGAGGACGAAGCCGAAGAGCGCGAGCGCCTCGGTGAACGCGATGCCGAGGAACATCGTGGTGCGCACGACGCCCGCCGACTCGGGCTGACGAGCCATCGCGGAGATGGCGTTGCCAACCACGAGGCCAATGCCGATGCCCGGGCCGATGGCCGCGCCGCCGTAGACGATGCCGCGGCCGATGGCCGTCAGACCCTTGGTGTTGTCGGTGACCGCTGCGGCGGCCAGGAACAGATGGTGGATCAGGGCCAGGCCCACGTGGGTCCTCCTAGTAGATCGAGCGCATGCTCGGAATGTTCGCTTGCTCGGTCAGGGTCAGTGGTCGGGGTGCATCGCACTGCCGATGTACACAGCAGTGAGGATCGTGAAGATGAAGGCCTGCAGGAAGCTGACGAGGATCTCGAAGCCCGTCATGGCGACCAGCAGGAAGAACGAGAACGGCATGATCACGACGGTGATGCTCTTGGCGAACAGCGCCGCGCTGATCGTCGCGAACGTGACGAGGATCAGGTGGCCGGCGAGCATGTTGGCGAAGAGTCGGACCATGAGCGAGAAGGGCCGCACGAGGAACGTGGAGATCAGCTCGATCGGGATCACGAGGATCAGCAGGAACTTCGGCACACCCGGCGGGATGAGCGAGTTCTTGAGGTAGTGGATCGGGCCCTGCTTGACGACACCGACCACGTTGAAGATCACCCAGGTGGCGAGCGCGAGCGTCATCGGCATCGCGAACCGCGCGTTGGCCGGGAACTGGACGCCCGGGATGATCTCGGTGATGTTGCTGAAGAAGATGAAGAAGAACAGCGTGGTGAGGTACGGCAGGTACTGCAGGCCGTCGGGCCCCATCGTCTGCATGATGATCTGGTTGCGCACGAACGCGACGCCCGACTCGGCGGTGTTCTGCAGGAGCCCCGCGGGCACGAGCGCGTCCTTGCGGCGCGTGCCGAGGACGAAGAGCAGCAACGTCGCGACCGCCGCGAACACGTAGATGGCCGCCGTCTTGTTGAAGCCGCCAGGGCCGTTGCCCCAGATTGTGACCTGGCTGATCGGCGGGACGTCGATCGCTAGGAAGGCGTTCATCGGTCTCCCAGAGAACCGGGCCGTGCCGGGCGCAACCCGGGTGCGGCGAGGGTGAGGCTGAGGTACTTCATCTCCCACATGAGCAGACCGAGATGCGTGCCGACGAGCACGATCCCGAGCGTGGGGAGGTCGATCCAGGGTTGGTGCCGCAACAGCGCCAGTGCGCCGACCACGACCGCGAGGCGCAGCACGTAACCGCCGAGCGCGGCGGCGCCGATGGCCGTGGGACCAGAGCGCGCGGCGCGGTTCATGATCGCCGCCGCGACGAGGAAGTTGACGAGCACGACGCCGAGCGCGATCGACGCGCTCCACACGCCGTTCCAGCCTCGGACGGCGCCGGCCGCGACCACGACCACGGGCGCCACGAGCAGACCACGGCGCACCATGTCGACGGCGATCTCGCGCTCGACGGCGGCGGGAGGGGCTACGACCGGCGATTCCACGGCTTGCCCTCCTCGTGTTGTGCCATCTGGGCGGCGTACGTGTAGTAGGCGCGCGTCCCGAGCCCGATGATGGCCAGGACGATGAAGACGATCATCAGGATCGGCCGGGTGCCGAACCGTCCGTCGAGCCAGAGTCCGAACAGCGCGAACAGCACGGGGATGACGGCGAGCTCGACCGCGAAGCCGAGCGCGTCACCGAAACCCGCATAGAGCGCCTGCCGCTCGCCGACTGGCTCGGCCGGCTGCTCGACTGCTCGTCGCACGCTTCCCCTCAGACTCCACCGATACGACGCTGTATCGGCCTTGTGAACGCATTCGCAATGTACCGGAGCCTCGGGACGTGCTGCCAACCGAGCGCCGGTTTTTTCGGGAGGCCCGAAAGCGCTTCGGAACAGCCGGTCAGGACGAGTGGCGGCGGCGCTCGTCGAGCGCCACGACCGTCGCCGACGCCTCCGCCTCGGCGCCGTCGGTCGTGCCGGCATCACGCTCGGACACCGCCGCCGTGGGGTGGTGATCGCGCACCCGGCGCGCCCGCACCACCCTCACGTCGGCATGGAACAGCGCGTAGAGCAACAGGAACAGCGCAGCCGCCGCGAACGGCAACAGCGCGCCGCCCCGGTTCGTGTAGATCGGGAGCAGCGCCGCGCCCGACAGCACCGCCGTCCAGGCCCAGAGGATCACGACCGTGCGACGCGGCCCGTGGCCCATTCGCATCAGCCGGTGATGAACATGCTCCCGGTCGGCATGCGAGAAGCTGCGCCGCGAGAGCGTGCGGCGCGCGAACGAGAAGATCGTGTCGGCCACCGGCACACCGAGGATCACGAGCGGGATCAGCAACGGCGCGAAGAAGAAGTACGTGTTCCCGAAGAACGGGAAGTCGGTGCGACCGCCCACCGTGATCGTGGGCACCGCCACGAGCAGTCCGAGGAACAACGCGCCCCCATCGCCCATGATGATGCGCGCCGGGTTCCAGTTCCACGGCAAGAAGCCTGCACAGATGCCCACGGTGATGATCGCGATGAGCGGCGCGACGCTCGAGCTCGACAAGAAACCTTGGAAGAAGAGCTGGCGGGCGAACAGGTAGAACGCAGCACCGGCGATGAGCACGATGCCCGCGGCCAACCCGTCGAGACCGTCGATGAGGTTGATCGCGTTCGCCAACAGCACCACCCACAGCACGGTGACGAGCGGTGCCGTGTCGGGCGAGAGCACCACGGTGTCGAGATGGCCGATGTTGAACGGCATGCGGAAGTAGAACATCGTGACGCCGAACCGCGCGAGCAAGCTGGCTGCGAGCACCATGCCGGCCACCTTCGCCGGCGGCGACACGTCCTGCAGATCATCGAGCACGCCGGTGAGCATCATCACGGTGGCTCCGATGACCACACCGAGGGGCTCGGAGCTCGAGTGGAAGACGTCGTGGAACTGGTGCATGCTCGCCGCGACCGCCATCGCGACGAGGAAGCCCGCGAACATCGCCACGCCACCGAGCTCGGGAACGGGCCGCGTGTGCACGTGCCGGCTGCCGGGTGGCCCCGGTTGCTTGACCGCGCCGATCCGGATCGCCGCGAAGCGGATCAACGGCGTGGTGAGCAGCGTCGTCAGGAAGGCGACGCCCAATACCAGCGCGTAGCCCACGCGCGCCGACCTAACCCTGCGGGTACGGCGTGAAGGCGGCGCACAGATCGTTGGCCTGCGTCCGCACCGCGGCGGCGACGCGCTCGTCGTCGGCGGCCCGCAGCACCGTGGCGATGAGCTCGGCGATGAGCACCATCTCGTCGGGCCCCATGCCCGCCGTGGTCACCGCGGCCGTGCCGAGCCGCAGGCCGCTCGTGACGAACGGCTTCTCCGGGTCGTTGGGGATGGCGTTCTTGTTCGTGGTGATCCCCGCCCGGTCGAGCGCCTCCTGCGCAACCTTGCCCGTGACGCCGAAGCTGCGGAGGTCGACCAGCATCAAGTGGTTGTCGGTACCCCCCGAGACGATGCGCAAACCGTGATCGGCGAGCGCGCCCGCGAGGGCGCGCGCGTTCGTGACGACCGCGTCGGCGTACACACGGAACGACGGCTGGGCCGCTTCGTGGAACGCCACCGCCTTCGCGGCGACCACGTGCATGAGTGGGCCACCCTGCAGGCCCGGGAACACCGCCTTGTCGATCGCGGTGCCGTACTGCTCGCGACTGAGGATGCAGCCCGCGCGCGGTCCGCGCAGCGTCTTGTGAGTGGTGAACGTGACCACGTCGGCCCGCGGCAGGGGCGACGGGTGGGCGCCACCGGCAACGAGCCCGGCGATGTGCGCGGCGTCGACCATCAGGAGCGCGCCGATGTCGTCGGCGATGCTCCGAAAGGCGTCGAAGTCGATGACGCGCGAATACGCCGTCGCACCCGCGATGACGAGCTTGGGGCGCTCCCGCTTGGCGAGGTCGCGGATCTGGTCGTAGTCGAGCTGCTCCGACTGCTCGTTCACCCCGTAGGCCACGAAGTCGTACATGCGGCCCGAGAAGTTGACCGGCGAACCGTGCGTGAGGTGCCCGCCCTGGTCGAGGCGCATGCCCATCACCTTGTCGCCCGGATCGAGCAGGGCGAAGAACGCCGCCTGGTTGGCGTTCGCGCCCGAGTGCGGCTGCACGTTGGCGTGTTCGGCACCGAACAGCGCACACGCACGGTCCCGGGCCAGGTCCTCGACGTCGTCGACGACCTGGTTCCCGCCGTAGTAGCGCTTGTGGGGGTAGCCCTCCGAGTACTTGTTCGTGAGCACCGACCCCTGCGCCTCGATCACCGCACGCGACGTGAAGTTCTCCGACGCGATCAGCTGGATCGTGGTGTTCTGGCGATCCAGCTCGCGGGCGAGCAGGCCCGCCACCTGGGGATCGGTCTGCTCCAGCGCCGAGCTCATGGCGAAGCTTCCTCTCGTTCGATGTCGGCGAGCTGCTGCACCCGCCGCTCGTGACGGCCGCCGTCGAACGGCGTGTCGAGAAATGTCACGACGATCTCCTCGGCGAGGCCGGCGGCCACGATGCGGGCGCCGATCGACAGCACGTTGGCGTTGTTGTGCGCGCGGGCCATGCGCGCGGTGTAAAGGTCGTTGCACAGTGCCGCACGAGCTCCGTGCACCTTGTTGGCGGCGATCTGCTCTCCCTG
>JADGOO010000075.1 GCA_017882905.1 Acidimicrobiia bacterium | reverse complement strand
GAGCGGGCCGGGGCCGAGATGGCCACTGCGGAGGCGCCGGGCCTCAGGGTCCCGAAGCTGTAGGTGCCGTCGCTCGCGGTCAAGGTCGTGAGGTTCACGGCCGCACCGAGATCGTCGAACCCGGTCAGCGTGATGGTCTGCCCCGCGATGAGGGTCTCGCCGGGGTCGATGACACCGTCGCTGTTGTCGTCGCTCCACGCCGTGCCCGACAGCGCCGTGGTCGTGAAGCCGAACGCGGCGTCGGTGCGTTGCACGTTGCGACCGAGCACCACCGTGGCCTGCAGGTCGGGCGAACCGTCGGGTCCGCCGACCAGGCCGTTGTCGAGGTCGTAGTCGTTGGAGAGGGCGGGATACACGTCGGCCACTCCGTCGACGCCGTTGTTGCGCACGACGCGCACCGTGTAGGTGCCGCTGTGCAATCCGGTGAAGCTGTACGCCCCGCTCCCGTCGGTGGTCATCGACGTGATCACGTTGTTGTTCACGTCGAGCAGCTGCACGCGCACACCGGTCAACCGGCTTGCCTCGCCGGGGTCGATGACCCCATCGGCGTTGGTGTCGATCCAGAGGGTGCCACCGAGCGACGAGTCGACCACGTTGATGGTCGTGTCGGTGCTGTGCACCGCGAACGCGTACGACCCGGCGCGGGCCACGGTGTGGAAGGAGTACACGTCGCCGCGCCGGTTGCCGCTGCTGTTGAAGCGCAGCGTCACGGAGCGACTCGCGCCGTTGGCGGCGAGCGAACCGGATATCGCCCGCACCGCCGTGACCGCGCCGATGGTGGCCGGGCAGCTCGCGACGACGCCGATCTGGTTCGCCAGGCACCACACGGTGGAACCGCCCGCCTCGTTCGACGCATCGAACGGGTCTTCCTTCACCGTCGACGACGGTGTCTTCGTGTAGTAGAGCGTGGTGTCGGTACGAGCGGGCATCGCGCCCACGACCGGAGGCAACGCGTTCGGTACCGCGGAGAGCGCCTCGCTCGACGACACACCTTGCAACGTGAGCGTTCCGTGGAACGCACTCGCGGGATGGCGGCCGTCGCCGTTCCACGGCAGCGCCATGATGTGGTCGGTCCAGGACTCCGCGATCACGTCGAAGTTCTTCGTGGTCATCGTGTACGCGAACTTGGTTCCGGAGCCGTCGTCACTGTCGTTGATCTCGACTTGTTGCTGCGCGGCACGGCCCGAGAACACGAGACCGCTCGCGTTGAAGATCGTGAGCGACAGCGTCGACTCGCGGTATCCGCTGCAGCTCGTGGAGATGGCGAGCATCTCGCTCGGGCCGTTCGCGGTGGCCGGCACGGAGAGCGTCACCGGTGAGGCATTCGACGTGCAGATGGGAAACGTCGTGTTCGACGTTCCGTTGGCGTTGTTCGACTCGATCACGTCGGTGATGCGCGCCAGCGAGCCGCTTGGTGTCAGCACGTCGGTCGTCGTCGCGAACTCGATCGCGGTGCGTGCTGATCCCGTGTTCGGCGTGTAGCGGCCGAGGTCCCACACGAGCGTGGTGGTGCCGTCGCCGTTCGCCACGATCACGGGTTCTTGCGGACGCGCGCACGTCGCGTACTGGTAGCTCGTGGTCACCCGACACCCCGACCCAGGTGTGTAGGTGAGCGAGGAAGGCAGCAACGTGATCACACGCGTCGGGTAGCTCGGCGAGCCGGCCGGCACGCCGCTCGCGCTGTACACGTAGGGGTCGATCCGCACGGCAACGGTCTGGCCGGCGATCACACTGCCGAAGCCGTTGACCAACGTGTTCGACGGCCAGAGCGTGGAGGTGGCCGCCTTGAGGTCGACCTTGCCGAGCGTGACACGATCGCCCCAGCTTCCGGTGTCGGCGTTCGGGTCGTAGCTGCCCACGTACCACCCGTTCATGCGAGTCGTGCCGTTGGAACCCACGTTGGTCGCGATGTAGCTGTCGGTGTACGCGCTCATGAAGGCGAGCCGTGTTCCAGCCGCGATCGCCGTACCCGCGATGCCGCCAGTAGTGGTCGGACCCCACGTGGAGCGCGCCGTGAGCCGCACTGCGAGATCGATCGACTGGTTCGTCTGCAGGTCGTCGGTGAGCACGACACGCGCGCGGTCCACCACGTCGAGCGGCGTGATCCCGCTGTTCGGGCCGTAGGTGGCGTTGATCCACGTCTGAATCGCGGGATCGGTAGGGCTGGAGAACCACGCGCCGGCCGCCGAGTCCTGATCGCGACAGCTGATGCTGCGCATGTTGGTCATGTCGGCGGTCGGCGGTGCGTACTCACCCACGCCGAACTGGACGGTTGCGAAGTTGGGGTCGACGACGAAGCTGTGCGGCGTCGACTTGGTGAACGGCGCCGTGACGTTCCACTTGGGACCGGGGTGATACACGACCGGCGGCGTCGGCGGCACGCCACCGGAGAGCGCAACCGACCAGGTGTTCTGCGCGAAGCCCGTGTTGCCGAACTTCGAACCGCCGGCGATCGGGTGGGCACGGTCGCCGAAGTCGGTGAGGCGCTGCGTGCGGTTGTCCCACTTGATGCACACGCCGCCACCGCTGTTGGCGACAGCGCCGTCGTTCTTGAGCCCCGCGCTCGCGATGAACTGCGTGCCGGGCAGCACCTGCACGTTGGTATCGCTGCTCGCCCCGCTCGGCGCGACGAGCGGCGCGGTCCCGGGGTTGGCGTCGCTCGCGAACGTGGAGCCGTTCGCGGCGCCGTTGCGGATGTCGCCGTCGGCCAGGTCCGTGGCTTGCTCGGCGCTGCTCTGCGCCAACCGAGTGATGTTGCCGTAGTACTCGTTGTCGTTCGCCGGGGCGTGCCCGGCAGGCGGCGCCGCCACCTTCACCAAGCCGGGCTCACAGCTTGCCGGGTTCGGGTTGCCGTTGGCGACCATCGGGCACGCTTCGCCGCTGCCGCCGTAGTTGCTCTGCCCGGAATGGAAGTTCGGACCTGCGAGCGTGGTCGGGTCGAAGCCGCTCACCGCCGCGGTCAGCGCTGTCGCGGCACCGGCCGGGATCGCGGCGTTCGGCAACCAGATCTTGATCGATATCGACGTCGAGACACCCGTCCCGTCGTTTGGATTGTTCGCACCGGTGGAGATCCCGTACGCCTTGACGTGCACGGTGCTGCCGGCACCACCCGCCTGCGTGCATTGATACGACGCGCTGGTGCAGCCCGTGTTGCCGTTCCACGTGTAGAGCCGCGCGCGACTGGCCAGCGTGCCGGGATTGCCGTCTGCTGCGGCGACAGTGCCGAAGCGCGACAGATCGAGGTCGAACTGGAACGGCTGACCCGTTGCACAACACGACGAGCTGCCGATCGTCTCGGTTCCCTGCGGCTGTTGGATCTGCGCGGTGAGCGTGACGACGCGTCCGAGCTCGCCCGACGGGCCGAATGTGTTGCCCGACACGCCGAACGCGGCCTGATCGAGCCGCAGGTTGTACGCGCCCGTACCCGACGCCCAGAACGTCTGCTTCGTCGCGCTGGTCTGGGCTTTGCGCGCCTTGCGCGTGGTGTCACCCTGGATCGTTGCCGCGACGTCGATCCGGGTGCCGTCGGTCGCGAAGCCCGACACGCGGAAGGTGGCCACGAAGAACCCGCTGCTGCCCTGCGCCTTGTGCCCGAGGTTGCAGGTCAAGGTGCGGGAGCTGTTCGAGATCGTCGAACGCGGCGTGATCGTCGGCGTGATGCCCGAGGTGCTGAGGTAGCAGTTGCCCGGGATCGCGGTCCAGACGGCCGCGGGTTGCCCGTTCGCCGCCTTCGGCAAGGTTGCCGTGACGGTGACGTTGCTGTCGGCCGGTTGACCGTTGATCGTGAAGCCTCCGGCCGGAGCAGTGAGGAGCGACCAGTCGATCTTCATGTCGACGGTGTCGAGCGTCCGCACGATCCGGTCGACGGTCGGATCGCCGCTCAGGTCCATGCCCGGGCAGTGCGACTGTCCGCTCACGTTCGCGTTCGTCGGGATCACGTCGCCCGCGCCGACCTGCTTGCCGACGGTGCACGACGCCGGCGAATCGAAGGGCGCGGTGCCCGACGTCTGCGGTGTGAGGACGAGCTTGAACGTGGAGATGGCGCCGGCGGCGCCCGCCGTGGAGTGCTTCCCTCCCGGTGAGGCGATCAAGCCCGCGCCTCCGAGCGTGGCGCACAACAACAGCGCCGCGCTGCGCGACGCGGCCCGGCGGTAGCGATGGCGCGTACGGCCACCACCCAGCGTCAACGGTGCGAACGCGCCGACGCCCCGAACGGGTCGCTTGAACCGGTCTGTCCAGGCCATCGTCATCCTCGATCAGCGATTCACGGTGAGCTGCACGACTTCGGGGTCCGTAGTCGTGGGCACCGAGTCGAGGGTGACGGTGTGCACTTGCGCGTCGGGTTGGAGCTGGATCTCCCCGACGATCCCGTAGGTCCACGGCAAGAGATCGACCACGACCTTGCCGTCGACACCGGTGGTCTGTGTCGCCAGTGCGGCATCGGTGTCGGGTGTGAGCGTGACGGTGGCGCCGGCAACGCCGGCACCACTTCCGTCGACCACCTGCACGGTGAGCGGCGCCGTGTGGAACGTGACGGTGGTGGCGGCCAACACGTGCTCGTCGTTCTGCTGCGCGGTGACGTTGTGGTAGCTCGTCTCGACGTCGTACACGCCAGGCAGCACCTGCGCGGTCGCGCCGGCCCCCACCGTGGTCGGCCCGAACGAGAACCAGCTCGATTGACCGGCGGGACTGGCGTTCATCAACACACCGGGGATCTGCGAGCCCGACCATGTCAGGATCTGGGCGGTGAGCGGCAGGGTCGACACGTACACGAGCGTCCCGACGCCGACCTGCACCGACGAGACCGTGCTGGCAACGCCGTAGAGCTTGGCGCGCACGTCGTAGGTTCCTGCCGGCACCGGAGCGTTCGCCGTGCCGGTGCTGCCCGTGCTGCCGATGCTCTGCCACGCGCCGTTCCCGGCGCGGTACTCGGCGGTCACCCCGGTGACGGGTTGGCCGTCGCTCGCGGTCACGAGCACCGTGATGCCGGGCGCGGTGATCGGCAGCACGACGCTGCTCGAATCGGCGTCGGCGGTGCC
The DNA here is from genome assembly GCA_017882905.1 of Acidimicrobiia bacterium. Lineage (GTDB taxonomy): Bacteria > Actinomycetota > Acidimicrobiia > IMCC26256 > PALSA-610 > Chersky-683. The sequence goes on along the minus strand of JADGOO010000075.1, from coordinate 22,506 downwards.
CGAGCCGACACACTGTCCGAGCTCGGTGACCGTGAAGCTGAGACCCGCCGGTGTCACGTCGTGGAGTGTCGAGGGCCGGACGATCAAGCGCGCCGCAGTGAGCTCGGCCTGAGTCGCGTAATGGGCGTTCGCGACGAAGTAGGTCGCCTCTGCATTGCGCAACATGCGCGCATCGCTCTGGCACGGACTCTTCGTTCCGAACTGGAGCGCGCCGAACACGACGACCGACGCGAGAACACCCATGATCACGATCACGAGCAACAGCTCGGCAAGCGTGAAGCCGCCTTCGGCCCGGCGCCGGCGCCGGTCACTCTGCCAGACGGTCATGGCGCGCCGATCCACTCTCGGGTGGCCACCGTCGCGGCCGGCATGGATCCCGCCGCGTCGTTGATCGTGATGCGAGCCTTCACGAGTGGAACACCGCTCACGTTGGCGACCACATCGACCACACGATTCGCCCGCGCCCCGGTGCCTTCGGCGAGGAGCGCGCCACTACCGGCCACGGGCGCGCACTGCGCGCTTGCCACTCGACCGTCGGCCAGCGTCAACGACACGCCGCTGCACGTTGCTCCTGCGCGACCGAGCGTGGGATCGGCGCGCATCGCCTGCACCATCAGGTCGATCGCGCCCGCCGCGGCGTACCGCGCTGATTGGGCGTCGCGGTTCGAGGCACCACCGCGGATCGTCGAATAGGCGTAGTCCATCGACACGCCGCTCAGGAACGCGATCGACGTGATGAAGAGCAAGGCCAGCAGCAGCGAGTTACCACGCTCGGTCTGATCACTGCGCTGGGCCCGGGCACGTGTAGCGCTCACGACGTCCGCCTCGCGCCGGTGACGCCGAACGTCGCGCCGTTCGTGGTGGTGCCGGAGATCGTGATGGTCGCCGGCGAGTTGCAGTCAGGGTCGCACGTGATCGCGGGCGGCGACTGCACGCCTGCCACATCCGTCTTCTCGATGGGCGTGTCGTTCGTGCAGCGACGGCGCACAAGGCCCTGTGAGCCCGTCACCGTCTCGACGAACCACGACGCCTTGGCGGTCGTACCCGCGTCGTCCCACATGAAGCTCACCAGCGCCGGCGACGCGCTGCCACACGCACTCGAGTCGTCCTGGATCACGGATGTGGCGCTCTGCGCGTCGGCGGTGAACAACGATCCGATGAGCTGCACCGAGGCTTGGTCCGCATACGTGCGGTCGTTGTCGTTCGCGTGCTGGAAGAAGAGGATCGCGGCGCTCGCCAGCACACCCATGATCAACGAGCTGATCGTGATGCTGATGAGGAGCTCCACGAGGGTGAGGCCGCGCGCGTCGCGCACGCGATCGGCCACGATTCGGGGATGCGCGCGCGTGCTCATGGCCGGCGCTTGTAGATCGTCATGGTCTCGCTGTACGACCCGTCGCCGGCTTGTGCGAGCAGCACGACCTGCTGGTAGCCGGAGTCGGTCGCCGGGCAGGAGGCGCTGAACGTGGCCGGAGCGCTGTCGCCGTTCCAGTACTGCACCGACTGGAGCGACAACGCGTACGCACTGCTCGTGGTGTCGACCGAACCGGGCGCGCCGGCGGTGGTTCCGTCGGGCAGCGCGGAGTCGGGGATGTCGTTGATGGCCGCGCTCGTGTACGGCGCTCCGGCGGTGCACGCCTCGTAGGGCTCGGCGACGAGCGCCTCCGCGTAGCGCGAGAGGATCTCGTGCGCGTGGTCGACCACCGCGTTGCTGCTCGAGAACACGTAGTTGATGCCGAGCGCGGCGACGAGCCCCACGACGCAGATCGAAACGATGGAGATCGTGGCCAACAGCTCCACGAGCGATTCGCCCCGTTGATCCCGAGGCCCGTCGACCGCTGCAGAGCGCGCGAGGTCGAGCGGTCGCGTCCGGTCGAGCCGGCAAGGTCGTGCCCGCGCGCGGCCACCTGCCATGTCTGGTGCCTCCACCGCGGTCAATCGACGGCCGGGGAGGCCTGTTGAGGCTCCGACCCGAGAGCCGCGGACCCGAACGGGTCGGGGCGGTCCGGGCTGGGCTGCGTCCAGCAGTCAGGGAGCCGTCAGGAACCGGTGAGATGGCGCAGCAGGCCCGCCAGGATCCGGGCTGTGGCGCCCCAGACCGTCTCGCCGGGAAGCTCGAAGAAGTGCACCGACAGGGGCACCCGGGCGCGGGCACCGGCCGGGGCGGCGGCGGCCTCGAGCGGGGCCACATCCCACTCCTCCTCCCGGTAGACGCCGGCGTCGAGCAGGTCCGACAGGGCCACGTCGAACACCGACACGACCTCCCGCGGGTGGGGAACGAGCGTGGGGCGCTCGGCGAGGAGACCGACGAACGGACGGATCGAGAACTGCGACGCCACCGTCCCGATGCCGTCGAGCTCGGCGATCACCTCCACGAGGGCCGGCTCGAGGCCGATCTCCTCGTGCGCCTCCCGAAGCGCCGCGGCGCGCGCATCCACATCAACGGCAGGGTCGACCTTGCCGCCCGGGAAGGCGATCTCGCCCTGGTGCGACGGCATCGTGTCGGGACGCTTCGTGAGGATGAGCCGCGCTTCGCCGTCGCTCTCGAACATCGCCACCAGCACGGCCGCGGCACGTGCCGTCGGGCCGACGGGAAGCGCTCGAGCCGGAGGAAGATCGGCCAGCCGAGCGCGCACGTCGTCGAGCGAGAGGCGACGATCGGCCGGCACCAACGCCGCCCAGGGCGGCGGGCCCGTCACCCGGAACGCCGCCGGTCGCGGGATGCGCTGCTGTCCTTCAGTCGACGAAGCCACCAGCGGGCCAGCGTACGCGGCCTGCGCGCCGCGTACGCTCGCCGTCCACACCACGGTCGGAGGTCACGGTGCACTGGAACTTCGCATCCGCGTTCGAATCGATCGCCGACTCGGTCGGCTCCCAGACGGCGCTCATCCATGGCGAGCACGGCGTGCGCCGCACCTGGGCCGAGCTCGACGACCGCGCGGCTCGGGTCGCGGGCGCGCTCGCGGCCGCCGGCCTCGGGCCCGACAGCAAGGTCGCGTCGTACCTGTACAACGGCCCCGAGTACATGGAGGCGTTGGTCGGCACGTTCAAGCTCCGCGCCGTGCCCGTGAACATCAACTACCGCTACCTCGAAGACGAGCTCGTGTACCTGCTCGACAACTCTGATGCCGAGGCGCTCCTGTTCCACGCGAGCCTGGCCGGCCACGTGGCCAACGTGCGCGCCCGCGCGCCGCGCCTGAAGCTGCTCGTGCAGGTCGATGACGAGACGAGCGCCGGCGCCGCCCCGATCGACGGCGCGGTCGCCTACGAAGAGCTGCTCGCATCGACCGAGCCGATGGCACGTGTCGACCGCACCGGCGACGAGCTGCTGTTGCTCTACACGGGCGGCACCACCGGCATGCCCAAGGGCGTGATGTGGCGCAACGAAGACCTCTTCGGCGTGCTCGCCGACGCCGTGTACGGCCTCGTCGGTGAGAGCATCCCCGACGCGTCGGGCGACGCCGGACCCGTCGCGCAGCGCATCGCCGCGGCGAGCCGCACGCCGGTGCACCTGCCGGCGTCGCCCTTGATGCACGGCACGGGCATGTTCTCGTCGTTCCAATCGCTGCTGAGCGGCGGCGCGATCGTCACGCTCGCCGGGCGCACGTTCGATCCACATGAGCTGTGGCGCGTCGTCGAGACGGCCAAGGTCACGCAGATGGCCATCGTCGGCGACGCGTTCTGCAAGCCGATGCTCGTGGCGCTGCGCGAAGCCGAACGCGACGGAAAGCCCTACGACACATCGTCGCTCACGCTCGTGATCAGCTCCGGAGTGATGTGGAGCGCCGACGTGAAGCGCGAGCTCATGGAACGCGTCGGGTGCATCTGCTTCGACTCGCTCGGCTCGTCGGAGGGTGTGGGCTTCGCCAATTCGATCACGATGCCCGGCGCGGCTGCCACCACCGCGAAGTTCACGATCGGTTCGAGTGCCAAGGTCCTCACCGACGACGGTCGTGAGGTGGAGCCCGGCTCCGGCGAAGTGGGAATGCTCGCGGTCGGCGGTTACATCCCGCTCGGCTACTACAAGGACGAGACGAAGTCGGCAACCACGTTCCGCGAGCTCGCGGGTCGGCGCTGGTCGATTCCCGGCGACTTCGCCACCGTCGAGCTCGACGGCACGATCTCGCTGCTCGGTCGCGGCTCGGTCGTCATCAACTCCGGCGGCGAGAAGATCTTCCCCGAAGAGGTCGAAGAGGCCGTCAAGGCCCACCCGGCCGTGCTCGACGCGCTCGTTGTCGGCCTTCCCGACGAGCGCTTCGGCGAAGCCGTGACCGCCGTCGTCACGCTCGCGCCCGGAACGCAAGCGACCGCCGCCGAGCTCGCCGCCGCGCTCGAGTCACTCGCCCGTTTCAAGCACCCCCGCCGGTGGGTGTTCGTCGACGACGTGTTGCGCGCCGCCAACGGCAAGGCCGACTACAAGGCGGCCAAGGCCCGCGCACTCGAAGACACATCGCAATGACGTTCCGCGGCTGGCCGGCGGACGCCTTCGATCTCTACGAACGACTCGAGCTCGACAACAGCCGCGAGTTCTGGCGCGCCAACAAGGCGACCTACGACGAGAGCGTGGCCGCGCCATTCCATGAGCTGTCCGACCTCGTCGCACGCCGCTACGGAGCGCTCCACCTCTTCCGGCCCTACCGCGACGTGCGCTTCTCGAAGGACAAGACGCCGTACAAGACGGCCGCCGGAGCGGTCACCGAATCGGCCGACGGCGCCACCTACTACGTGGCCGTGTCGGCGAGCGGTCTGTTCGCGGGCAGCGGCATGTACCACCTCGCATCCGACCAGCTCGATCGTTGGCGCGTCGCGGTCGATGACAACCGCGCGGGCGCGGCGATCGCCAAGGTCGTCGCCGCGTTGCGCGCCGGCGGCTACGAGATCGGCGCCATGGAGTCGCTCAAGTCGGCACCCCGCGGCTACGCCAAGGACCATCCGCGCATCGAGCTGCTGCGCATGAAGGGCCTCACCGTGGGCCGCACCTTCCCGCTCGCGCGCTGGATGCACACCGCGGCCGCCTTCGATCGGATCACCGCGGTGTGGGACGCCGCCGCGCCGATGAACCGCTGGCTCGCACGCAACGTGGGAACGAGCACGCTCCCGCCCCCCGAACCGCGCTGACGCAGCGACGCCCGCACTGCGCGCTTCGCCACGACATGACGATGGCGGCCCCGTGAGGCCGCCATCGGTCGTGCTCGATCATGTGCTGCCGGACGTTGCCCGGCGGCGAGCTACTTCTTCTTGGAGGTGGTCCCGCCGACCTTGGCGAGCACGTCGCGGGCGTTGAGGATCAGGTAGTCCTCACCGTCGAGGTTGAGCTCGGTGCCCCCGTACTTCGAGTAGACGACCGTGTCGCCCACCGCGATGTCGAGCGGGATGATGTCGCCGGTCTGGTCGGAGCGGCGGCCCGGGCCAACGGCAAGGACTTCGCCCTGCTGGGGCTTCTCCTTGGCCGTGTCGGGGATGACGAGGCCACTGGCCGTCTTCTCCTCGGCCTCGGCTGTGCGAACGACGATGCGGTCCTCAAGCGGCTGCAGCTTCATCGGGGCGCCTCCTCGACGCGAGAGCTCCTATGAGCCCATTTGGAGTGATGGCGGTTGAGGTTCACCATCTTAGCACTCAGGGGTTGAGAGTGCTAAGTGGGAGGTTGGGGTACACGCCGTCGTCGAGCGGGGTCGGCCCGTCGAGGGCGAGGCGCTCGTGCGCGGCCACCGCCACCATGGCCGCGTTGTCGGTGCACAGGGCTCGGCTCGGCACCACGGCACGCAGACCGGCCGCATCGGCGGCTTCCACCACCGCCGCGCGCAGCGCCGAGTTCGCAGCGACACCGCCGCCGATCACCACGGTGGGCGCTCCTGTGGCGGCCGCCGCCCGCATCAGCTTCGTCACGAGCACCTGCACCACGGCGCGTTGGAAGCCGGCGGCCACGTCGGCGACGGGGCGGTCGGGATGCTCACGATGGTGGCGCAGCACCGCGGTCTTGAGACCTGAGAACGAGAAGTCGAGGCCGTCGTCGAGCATCGGCGGCGTGAACCGCACGGCGTCGGCCGCGACGCGGCCGGCGAGCTCGTCGATCGCGGGACCGCCGGGATAGCCGAGACCGAGCAACCGGGCGACCTTGTCGAACGCTTCGCCGGCCGCGTCGTCGACGGTCTGGCCGAGCACCTCGTGACGGCCGGGTGCGGTCGTGTGTGCGATCAGCGTGTGGCCGCCCGACACCACGAGCGTGACGAACGGCGGCGCGAGATCGGGCGCCTCGAGGCGAGCCGCGCACATGTGGGCTTCGTGATGGTGCACACCCACGTACGGGCGCTCGAGCGCGAGCGCGAGCGCCTTGGCGGCCGACACGCCCACGAGCAGCGCGCCCGAGAGCCCGGGTCCGTGCGCGGCGGCGAACACATCCACATCAGCCAAGGTTGCGCCCGCTTCCCCGAGCGCTTGCACGAGCACCTCGTCGAGCAGCTCCACGTGGGCGCGGCTGGCCACCTCCGGAACGACACCGCCGAACGGCGCGTGCCGCGCGGTCTGCGTGGCCACGACCGACGAACGGACCATCGTGCCGTCGGCCACCAGCGCGGCAGCCGTCTCGTCGCAGCTCGTCTCGAAGGCCAACACGAGCTGGTGCTGTGCCGTCACGCCGCGCCACCGTCGGAGCCGACGATGCGGCGGGAATCGAACACGGTGTGGCCCGGGAGCTGGCGCTCATGACTCTCGAGCAACGCTCGATAGGCCGGTTCGCTCACGCCGCGCGCCCACATGATCAGCGCGTCCTCGCCGGTGTCTTGGTAGTAGCCGCGGCGCACCCCCACGGCTTCGAACCCGAAGCGGCGGTACAGCGCTTGCGCGCCGAGGTTCGACAGCCGGACCTCGAGGGTGAGCGCGGTGGCGCGCCGCGCCAATCCTTCGCGCGTGAGTGCTAGGAGCAACCGTGTACCGATCCGCAACCGATGCCAGGCCGGATCGACCGCGATCGTGGTGATGTGGCCGTCGTCGAGCGTCATCATGAGACCGCCGTAGCCCACGACCTGATGCCCCACGCGCGCCACTACGTAGGCACGCGTGTCGCGCAGCGCCAGCTCGCTCTGGAACAGCGCCGCGGTCCACGGTCTCGGGTACACCTGCTGTTCGATGCGCAGCACGCCGCGCAGATGGCGGCGGCGCATGGGGAGCACGTGCACCACGAGGCTCTCGGGGTCGAGATCGGCGGGCTCGATCACGACCGCGCCTCCAACGCGAGCTCCGCGTCGCTGCGGCGCAGGTACATCGGCACCACATCCGCCGGCGCGCACACGTCGCCGCGGGCCGCTCGCGCGCACGCGAGATCGACCAACGCAGCCAGGCTCGGCGCGGCGTGATCGGGGCCGGCGAGCTCCACGAGGTCGTCACCTTCGAAGGCTGCCGCGAAGCGCAGCGCTCCGTCGCCGCACACCAACGCGAGCTCGCGTCGCGCGGTGAGCTCGGCGGCCACATCGTCGGGTGTGAGCAGCTGGTAGTCACCGTCGCGCTGCACGCCGCCCGGAACCGGCCGGTACCAGGCGCAGTACACCTCGTTGCGCCGCGCGTCGATCAGCGGCACGACACATGCGTGTCTCGCGTACCGCAGCGGCCACGCCACGAGATCCAGGGTCGGTACTGCCACGACGGGCACGGCGAGCGCGTGCGCGAGCGCCTTGGCGGTGACCACGCCCACGCGCAACCCCGTGAACATTCCCGGGCCGATCGACACGGCGATCGCGCCCACGTCGCGCAGCGACACTCCGGTCTGCGCGCACAACGTCTCGATCGCGGGCGTGAGCTGCTCGGTGTGGCGCGGTGCGGTCGCCTTGCCTGCATGGCCCAGCGCGATCTCGCCGAGCAGGCCGTCAGCGGTCCCGAGCGCGCAACCCACGCGGCGCGTCGCCGTGTCGATCGCGAGCACGATCACGACGCGACGCTCCACGGTTGCAACGACGCGCCCAACGCGGCGTGACGCAACGCCCATGATGCGCCCTGCGCTTCGATCGCGACCACACGCTCGTCTTCTCCACCGGTACGCGGCACGTCGAAGGTGATCACGAGCCGGTCGGCCGGGACGAGACGCGCCACACGTTCGCCCCACTCCACGAACACGATGCGCCCGGAGTCGACGAGCTCGTCGAAGCCGATGTCGTGCAGCTCCTGTTCTCGATCGAGGCGGTACACGTCGACGTGGGCGATCGGCACGGGCGCGGTGTACTCCTGCACGATCGCGAACGTGGGACTCGTCACCGAGTCGCTGCTCCCCAGCGCGGCGACGGCACCCTGCACGAACGTCGTCTTGCCGCCACCCAGGTCGCCCGTGAGCACGACGACATCGCCGGCTTCCAACAGGGCCGCAATGGCCGCGGCGATGGCACGCGTCTCGGTTGTCGACTTGCTGTGCAGCAGCATGAAGTACCTACTGCTTCGCCGCGGCGGCGAGCCGCTTGGCGACCACGAAGTCGGCGCGCGTCTCGGCCAGTGCCCGGCCGCCGTTGCGCAGGACGGCCGCGGGATGCAGGGTCGGTACGAGCACGGCTGACACACCCGCTCGCTCGAACGGGAACTGGCGGCCGCGCAGCTTCGTGATGCCTTCCTTCGTGCCCAACAGCAGCTTCGTGGCGAAGTTGCCGAGGGTGACCACCACACGCGGTTCGATGAGCTCGATCTGGCGATCGAGCCACGGTGCGCACGTCTCGATCTCGACCGGGAGCGGATCACGGTTGCCCGGTGGCCGGCACTTCACGACGTTGGCGATGTAGACGTCGTCGCGCGTGAGACCGATGCCCTCGATGAGCTGCGTGAGCAGTCGGCCGGCTCGCCCCACGAACGGCTCGCCTTGGCGGTCTTCCTGTTCGCCCGGGCCCTCGCCGACGAACAGCAGCGCCGCATGCGGATCGCCGACACCGAACACGACCTGGCTGCGACCCTGGAGCGCGAGCGGGCACAAGGTGCAGCCGAGCGCGACCGTGCGCACGAGCTCGAGCGTGTTGCCGGCATGCCAGGCAGGATGCTCGAAGGGCTCGGCAGGCGACGCCGACGCGGGCGCAGAAAAGTCGCTCACCGCGGAGGAAGGCTACTGGAGCGTGAGCGCTGTTGTTCCCGACGGTGCAACGGCCGCACGGATGGCCGCCGCGGTGACGAGTGCACCCCAGTGCAAGATGCGATCGACGGGCGCGACGCCGTCGCGGGCGCACGTGGCGGCGGCGATGGCGGCGTCGCCGTCGTAGCGGGTGTGCGCGGGCCGTAGCGCGCGGGCCAAGCCGTCGTGGGCGTGTTGGGCCAACAACGCACATTGAGCCTTGTCGAGCGTCGCGTTCGTCACGAGGGCCACGAGCGTGGTGTTGGCACCCTCGCGGAACGGCTCCGCCGCCGGGAACGCGGGCGCGTCGTGTGGTGCGCGACTCCCTGCGAGCACCCGACCGTCATCGTCGAGAACATCGCCAACGGCATTCACCACCGCGACCACGACGAACGCAACGTCGTCGGGCGCGATCGCCGTCGCGATGCCGAGCCCACCGGCCACCGCGCCCTCGCGTCCGCGCCACTTGCCGACGGTGGCGCCGGTACCGGCGCCCACTCGACCACCGCCGGGCAACGACTCGGAGGCCATCGCGGCGAGCACCGCAGCTGCGCCGTCGGCCGCCGACGGTCGCGCGCTCGCCGCGGCAAGGTCGAACACGGCCAGCGTGGGCACGATCGGCACGGGGCCGCCCGCAGTGGGAAAGCCGCGGCCGGCCGCCGCGAGCTCGTGCATGGCGCCGTCGGCTGCTGCGAGACCGAACGCGCTGCCGCCCGCAAAGACGATCGCGTCGACGCACGCGACCGTGCGCAGCGGATCGAGCAGGGCGAGCTCGCGCGACGCCGGCGCGCCGCCGCGCACCTCACCCGAGGCGATGGTTCCCGGAGGGAGCAGCACGCACGTGACGCCACTGCCGTCGAGCGTCACGTGCCCCACCCGGACGCCACATGCGTCGCTCACCGAGACGCGTTCCGGGCGACCGGCGCATCGTCGGCAACCTCGTGGGCAAAGTCGACGAGCAGACGGTCGACCGCCTCGGTGCGCTCCAACATCAGCATGTGCCCGCCACCCTCCATCACCTCGAGCCGGGCGCCGTCGATCCAGCGCGCCATGTACCTCGAGTTGTGCAGTGGCGTGATCACGTCGTGCGTGCCGCAGATCACGAGCGTGGGGACGCGAATCTGCGCGAGCCCGGCCGAGAGGTCGAAGCCGACCAGGCTCCTCGGCGCCGACACGCGTGTCGCCGGAGGGCAGGCCAGCATCATGCGGCGCACCAGCTCCACATGGCTGGGCTTCGGGTCGCGACCGAAGCCGACGCGTGCGAGCACGAGCCCGAGGTTCCGGCTCGCCCAGATCCGAGTCGTGTCGGGCGTGCGCCGCGTGAGGCGTTCCATCAGCGCGTTGAGCTGCGCGGCCTGCGAGCCACCGATCGTCCGGGCGAGCGTCGACAGCAGCACGAGCCCAGCAACTCGCGCGTGCGCAGACTCGGCGTGGCGAGCGAAGTACGACTGCACCGCAATGCCGCCCATCGAGTGCCCGACGAGCACCACGTTGTGCAGATCGAGGTCTTCGAGGACGGTGCGCACGTCGTCGCCGAGGTTGTCGATCGAGTGCCCGGCCGTTCCCAGCTTCGAAGCGCCGTGGCCACGGTGATCGAAGGCAACGGTTCGGAATCCGGCGGCCGGCAGCGAGTCGAGCTGGCGCAGCCATGTGCGCGCCGACAGCGTGACGCCGTGCGACAGCACGAAGGTGACGGCTTGCACCGGCGTGCCCTTGGGGGGCTGGCGGTCGATCACGTTGATCGTCCCGCCGTCGAAGCTGGGCACGGTGGTCGAGACCCACATGGGTTCGTCGAGCAGCCGCTCGGCATCGGCGTCGTCGGAGATGCCGCGCAGGCGTGCGGCCACGAACCGCCCGACGCCATAGGCGCCGGCGCCGACACCGCCCGCGAGCGCGGAGGCGATCGCGGCGCGCTTGGCGACACGGCCGACGCGACTGGTCATCCGAGGTACCTCCTGGGTACGCGAGGTCCGATGCCGCCCACGATCTCGTAGGCGATCGTGCCCAACCGTTCGGCCCATTCGTCGGCGGTGATGCGCTCGTTGCCCTGCGCGCCGAGGAGCACGACCTCGTCACCCACGTCGGCGAGGCTGTCGCCCAGATCGATCATCAGCTGATCCATGGTGACCGTGCCGGCGATCGGATGACGGCGACCGCGTACGAGCACCTCGCCACCGGCTGCAGCGAGCGCGCGCGGCACACCGTCGGCATATCCGATCGGCACGGTCGCCACCCACCCGTCGCGCGGCATGGTGTACCGCAGCCCGTAGCTCAGCTGCGCGCCGGCCGCGAGTCGCTTCACGAACGTGACGCGCGCCTTCACCGACATCGCGGGTTGCAGTGCAACCCGGCCGGCGAGCGCGGGCGCGGGCGCGATCCCGTAGACGCCGATCCCGCACCGCACGAGGTCGAGCCGCGTGTCGGGCCACGCGATCGCGCCCGCCGTGTTCGCGGCATGCAATCGCTCGGGCGCATCGCCCTGCGCACGACAGCGCGCCACCACGTCGTGCAGTGCACTCAGCTGTTGGGTCGTCTCGTCGCGCTCCGTCTCGTCGGCCACGGCGCAGTGCGTCCAGACGGCCTCCAACCGCAGCTCCGGTCGTTGCTGCACGGCCTTGGCGAGCGCGGGCGCGTCGTCGGGACGGCAACCCACGCGATGCATCCCCGTGTCGACCTTGAGGTGTACCGCGAGCGGGCCCGCGCGGCGATCGCGCGTCGACGCGTCGGCGACGGCATCGCCGAGCGCCGCAATCCCGGCGTGCGTGTACACCGCGGGTGTGAGGTCGTGCGCCACGACCGCGGGGGCCGCCGCCGCGACCGGCTCCGAGAGCACCAGGATCGGCGCGCGCACACCTGCCTCGCGCAGCGCGATGCCTTCTTCGACGAGAGCGACACCCAGCTGGGCGGCGCCGGCGTCGAGCGCGGCAATGGCCACGGCCAGCGCGCCATGGCCGTAGCCGTCGGCCTTCACGACCGCCATCACCTCGGCCGGCGCCACCAGATCGCGCAGTGCCGCCACGTTGGCTCGCACGGCACCGAGATCGATCTCGGCCCAAACGGGGCGCAGCTCCACGTCGGTCACGATGACGGCGCGGCTCAGGTGGTGAGCGCGATGAAACGCACGACGTCGCCGCGCGCCACGATGCCGATCACCTTGTGATCGGCGTCGACTACGGGCAGGTGCGTGACGCCCTTGTCGTGCATGAGGGTTGCCGCTTCCTGGATCGTCGCGTCGGCGGTCACCGAGGGCGCATCGGCGTCCATGATCTCGCCGACCGTGGAACCGGCCACCTTGTGCAGCTCTTCCTCCAGGTGCTTCATCTGCCCCGGCAGCGGGATCACGGCGCCCAGGACGTAGAGGATCGTGGGCACGTGCACGTTGCCGTCGGCCACGAGCAGGTCGTCGTCACTCAGCACACCGAGCAGCTTGCCGGCGGCGTCGACCACGGGCATCGCGCCGACCCGACGCTCGGAGAGCTGGTCCGCGGCGGCGGCAACCGTGACATCGGGTGCCAGCGTGGCGACCGGGCTGGACATGATCTCGCGGACGGTGCGCGTGGGCATCGCTTCCTCGTGGCTCGGCGGGTTACGGCGAGAGGCGCCGCACGGCATGAAGCGTACGGGGTAGCGCCTCGATGACGTCGCTCGCGACGGTGCTCGGCCCGTTCCCGGCGGCCCGTGCGGCTTCGCCGTGGATCCACGCCGCGCTCGCGGCCGCCGTGTGCGCCAAGGCCGCATCGGTGCGGCCGCCTGTCCGGGCGAGCAACGCTCCGATCATCCCCGACAGCACGTCGCCCGTTCCGGCGGTGGCCAGCTCGGAGCCGCCGTTGGCGCACACTGCGACCATGCCGTCGGGGCGGGCCACCACGGTCCCCGGTCCCTTCAGCAGCACGACGCCCGCGGTTCGTGCTGCGAGACGGCGCGCCGCGTCGATCCGATCGACGCCTACGGGCGTGCCGGCGAGGCGTGCGTACTCGCCGTCGTGGGGCGTGAGCACGACCGGCGGGTGGCCGGCGGCGGCGCGCTCGCGCAGCACGCCGAGGTCGCCGGCGATCGCGGTGAGGCCATCGGCGTCGAGCACGATCGGCACGGGGGCGCGCAGGAGCACCTCTCGCACCGCGCCGCGCAGCTCGCTGTTCCGACCGAGGCCGGGTCCGAGCACGAGGGCACCGAAGCGCTCGAGTCCGTCGAGCACGCCCGCCGCGAACGTCTGCGCGTCGATGGGCCGGACCACGATCTCGGAAGGCGGCGCGTCGGCAATGGACGAAGCCGGCAGCCCGGCCACCACCATGCCCGCACCGCACCGGTGCGCGGCGCGCGCCGACATGAGCGGCGCGCCCACCATCCCGGGCGACCCGCCGACCACGAGCACCGCCGACGACCACTTGTGCTCGTACGGCCAACGTTCGAGCGGCGCTCGCAATGTGTCGTCGCGCGTCCACACGCCGGCGACCTTGACGGCATCGGCGGCGCTCGCCGACTCATCGGGGCCGACGGCGATGCCGATGTCGACGACCGTCACCAGCCCGGCGTGGAAACGACCCGGTTCGAACAACAAGCCGGGCTTCCAGGCCTGGAAGCACACCGTCTCGTGCGCCAGCACGGCGCCGCCGATGAAACCGTCACCACGGATCTCGCCGGTGGCGCCGTCGACCCCGCTCGGGATGTCGGCCGACACGATGAGCGGCGCTCGGTACAGCTCGGCGTCGACGTCGAGTGCAGCGCCGTCGAGCGTGCCGCGGAACCCCGTGCCGAACATGGCGTCGACAGCCACGTCGCAGCGGTCGAGGGCGCGTGCGAGGGGACGGGCGTCGACGCCGTCGCCGCCGCGCCCACCGATGTCGAACACGTCGATGCCCATGCCCCATTGTCGGAGTACGCGTGCGGCGACCCGGCCGTCGGCGCCGTTGTTGCCACCGCCGCAGACCACGACGCCGCGGCGCCCGTAGGTTCCTCCGAGCGTGGCGCGAACATGATGCGCAAGGGCACGCCCGGCTCGTTCGATGAGCACCGATTCGGGAGTGCCCGACGCGATGGTCCGCTGATCTGCCGCGGCCATCTCAGCCGGGGTGACGATGGGTTCCACGTCAGGCCGGGCGCCAGTGCTCGGCGAGCTGCGCCACCGGTTCGGTGAGCAGCTCGACGAGGTCGATGGTGCCGAGCACGTCGTCGCGCATGACCGGCTCGGTCTCGGTGACTTGGTCCTGGATCGCCGCGTAGCGGCCGCGGTAACCCTGCAAGACCCGTCGGGCGACGTCGGGCGCGAGGCGCGACTCGAAGCGCACGTGCATCAACGTGAGGCCCGTGGTCTGGCCGTCCTTCACCTCGGGCACGTGGATCACCGTGCGGCCATCGGCGCGTCCGCGCACGACCGTGACCTCTCGCTCGAACGCGGCGCGGTGCTTCGTGCCGCGCAGCACCGGCTCGGTGTCGGTGCGCGACCGGATCGCCGTGGCCACGCCACCGCGGTCGACCACATGGATCGTGGCCGCGCGATCGAGATCGCCTTCGATGCGGTAACGCGTGAAACCCACCACCTCGGCGACCGCTGCGTCGAGCTCGACCAGCGTGCGCAGCGACCGGTAGCTCAAGCTGTCGCGCGGGCAGCCCGTGGCGAGCACCTCGTCCACGAGGCGCACCCGCAGCAGCGTCTCATCACTGCGCGAGATGCCGACCGTGACGGTCTTGGCCTGGTGCTTGATCGCGTCGACGGGTCGGGTGAGCTCATCGATCCCGCGTGTGAGCGCGACCACGAGATCGTCGACGAGGACGCTGGGTGTTCCCACCTTGCCGAGCTCGATCTGATACGTCTCGAGCGGCACGATCCCGATCGCGTAGCGCAGCAGCGTGGCGAGTCGTACTGCGGTCCCGGCTTCGAGGCTTCCGTCGTACCCACTTGTCTGCAACGTCTCGAAGAAGCGCACGGCTGCCGCGCCGATCGCGATGGGCAATGCAGCGAGCAACGAATCGGCGCCATCGGGCGCGGTGGCGAGCACCGACTCGATCGAGGCCCGCGCCTCGCGCAAGGGTCGCGCCGACGCGTCGATCGCAAGCGCCGCCTCGTAGCCGAACACGTGCCCCGCCATCGCCGCGAGCACGAAGTCGAGCTCGGGGTGCACCGCCGGAACCGTGATGGTGTCGAGTGCCGCACTGAAGCGCGTCTGGCCCCTCGACGCGATCACGATCGGCGCCGCCTTGTGGGCGCGGTAGATAGCGAGCTCTTTCGCTACGTCGTCGGCGTTGGAGCCCGACAGTCCCGCGGCGCACACCAAGATGAGCGGCTCGGCTGAGAGATCGATGTGCTTTTTGTCTTCGGTGACGTCGCAGGCGATCGACTTGTAACAGAGCTCGGAGAGCTTGATGCGAACCTCGGCCGCAGCCACCCGGTTCACACCGTTGCCGACGACCGCCCAGTAGCGGCGCGACGGAGCGTGCCGTTGCGCGATGCGCGCGATCGAGTCACGCAGCCCCACGACATCGTGCATCGCAGCAGGCAGCGCGCGGAGCGCCGCCAGCGCGGCGTGTTGCTCGTCGGCGTCGAGACCGCCGGGGAGGAGCCCTGCGACCGCGTGCGCCAACAGCACACCGGCCGCGATCTGTGCGTAGAAGGCCTTCGTCGAGGCGACCGCCATCTCCACATCGCGACCGTCACTCGTGTAGAGCACGCCGTGCGCCTTGTCGACGAGGTCGCTCTGCCTACGGTTCACGATCGCGACCACGCGTGCGCCGCGCGCTCGCGCCAGGTCGACGGTGCGGTTCGTGTCGGTGGTCGTGCCCGACTGGCTGATCGCCACCACGAGCGTGTCGGACATGTCGCCGCCGAGCCCGAAGCCCGAGAGCTCGGTGGCCACGACCGCCTCGGCGTGCAGGCGACCGCGTGCGAGCCGGCGCAACGTCGCGGCCAAGCTCTGCGCGGCCACGGCCGCGGTGCCCTGGCCGATCGCCAGCACACGGCGGATGTCGCCCGCGCCCAACGCGGCGACGAGGTCGTCGGGGATCGCATCGGATCCGAGGCGCACTTCGAGCCGGCCGTCGGCGCCGGCCACGATCTTGCCGCGCAGCGTCTTGCGGAACGACTCCGGCGCCTCTGTGATCTCTTTCCAGAAGTAGTGCGGTGCGTCGCCCCGGTCGACGTCGCGGGTCGTGATGGAGGCGGTCTGGAGATCCGCTTCGGTGATCGGGCGCTCGGTGCCCTCGTAGCCGTAGCGACGGATGCCCTCGAGCGTGCCGGCGCGGCTGCCGTCGAGCACGATGATCTCGCCCTGCGTGGAGGGATCGCCGGGCACGCGCATGGTCTCGCCGTCGAGGCGCACGTACTGGTTCGCCACCTCCACGATCCCGTACAGCTCGCTGGCGGCCACGAACACGTCGTCGCCGAGGCCCACATAGAGCGCCTGACCGCTCCCGCGTTGGGCGAGCAGGACGGTGTCGGGCGCCGACGCCGAGACGGCCCCGATCGCAACGGAGCCCTCGAAGCTCGCGACCGTGGCCCGGAACGCCTCGTGCAACGGATGATCGGCGAGGCGCCGGGCAACGAGCACGGGGATCACCTTCGCGTCGGTGGTGATCTCGGCGGTGATGCGCAACCGCTCGTGCACGCGCAGGTCGGCGTGGTTGTCGACGTCGCCATTGAGCGCGGCGACCACGTACGGACCACCACCCTTGCTCTCGATCTCGTCACTGTTGAGCGGGTGGGCGTTGGCCTCGGAGATGATGCCGACGCTCGCCCAGCGGGTGTGCGACAGCACCAGCGCGTGCGAACCCTCCGTATGTACCGCGAGGCGCAGCAGATCGTCGTCGGCGATCTGGGCGCGCAACGCGCTCGTGTTGTCGCCGAGCTCACCGATCTCGGCGGCCACCTTGTACACGAACGACAACGTGCCGTCGTGCACGCGCACGGCCTGCGCGCCGAACAACGGATCGGCCACGCGCGCCGAGATGAGGCGCTGCACCGTGGGGTCGTCGAGCGCGAGGCCGTGGTCACGCACCAGCACGTGGAGCCCGGCCGAATCGCGCCCGCGAACTTCGAGCCGATCGAGCGCGCCCAGCGCGAGCTGCAGCGCCCAGTACGTCTCGATGGCCGACGCGCCGCGTTCACTGCCCGCGAGCTCTCCGACGGCGCGTGCCCCACCGACCCGATCGTGGCCGACGGCCCACAGCACGTCTTTGACGGCCACGAGCGCGGCGTTGAGCGCTTCCACGTCGACGGCCACCCGGCCGGCCTCGAGCGCCGCTTCGATCGCGGTCTCGCGATCGAGCGCGCCGGCGACGAGATCGTCGATCACGTGCTCGATCGCCGAGGTGCTCAACGGGTCGAGCAGGAGCGCACGCACGCCGGCGACGCCGCGCAGCGCCGTGTCGACCTCGGTCAGCTCGTCGACCATGGTCTGGAGCGCACCGTCGAGATCACTGCGCGTGACATCGAGGCCACGCAACGCGCGGTCGATGGATCGGAGCGCGGCGACCAGCGGCGCCAGCTCCGGGAGTTCGCGATCCGACGGGCGGCTGGCGATCGCGACGATCCCGCACATGGTCGACCAGTGTAGGGGGGGCGCCCGAGGGGCTCAGCCCGAGACCGGAAGCGCCGCCTTGACCAGGTCGACGGCGGCCCGGGCGGCCGCGTCCGATGGCGCCTCCGCCATCACGCGCACGAGCGGCTCGGTCCCCGACGCCCGCACGAGCACCCGACCCAAGTCGCCGAGCTGGGCCTCAGCGGCCCGCACCGCAGCCCACACCGACGCCGACGCGGCCAGATCGAAGCCGGGTGCCACCCGCACGTTCTCCAGCACCTGCGGGAGCCTCGTCATCGCGGCCGCGAGGTCGCGCAGCGGCCGGCCCGAGCGCACCACGAGGTCGGCCAGCAGCAGGCCGGTGAGCACGCCGTCGCCCGTGGTGGCCAGCTCGCGGAAGATCACGTGCCCCGACTGCTCGCCTCCGAGCGTGAACCCGTTCGCTTCGAGCGCGGCCAGGATGTGCCGATCGCCCACGGGGGTCTCGCACACCGCGATCCCGTGTTCGGCCAGCGCTAGCCGCAGACCGAGGTTCGACATCACGGTCACCACGACCGTGTCGCCTACGAGCGCGCCACGCTCGGCCATGTCGAGCGCCATCGCCACCATCACCTGGTCGCCGTCGACCAGCGCGCCGCTTGCATCCACCGCCACGCAGCGATCGGCGTCGCCGTCGAACGCGAGGCCCAGATCGGCGTGCGCGGCCACCACGGCGCGCCGCAGTGCTTCAGGATGGTTCGACCCGCACGCCTCGTTGATGTTGCGCCCGTCGGGCTCGCACGCGAGCGACTGCACGGTCGCGCCCAGTGAAGCAAAGAGCTCTGGCGCAACGGCCGACGCCGAACCGTTGGCGCAATCGAGCACGACGTTGAGCCCGGCGAGAGCGCGACCCTCGAGCGCGCCGCGCAGATGGATCTCGAAGTCGTCGAGGCACGCGGCGAGGTCCGAACCGGCCGGTGTCGCGGCCGCGTCGATGGGTTCTCCGACCGACGCGTCGAGGACGCGTTCGACCTCGGCCTGCTGGTCGTCGTCGAGCTTCAGTCCGCCCGGTGCGAACAGCTTGATCCCGTTGTCGGTCCAACGGTTGTGACTTGCCGAGATCATCGCCGCCGGCGCGGCGCGGCGCTGCGAGCAGAATGCGACCGCGGGCGTGGGCACCACGCCGAGGAACTCGACCGAGGCACCCTCCGCCACGAGCCCGGCGGCCAGGTCGATGGCGATGCGCGGCCCCGATTCGCGCGTGTCGCGACCGATCAAGAACGGCGCGCCCACGCCGAAGACTCGCGCCGCGGCGCGACCCAGCGCGACCACGAGCTCGCTCGTGAGCTGTTCGTCGGCATCGCCTCGGATGCCGTCGGTACCGAAGCGCAACATGGCGCCCGTGCCGTCGCCGGCCGGGGACCTAGCGCTTGGAGTACTGCGGCGCCTTGCGGGCCTTCTTGAGGCCGTACTTGCGCCGTTCCTTCTCACGCGCGTCGCGGGTGAGCAGTCCGGCCTTCTTGAGCGCCGGGCGCGTGTCGGGATCGAGCGCGATCAACGCGCGGGCGATGCCGAGGCGCAAGGCGCCGGCCTGGCCGCTGATGCCGCCGCCGTCGACGGTGGCGTCGACGTCGTAGACCTCTTCGGTCTGGGTGAGGCGCAGTGGCTCGCGGGCGATCACCCGGTGGGTGAGCACGCCGAAGAACTGATCGAAGTCGCGACCGTTCACGGTGATCTTGCCGGTGCCGGGGCGCAGGCGCACACGCGCCACGCTCTCCTTGCGGCGGCCGGTGGTCTGGATCAGGGGCTTGGGCACGAGGACTCCGCTCAGGCGTTCGTGGCTGCGGCCGAGCGCGACGGCAAGGAGTGCGCTACCGGCTGCTGGGCCTGGTGAGGGTGGGTGGGGCCGGCGTAGATGCGCAGCTTCTTGATCATCTGGCGACCCAGACGGTTCTTCGGCAGCATCCCACGCACGGCGAGGCGCACGACGCGGTCGGGGTGGCGAGCGATCAACGTCTCCATGTTCTCGCTCTTGATGCCACCCGGGTAGCCCGAGTGCCGGTGGTACATCTTGTCGTGCGCCTTCTTCGGCGTCACGGCGATCTTCTCGGCGTTGATCACGATCACGTGATCGCCGGTGTCGACGTGCGACGCGTACGTGGGCTTGTGCTTGCCGCGGAGCAAGACCGCCACTTCGGTCGCAAGCCGGCCGAGGACCAGACCGTCGGCATCGATCACGTGCCATTGCCGCTGAAGGTCGCCGGGCTTCGGCGAGTACGTGCGCACAGGAGTACCTACCACTGGTTCGAGAGGGTCGAGCGAGGCGCGGGCCTGTGGGACGGTGCCCGGAGAACACCTGAACAGGACGCGAAGCGCGACTGACCAGGATAGCAGCGCCGGTCTCTGCCCGCCCAAGCAGCGGTAGCGTGCCGCCGCAGCCGAACGCGTCAGGAGTCTGCCATGGTCGCCCACGCCGGGCCGTCGACCGTCCCGCACGAGGTGCCGGTCGAGCACCGCAGCGAGGCCGAAGCCGCGCTGAGCGTGCTGCTCGACCGCGCGCTCGATCCGATCGTCGACATGGTCGTGCGGGCCATCGACGGCGAGTACGAAGCCGCGAGCCACGACGGATCGGTGCGGTTCCGGCGCGACGGCGCCGGCGGCTACGAGGTCACGGCCACCCAGGGCGAGGATCCGCTCGCCGACCAGTCGACCGACCGCTACGCCTCATTGCCCGAGGAGCTGGCCCACAAGCACCCGCACCGGCGTGACAACGCCTACCCGCACGCCTTCGATCACATCGCGCAGCTCTTCGACTCGCCGGCCGCTCCCGACCTGTGCGTGCTCCACTCGTCGGCCCACAACTGGGAAGACCAGGGCGGGCACTTCGGTGAGCACGGCGCGCTCGCGATCGTGCAGGCCCGCGCCCCGTTCATCGTGGCGGGCAAGGGTGCCCGCCAGCTCGGTGTGGCTCCCCTCTCGGCTCGCACCGTCGACGTGGCCCCCACCATCGCGGCCCTGCTCGGCTGCGCTCCCCGCGCCGACGGCACCTATACGGCCGTGCAGGACGGCACCGCGCGCGTCGACGTGCTGAACGGCGAGCAGCCGCGCCACGTGGTGTGCGTGCTCTGGGACGGCACCAACGCCAACGTCCTGTACGACATGGCCGCCCGCGGTGAAGCGCCCAACGTGGCCCGGCTCATCTCGATGGGCACGGCCTTCGGCCACGGCGCCATGGCGAGCCTCCCCACGCTCACGCTCGCGAACCACACCACGATCGTCACGGGCGCCCACCCCGGCCACCACGGCATCTTGAACAACGCGTGGTACGACCGGCGCACGGCAGCGCAGGTGATCACGAACTCCACGGCCACCTGGCCGTGGGCGATGGACCACGCCACACCTGGTGTCGAGTCGATCCACGATGCCGTGCACCGCACCTGGTCGGGCGAGGCGGGATTCACCGCGTCGATCAACGAGCCGTGCGACATCCGGGCCGATTACTCCACGTTCGACTTCTTCCGTCGGGGCGAGGTTCCCCCGATCCCGAAGGACCCGTTCGGCCTGCCGCACATCACCGAACGGTTCGTGCGCCCGAGCAAGGACTACTCGTGGTCGTCGGTGATCGACCACATGGCGATCGACCAGGCGGTCGGCATCTGGAGCGGGCACTACCGCGACCAGAGCTACCCGCTCCCCCGGTTCTGCTTCGTGAACCACACCCTCACCGACGCGGCGATGCACGAGGGCGGTCCCCACTCCGAGATGGCCGCGGCGTCGGTGCGCGACAGCGACGGCCGCCTCGGCGCGCTGTTCGCCGCGGTCGAGCAGGCCGGCGTGTTCGACGACACCGCGTGGGTGCTGATCGCCGATCACGGCATGGAGGAGAACGACCGCTCCGTGCGCGGCGACTGGGACGTGGCCCTGCGGGCGGCCGGAATCGTGGCCCGCGACGAGGCGTACTCCTACCTCTATTTCGGGGTGCCCACCGAGAGCGCCCCCGACGTGTGAGAATCCCTGCATGCGCAGGATTTCCGTCACCATCACCGTGATCACGCTCGCCGCGGGCCTTGCCGCGTGCGGCAGCTCGTCCAAGTCGGGCATCTCGCCGCTCGGCGGGGGCAGCAACACGACTGCGAAGTCCGGCTCCACCGGCAACGGCGACCTCGACGCGCTGCTCGCCAAGGCGAAGTCGGCCAACGTGAAGGTCACGTACAAGGCGAACGACAAGAGCTCCGACTTCACGCTGGTGCAGTACCACGGGGATTCGGCCTTCATCACCGGCGACTCCGAGTTCCTCACCACGGGCGGCAAGAGCTACACGTGTCAGCTCGGATCCACACCTACCTGCACGGAGATGCCCGCGGGCCAGAACCTCGGCCAGACCATGACGGCCAGCTTCTTCGGCGTCTACTCGGCGCTGTTCGCGAGCTCCGGGTCCTTCAGCGCACTCGGCGCCAGCGTCTCGAAGAGCACGTCGAACGAGACGATCGCGGGCCGCGATGCGAAGTGCGTGAAGATCTCCGGATCGGCGAACGGCCAGAGCGGCAGCATCACCGCATGCGTCGACTCGAAGACCGGCGTGTTCATGAAGGGCAGCACGACCACGACGGCGGGTTCCGCCTCGAGCATCGAGGCCAGCGCCTTCGCCGACTCCACCGCCGACGACGTGAAGCTCCCGGCCACGGCGACCACCGTGCCCACGACGTAGCGATCGCCGCTCAGTGACCGCCTGCTACTGGGCGCCGGCGTCGCCGGCGCCCGGGTCAGGCCCATAGCCCACGTCCCAGAGGCACAGCCCGTGCGGGGGCGCGAGGTTCGCCGCCGCCGAACGATCCCGGGCGCGCAGCACACCGAGCAGGTCTCCGGGGCGACGCTTGCCCATGCCCGTCTCGGCCAGGACGCCCACGATCGACCGCACCATCTGCCAGCAGGACGCCGTCG